>NZ_JBHXTM010000054.1:21525-52252 GCF_042677325.1 Streptomyces sp. NPDC127117
TGTCTTGTCCTCTCTGCGGCCCGGGCATCGGGCTACCCGGCCGGGGGCCGCGGCCACGGGCGCCCCCGCGCCGCCCTTGAGCGCCGGATCGGTTCGATTGGCGCCGGTCACCCTCCCCGCCTGGCCGGGGACGATGTCGTGCACCAGGACTTTCATCACAGCAATCTGCTCGCCGTCGACGGCACGGTCACCGGGGTCATCGACTGGGACGGAGCCGGGCGGGGAGACCGCCGTTTCGACCTGGTCACCCTGCGCTTCGGGATGCACGCACAGGAGCAGCCGCCGGGGGTCGTCCGTCGCCTCGACGACATCCTGGACGCACTGCCCGAAGACATCCTGCGCCCCTGCTGGGCCCATATGAGTCTGCGGATGACCGACTGGGCCATCCGGCACTTCGCACCGGGCGATGTGGAGCACTGGCTGGATCTGGCCGAGCAACGTCTCTGACGGAGACGGGTCGTTCGGGCCGGGGTAGGTTCCTGCCGTGACTTCGAACTGGCGGAACGACCGAATAGGCAGTGCGCTGAGAGGCGAGAACCCGACCGTGCTGCGCCGGCTGGGTTCGGGATTCGCGGTGATCGGGGACGTGCAGTTCCTGCCCGGGTACTCGGTGCTCCTGGTCGACCGGCCCCACGTACAGCGCCTTTCGGAACTCCCGCGAGCCGAACGGCTGGCCTTCCTCCGCGACATGGACCGGCTCGGCGAGGCCGTCGAGCGGGCCTGCCGCCGTGCCGACCCCGCGTTCCGCAGGGTGAACCTGGAGATCCTCGGCAACACCGACGGGTTTCTGCACGCGCATGTGTGGCCGCGTTACGAGTGGGAGCCGGACGATCTGGTACGCATGCCCGTCTGGCTGTATCCCCATGACCGGTGGACCGACGATCGTTTCGCGCTCGGCCCGCGGCACGACGCGCTGCGGGCGGCGATCGGCGAGGAGCTGGACGGAGCGCCGGCGGTGAGCTGACGGCGCGGCTCCGCTCCACTGGCCGCAGCCACCACCGCGACACCCACAACAGGAGAATCATGGAGTCCACCGTCGAGGCGCCCGCGGCCCGTCCGACGCCCTTGCGGGTTCCGGCCTTCCGGCGGTTCGCGCTCGCCACTCTCGTCTCGGCGACCGGCTCCGCGATGGCGCCCCTCGCACTCGCCTACGCGGTGATCGGCCAGGGCGGCGGAGCCGGGTCGCTCGGTGTGGTGCTGGCGGCCAATTCGGTCCCCACGATCGTCTTCACCGTCGCGGGCGGTGTTCTCGCGGACCGTCTGTCACGCAGCCGGATCCTGTTCCTCAGCAACCTGCTGGCCGCGGCCGCGCAGGGCGTGCTCGCGACGCTCGTGGCCACCGGCCATGCGACAACCGTTTCGATCGCCGGGTGCGGCTTCGTCTCCGGGATCGCCACAGCCTTCACGGCTCCGGCCGCGACGGGCGCCGTGGCGCAGATCGTCGCGGCCGAGCATCTGCAACGGGCCAACGCGCTGCTCCGGCTTCCGAGCAATGCCGTCAAGGTGCTCGGCCCTGTCGCCGGAGGGGTGATCGTCGCGGTCGGCGGGCCGGCCTGGGCCCTGTCCTGGGACGCGCTCAGCTTTCTCGTCGCGGCCCTGCTCCTGCTCGGCCTGCGGCTGAGCGCCCCGGTCACGACGAGCAGCGCCCTGGCCGATCTGCGGGCGGGGTGGTCCGGATTCCGGTCGCGCACCTGGCTGTGGACGTACACCGCCGCCGGAACGGTGGTGGTTGCCGCGTGGCTGGCCGGGTTTCAGCTGCTCGGTCCCGTGATCGCGGCCGAGCGCTATTCGGGGGCACGTTCCTGGGGGCTCGTCCAGGGCGCGTTCGCGTTCGGGCTGCTGGCGGGGACGGTGGTGTGCCTGCGCTGGAAGCCGTACCGGCTGCTGGCCGTCGCCGTGATCACCGGCGCCGGGCTCTGTCTGCCACCGGCGGCACTCGGCCTCGGTCTGGCCCTGCCGTGGGTGCTGCTCGCCACCGTGCTCGCGGGCGTCGGGCTGGATGTCGCCATCGTGTCGTGGAACACCGTGCTCCAACAGCAGGTGCCCCAGGAGGAACTGGGCCGGATGAGCTCGTTCAACGGTGTCGGGGAGCGGATCGCCGTCCCGCTCGGCTACCTCGTCACCGCCCTCGCCGCACATGCCTGGGCCGACCGGACCGTACTCCTGGTCTGTGCCGGTGCCATCGTGGCCACCACAATCCTCAACCTCTGCGTACGGGACGTGTACCGCGTCAATCGCGCCTGAGCGGGCGGGCGTGTGCTGAAAGGCGCAACCGCCGTCTCAGGCCGGCCCGGAGTCGTCCGGCTGGATACCTGCCCGGCGGGACACGTCCTCGCTGTGCTCCAGATGGCTGCGCCCCTCCTCGCCGAGCTGCCCGATCACCCCTGCGAGCACCGTCTCGACGGTGGCCAGCGTCGGGACCATGCTGTCGTACGGCGAAGGCGCGGCGACATGACTGGGCAGGACGACGTCGGCGAGGCTGGTCACCGGCGAGAGCCAGGCGTCGGTGAACAGGACGACCTTGCTTCCGCACTGCGCGGCCATCCCCGCGATGACGATCTTGTCCGGTTCGTAGCGCCGGTAGTCGAAGACCACGAGGACGTCCTGTCGTCCGAGACCCGCCAGGACGGCAGTCCGCTCCACGTCGCGGTCCGGCAGGATGACCACGTCGCCGCGCAGCTGCATGAGGTGCAGCCCCAGGTACTGCGCCAGCAGATGCGTGAACCGGCCGCCGGCCAGGATGACGCGACGCTTGGGGTGGCAGAGCAGGGAGATCGCCGCCTGCACGTCGTGGGGTGGCAGTTCCCGCAGCGTGCGGGCGACCTCGGAACTGAACACGTCCTGTCCGCCCTCGGGGTGCGCCGTGTCCCGCCCCTCCTCGTCCGGTGCGCCGGGTGACGCGGCTCCGTATCCCCGTGTGCTGTAGAGCTGCAGGGGTGAGGCGCCGCGTTCCTCCAGTTCTCCCCGCAGCGCCGCCTGGAAGTCGGGAAACCCCTTGTAGCCGAGCCGGTTGACGAATCGGATCACCGTGGGCGCGCTCACCGTGGCGCGTTCGGCGAGCGTGGCCACCGTCTCGAAACCGGCCGACGGGTAGCCGGCGAGCAGCACCCGGGCCACCTTGCGCTCGGCGGGGCTGAGGTCACCGAACCGTTGCCGGATCTCTTCGGCGAGTGAGGACATGGGCCGGGCGCCACCTTTCTGAAGAGGTTCAGGTTACGCGGACCGGCGCGCTCCGGGCATCCGGGTCGGCTGTCGTCGTGGAGCCGAGAGCCGTGATCAGTGCCGCGAGCAGGGCAACCCGGTGCGGGACCGTCGTCACGTCCAGCCATTCCTCCGGGCTGTGGTCACCGCCGCCGACCGGGCCGAGGCCGTCGAGCGTCGGCACCCCGGCTCCGGCGATGGTGTTGGCGTCGCCTACTCCACCGGTGGCAGCGGCCCCCAGGTCGAGGCCCAGCTCCGCCCCGGCTTCCCGGGCGCGGGCGAACACGGCGCGGGCCGCCGGGGTGTCCTCCATGGCCGGGCATGTTTCCGTCTGCCGCACGGTGGCGCTGGTGCCCGGTACGGACAACTGGGCGGCGGCCACGACGATGGCCTGCCTGGCACGCTGGATGCCCGATTCGGTCGAGGAGCGTACCTCCACATGCAACTCGGCCTCGGGGCAGACGATGTTGATACGGCTGCCGGCCCGGATCATCCCCACATTGACCGTGACGTCGCCCCACCGTCCGTTCATCTCCTGGCAGGCGATGAGCAGTTGAGCGGCTGCCAGTGCGGCGTTGGCTCCGCGTTCCGGTTCGATGCCGGCGTGTGCGGCCCGTCCCCTGACGGTGATCAGGAAGTCCGCCACGCCCTTGCGGGCGATGACGAGGTCGCCGTTCTCCCGGGCGCACTCCAGGCCCAGCCCGTAGTCGACGGCCCCGGCGAGCTCCGCGGTCACCCGGCGGCTGGCCGGGGAGCCGATCTCCTCGTCGGGGGTGGCCAGGAAGACGATCTCCGCGAAGTCCGTCAGTCCGCGCCGCAGCAGGATCTCCACGGCGGTGAGGCCGGCCAGCAGGCCGCCCTTGTCGTCGCTGACTCCGGGGCCGTGGGCCAGCGGGCCGTCACGGGTGAAGGGGCGCCGCGCCGCCGTCCCGTCGTCGAAGACGGTGTCCAGGTGTCCGGCGAGGAGGATGCGCCGTCCGCCCTGCTCGGCAGGGATCCGGCCGGGCAGCCGCCCCACCACCAGGTCACCGAAGCGCATGTCCCGGCCCGGGACCGTGACGGGCGTCCGGTCCACCTCGAACCCCAGGCCGGTCAGGCGCTGCACGGTCCAGGTCGCGATGCGGTTGACTCCTTCGGGGCTGTACGAGCCGGAGTCGATGGACACCAGATGTTCCAGGTCCGCCAGGTAACGGGGCTGGAGGGCGAGGGCGTCGGACAGCAGCGGGGCCGCCCTGCCCAGCTGCCGTGCTTCGGGCATCACAGGACCTTCGACAGGAAGGTGCGGGTGCGTTCCTGCCGGGGATCGCCGAGTACCTGCCGGGGGTCACCGGCCTCGACCACGACACCGCCGTCCATGAAGACGGCCGTGTCCGCGACCTCCCGGGCGAATCCGATCTCGTGCGTGACGACGACCATCGTCATCCCCTCCGCGGCCAACTGCCGCATCACGTCGAGCACTTCCCCGACCAGTTCCGGGTCCAGGGCCGACGTCGGTTCGTCGAAGAGCATCAGTTTGGGCTTCATCGCGAGCGCTCTGGCGATCGCGACACGTTGCTGCTGGCCGCCGGACAACTGGGCCGGATAGCGCTCGGCACGGTCGGCGAGGCCGACCCGGTCCAGCAGCCGCAGGGCGTCGGAACGTGCCTCGGCCCTGGTGACGCCGGCGACCTTCACGGGCGCCTCCATGACGTTCTCCAGGGCTGTCAGGTGCGGGAAGAGATTGAACCGCTGGAACACCATCCCGATGTCGCGGCGGGCGCGGGCGATCTCGCGTTCCTTCAGCTCGTACAGCCGGTCGCCCTGCTGCCGGTAGCCGACCGGGGCACCGTCGACGGAGAGGCTGCCTCCGTCGATCTTCTCCAGATGGTTGATGCAGCGCAGGAACGTGGACTTCCCCGAGCCGGAGGGGCCCAGCAGGCAGCAGACGCGCCCGCGTTCGACAGTCAGGTCGATGCCCCGGAGCACGGAGACCTTCCCGAAGTGTTTGCGCACGCCCTCGGCGTGCACCATCGGCGTTTCCACAGTCATCCCTTCATGTCGGTCGATGCGGCGGGGGCGGTCCGGGAGATCCGGAGCGCGGCACCCGTGACGAGGCGTCGCAGCGGCCCGGCGGCAGGGGTGGCGGGTGAGGTGCCACGGCCGTAGCGGCGCTCCAGCCAGGACTGCGGCAGGCCCAGTGCCGTGACGAGGATCAGGTACCAGATGCCGGCGACCACGAGCATGGGGATCACCTGGTAGTTCTGGGCGTACACGTCCTGGATGTTGGACATCAGGTCGTGGGCGGAGATCACCGAGACCAGAGCGGTCATCTTGAGCATGTTGATCGTCTCGTTCCCCAGCGGAGGGATGATGACCCGCATGGCCTGGGGCAGCACGATGCGCCGGGTGGTCAGGGCCGGGCGCATGCCGAGCGACTGGGCGGCCTCCGCCTGTCCCGTGTCGACGGACTGGATACCCGCGCGGACGATCTCGCTCGCGTACGCGGCCTCGTTCAGTCCCAGTGCCAGGAGTGCGGCGACGGTGGGGGTGAGCACCGTGTTGGTGTCCATGTCCAGGAACGTGATGTGGGTGAACGGGATGCCGATCAGGATGTGTTTGTAGAGGGCACCCGCGTATCCCCAGAAGATGATCTGGACCAGGAGCGGGGTGCCGCGGAAGACCGATACGAACGCGTTGGCCAGGACCCGGAGCACGGGGTTGGACGACAGGCGCATCACGGCCACGAGAACGCCCAGCCCGAGGCCGACGGCCATGGCGGCCGCGGTGAGCCACAGTGTGGTGGCCAGGCCGTCGAAGACGAGGCCGGCGAAGACGTAGTGCCCGACGATGTCCCAGTGCAGGTTCTTGTTCCCGGCGAGGGAGCCGGTCAGGCCGACGAGGGCGGTGAGGGCTGCCGCGGCGGCCAGCCATCGGCCCCAGTGACGGATCGGTACGACGGTGAGACTCTTCTCGGCGACCGGTGCGGTGGCCTGGGCGCCGCGTACGGACCCGGCGGGTGTGAGGGCGGCCATGTCAGGACACCGCCGCGTTCCTGGTGGCGTGCTTCACGGCGATGGAGGCGGCGCCGTATTTGTCGCAGATCTTGCCGAGCGTGCCGTCGTCGATGAGTGCCTGCAGGGCCTTCTGGATCGCGTCGGTCAGCCCGGGAAGCTGTTTGCTGACACCGATGCCGTTGGGTGTCGCCTCGTAGCCACCGCCTGCGGCAGGGTCTTCGACGACTTCGAAGGCACGGCCGCCGTCGGCGGTCTTCGCCGTCCAGCCGGCGCCGGGCTTCGTCACCAGATCGGCGACCACCTTCCCCGCGCGCAGGGCGAGTTGGGCGTCGGAATCCTTCGGGAACGTCTGGATGGAGACGGCACCCCTACCCGCTTCGGCACACTTGGACTGATGCGCCTTCAGCACTTCCAGCTGGTGGCTCGCCGCCTGGGTACCGACCTTCTTGCCGCAGAGATCGCCGAGCCGTGCGATCCGGTCCGGATTCCCCTTGACCACGAGGATCCCCGAGCCCGATACGGAGTAGTCCACGAAGTCCAGGACACGCTGGCGCTCCTTGGTGTCGGTCATGGCCGACATGACCGCGTCGAACTTGCCGGCCTGGAGGGCGGGCACGATGCCGTCGAACTTCTGGGCCGCGAAGGCGAATCGCACCCCCAGCTTGGCGCCGAGCGCCTGGCCGAGGTCGTGATCGAGCCCGGTGAGCTCGGGCCGCCCCTCGGTCTTGAACATGATGAAAGGCGCATACGGTACGTCGGTCGCCACCCGGACCGTACCGCTGGACCTGATGGCCGAGGGCAGAGAAGCGTGGAGTTTCGCGTCGCGAGTGACGTGCACACCCGCGACGGTGACATCACCGGTGGGAGCGGCGGCGTCATCGACGGCGCCATCTTTTCCGCATGCGGACAACGCCGTGGACGATGCGATCAGCAGTGCGGTGGCCGCTACTGCGCGGCGGGCTGGGCGGGTAGGCAAGACGGACCCCTCTCGCGGAACTGCCGTGCGGCTGGTTCAACCGCCGACCGGATGCCCGCACGTTACACGTAGGGTCCATTTTGGCCACACCGTAATGCCCGTAACAGGTCGATAACAGTCGACCACGATGACGAAACGGGCCATTATCGGTGGATTACCCGCCTCCTTACGCGACCCTCGTATCGCACCTCGCACCGAGGGTTCGTTTCAGAGTGCCGACCTCCAGGCGAATATGTAACGCATTCGACATGAGACACCCGCAGCCGCCCGGCCGGGTCAGTAGGTGTGGTCGGCGGTGACGTCGGCGGAGAGCCGGAGGGTCTGTTCCGCCGTGGTCGCGCGAAGGCCGAGGAGGGTCTGGGTGAGCGCGTCGACCGTGACGAGGTGGGCGATCCGGCTGGCCGTGGTCTCCAGCCCGAAGACGAGGTCCTGCCCCCCGGCGACGAGAGTGTGCGTGCAGGTCTCGCTCAGGGGCGACTGCGCGTAGCTGGTGAGGCCGATGACCTCGGCGCCAGCGCGGCGGGCACGGCGAGCGGTGTCGACGGTACTGCGGGTGGCGCCGGTGTGGCTGATGGCCAGGCAGACCGCACCCGAGGGCAGTTGGGCGGCGGCGAGCTGGGCGGTGAGGGGGTCCGCAGGGGCGTCGACGACGCACCCGAGGGCACGCAGTCGGTAGGCGGCGTCGGCGGCCACGGCGGCGGAGAGGCCGGCCGCCGCGACCACGATGCGGGGCGCGGCGTCCAGCGCGGCGGCCGCGGCGAGCAGCCGGTCGGCGGTCAGCGTGGTGGCGAGGTCGTCGAGGGCTTCACGGGAGGCATGGATCGTGTCGGCCAGGGCGCGGGCTGCCGGGTCGCCGTTGGGATCCGGCTCCGGTGCGCGGGTGGGGCTCTGGCGCGCTGCCGCGATCTTCAGTTCCTGGTAGCCACGGAAGCCGAGGCGCTGGCAGGCACGGACGACCGATGACGGCGCCGTGCCGGCCAGGGCGGCGACGTCGCTGACGCTGAGCCCGACGAGGTCGGCCCCCTGGTCGAGGATCACCTGCGCGACACGGGCCTCGGTCTCACGGAGCTCCGGCAGCTTGGCCCGTACGTGAGCGCCGAGCCGGTACTTGTCGGCGGAATTTTGTTCCATGTGATTAGAGTAGCGCGGAATCTCATTCCAGATAGTCTGCTGCCGCCTGGAGCCCTTTCGCCATGCCCTCGTTCCTTCCCGCGGGTACAGCCGTGCCCGCAGCCGTGCTCACCGCCGCCGTTCTGCATGCCCTGTGGAACGCAATGGCCCACCACATAACCGACAAACTGGTTGGTTTCACCCTCATCAACCTCGCGTACACCGGCTGCGCGGCGGTCCTGGTCTGTTTCACACCGATACCCGAAGCCGCAGCCTGGCCGTTCATCCTGGTTTCCGCCGCACTGGAAGTGCTCTCCCAGCTCTTCCTCCTGCGCGCCTACCAGCTCGGGGACTTCGGCCAGATGTACCCCATCGCCCGTGGCACCGCCCCGCTGCTCGTGGCCGTCGCCTCCGTGACCGTGCTCGGCCAACCGCTCGCGGCCGCCGAAATGGCGGGGGTGCTGGTGATTTCCGCAGGTCTGGCCGGTCTGGCCTTCGCGGACGGGTGGCCCGGACGCGCCCAGCTCCCCGCACTCGCCGCGGCGGTGGCCACCGGCGCGGTCATCGCGTCCTACACAGTCGTCGACGGCACGGGCATCCACAGCTCCCAGACCGTGATCGGCTACATCGCATGGCTCTTCCTGTGCCAGGGCCCCGTCCTGCCGCTGCTGGCACTGGCCCGACGCGGCCGCCCCCTGTTCGCACAGCTCAAGCCGGTCTACGGGATCGGCCTGGCCGGCGGCGTCGTCTCACTGACCGCCTACGGCCTCGTCATCTGGGCGCAGGCCCACGGCGACCTCGCGACCATCGCGGCCCTGCGCGAAACCAGCATCCTCATCGCGGCGCTGATCGCCACGCTCCTCTTCCGTGAACGGTTCGGGCGGCTGCGCCTCACCGCCGGCGCGGCCGTCCTCGCCGGCATCGTCGTACTCGAACTCGCCCATCCCTGACCCGCCCGGATGAGCCCCTGCTACGCCGTCCGGCCCGCGACCGGCTGCTCCGGTCCGCCCGGTGCGGGGATCACCGGGGCAGCACCGGTCGGCGCCGGGGCCGTCGACTCCCGTACGACCAGCCTCGGCCGGATGAGCAGCGACCGGCCCGCCGCCGGGGCCGAGTCGATCCGGGCCCGCAGCTGCTGGAAGGTCTCCGCGGCCATCTCCGGCAGCGGCTGGCGGACCGTGGTGAGCGGCGGTTCGAAGAGGTCGGCGAGGAGGATGTCGTCGAAGCCGACCACGGAGACGTCCTGTCCGGCGTTGCGCCCGGCATCCTTGGCACCGCGGCAGATCCCGATCGCGCACATGTCGTTGATGGCGACGAACGCGGTGGGCGGGCGCGGGCCGCCGAGCAGCTCCCTGGCGGCGTTTCGCCCCAGTTCGGCCGCGTCCTTGTCACCGAACTCGGTGGCATCCGCGCCGGGCCAGACGATCGCGTCGGCCGGGTCGAGACCGGCCGCCTCCAGGGCGGCCCGGAAACCGCGCAGCCGTTCGCGGCGGTTGACACTGTTGACCGAGCCGGAGACGAACGCCAGCCGACGGTGGCCCAGTTCGATCAGATGACGGGTGGCGATCTCGGCGCCCATCGCGTTGTCGACGCTGATGGAGGCCAGCGACGGCGGATCGCCGGCCTGCGCGGTGCGGTCGAAGGCGACCATTTTCAGCCCTCGGCTCAGCAATGGTGTCATGTGGTCGAGCGAGGGCAGCGAGGAGCAGAGCACCACCCCGCTCACCCCGTCCGCGAGCAGCTCCTCGCCGTACTTGAGCTCCCGGGCCGCGTCGCGCTCGCTGTTGCAGAGCAGTACGTGGTACCCCTCGGCGAGCGCGATGGCCTCCAGCTCGCGGGCGAGCGCTCCCCAGAAGGGGTTGGCGACCGACGGCACGATGAGGCCGATGACCTTGATACGGCCGGTGCGCAGCATCCGGGCGGCTCGGTTGGGCCGGTAGCTGAGCTGCTCGATCACCTGCTCCACGCGCGCCAGCGTGGCCGCCTGCATACGGTCCGTCCGTCCATTGAGGACGTTGGAGACCGTGCTCGCGGAGACCCCCGCAGCCTCCGCGACCTGATGGATCGTTACCCCGCTCATGCCACCTCCGGTTCGGAACTCGCTAGACCATACCAGTGTATCGATTTACTGAACTTCGTTTACCGGTACACCCGTTAACATCCCCGAAAATTCATGTGCATCAGCTGTTGACGTCGCTCTCACGGCGTTCCTAGCATCAGTGCATCGATTTACCAGCACTTCCCAGCCATGGCTGGGTCTCATCGCTGGTTCGATCCACAGCCTCCACCTCAAAAGGGGTGTTCCATGCAACTCAAAAGACGGTCGCTGCTTGCCGCCATCGGCGCCGGTACCGCTGCCGCCGCGCTCAGCGGGTGCGGAACCGGCACTTCGGCGACAGGCTCCGCCGACGGTCCCGCCGAAGGTGAGATCACCCTACTCACCCCGATCTACGAAGGTGCCGACGGCAAGACGCTGTTGGAGAAGGAGATACTCGGCGGCTTCCGGAAGAAGTATCCGGACGTCAAGGTGAACGTGGACTACACCACGTACGCCCAGCTCAACGAGAAGATCACCACCGGTCTCGCGGGCGGTCTGCTGCCCGACGTGCTGATGATGGGCGTGGGCTGGATACCGCCGTTCGCGGCCAAGAAGGCGATCGCCGAGCTGCCGGAGAAGTTCGCCGCCGCGCACGACTACGAGAAGCGGGTGCTGGAGCCGTCCCGGTACGACGGCAAGCTGTACGCGCTGCCGGTCGTCCTCGACACCCGCATCGTCGTCTACCGCAAGGACCACTTCGCCGAGGCCGGCATCAAGAAGACCCCGGCCAACTGGGCCGAGCTGCGCGCCGTGGCCAAGCAGCTCACCAAGGACGGCCGGGTCGGATTCGACCCGTTCTCCATCGAACTGCGCCAGTGCTGGGAGACCTTCCTCTTCGCCAACGGCGGCCAGCTGTTCAGCGCCGACGGCAAGAAGGTGCTGTTCACCGACGCCCGCGGGGTCGAGGCGCTGCAGTTCTTCAAGGACCTCGTCAAGGACGGTTCCGCCGACTACGCCAAGAAGACGGAACTCGGCGCCCCGACCAACGTACAGACCGGCAAGGCGTCGATGATGATGACGTCCAGCGCGCTGTGGAGGCAGGCCGGGCAGCAGACGCCGGACCTGATCAAGGACGACAAGCTCGGAGCGTTCGTCCTCGCCAACCGCAGGCCGGCGATGCTCCAGGGCGGCACGCTCGTCACCCAGTCCGCCAGTTCCAAGCACCCCGCGGCGGCCCGTGCGCTCGTCGAGTACCTCGCCACGCCCGAGTCGATCCTCGGCGCGGCCAAGCAGCGTGGTTCGGTGCCAGGTCTGAAGGACCTCAGCGACACCTCGTACGTGAAGGAGAACAAGTTCGTCGATCTCTCCCTGCAGAGCATGGGCGACGCGTGCTCCGAGGGCGGCACCGCCGCCTGGATGGAGATCCGCGAAAAGATCAAGCCCACGCTGGAGCCCGCGATCGTGGGCAACCAGTCCGCGAAGGACGCCATCGCGGAACTCGGCCGGCTCGCCGAGGCCGCGATCGGCCGGATGTAAGGACCCGTCACTGTGGGAGCGACATCCGTATTGAAGGCGCGCCCCGCGCCGCCCTCCGCCCCGGACGGACGCACGGTCGCGAAGAAGCGCACCGGCCGGGCACCGACGGGGCCGGGGCGCCGCAGGCAACGCGCCGGCATGCTGATGGTGGCGCCCGCGCTGCTGCATGCCTCGCTCTGGATCGGCCTGCCGGTCGTCGCATCGGTGGTCCTGGCCTTCACGAAGTACGACGTGCTGACGGCGCCGCAGTTCGTGGGTCTGGACAACTTCAGCGAGATGATGGGCGACGCGGTCTTCCGCAAGTCCATCGTCAACACCGTCATCTACACCTTCTTCACCGTGCCGTTCGGCATGCTGCTGGGGCTGCTCGTCGCCCTGGCGCTGCACACCGGTCTGAAGGCCAGGGGCATCTTCCGTACCGCGGTCTTCCTGCCGCAGGTGACGGCGACCGTGGCGATCGCACTGGTCTGGCTGTGGATCTACAACCCGGGCAACGGGCTGCTGAACACACTCCTGTCGTTCCTCGGGATCGACGGACCGGCCTGGCTCGCCTCGACCTCGTGGGCGATGCCCTCGGTGATCCTGGTCGGCATCTGGCAGGGCATCGGCATGAAGATGCTCATCTACCTCGCCGCACTCCAGTCCCTGCCGAAGGAGCTGTACGAGGCGGCTTCGGTGGACGGTGCATCGAAGGTCCGGCAGTTCTTCTCGATCACACTGCCGCTGCTGAAGCCCGCGACGTTCTTCGTCCTCATCACGTCGATGATCAGCGCGTTCCAGTCCTTCGACCAGATCTACATCCTGACCGACGGCGGTCCCGCCAACAGCACCACGATGATGACGTACGAGATCTACAAGTCCGCCTTCCGGGAGTTCCGCGTGGGCTACGCCTGCGCCCAGTCACTGGTGCTGTTCGTGCTGCTGATGGGCTTCACCCTGGTCAACCGGCGGATCATGGGAGGCACCCGTGGCCACAACTGAGCTGACCGGGACGGGGATCGCGACGAAGTCCCGGGCGGGGAAGAGCGGCAAGCCGCTCACCGTCGGCCGGATCGCGCTCTACGTGACCCTCACCGTCGTCTCGCTGCTGATGGTGGTGCCGTTCGTCTGGATGGTGCTCACCTCGCTCAAGACCCCGGTGGAGATCGCCTCCCAGGACGCCGGACTACTGCCGGAGCACTGGGAGTTCGGGAACTATGTCGATGCGCTGAAGGCGGCGCCGTTCGCGACGTACGCACGCAACAGCTTCATCATCGCGTTCAGTCACACCCTGATCAATGTGGTCGTGGCGTCGATGGCCGGGTACTCGCTGGCGCGGATCAAATTCCGGGGCAGCGAGGTCATCTTCTACCTCTTCATCGCCGCGCTGATGATCCCCACGTACACCAAGGTGCTGCCGGAGTTCCTGATCGTCCGCTTCATGCCGCTGGCCGGCGGGAACGACATCTTCGGCCAGGGCGGCAGCGGCTGGCTGGACTCCTGGTGGGCGCTGATCATTCCCGGCGCCGTCACCCCGTTCGCGGTCTTCCTCTTCCGGCAGTTCTATCTGGACCTTCCGGTGGAGCTGGAGGAGGCGGCCAGGCTCGACGGTCTGGGCGAGTTCCGGATCTACGCCCGGATCATGACGCCGCAGGTCAAGCCCGCGCTCACCACCGTGGCGCTGCTGACCTTCGAGTCGTCGTGGAACAACTTCCTCTGGCCGCTGCTGGTGACCCGCACGGACAGCCTGCGGGTGATCCAGGTGGGGCTCTCCGTCTTCAAGACGGAGAACGGTCCCCAGTGGCACTTCCTGATGGCCGGCACCACGCTGGCCACCCTGCCCATGGTCATTCTCTTCCTCATCGGCCAGCGCTACTTCGTGCAGGGCTTCGCGACCGCCGGTCTCAAGTGACCGGTTCCGGTCCCCGGTGACCGGCTCGGGCCCCAACGGTACTTCCTCGAAAGGTACTTACTCCATGTCTGCTGATCTCAACGGCTCCCGCGCACTGGTGACAGGGGCGGGCCACGGCATCGGCCGCGCCATCGCCGTCGCGCTCGCCGAGGCCGGCGCGGACGTCGCCGTCCACTACAACTCCTCCGCCGACGAGGCCGCGAAGACGGTCTCCGCGATCGAGGCGCTGGGCCGCCGGGCCAAGGCGTTCAAGGCCGATGTCACGGTGACCGGCGACGTGGACCGGCTCGTCGAGGAGGCGACCGGCTTCCTCGGCGGCCTGGACGTCCTGGTCTGCAACGCGGGTCATCTGATCGGCCGGGCCACCATCTCCGAGATGTCCGACGACCACTTCGACCAGGTCATCTCCACCAATCTGACGTCCACGTTCCGCACCGTGCGCGCCGCCATCCCCCACCTGAAGCAGTCGTCGGCCGGCCGCGTCATCACGATGTCCTCGCTGGCCGCGCACAACGGCGGCGGCCCCGGCTCGGTGGCCTATGCGGCGGCCAAGGCCGGTGTCCGCGGCTTCACCAAGGGCCTGGCCAAGGAGCTCGGCGGCACCGGAATCACGGTCAACGCCGTCGCGCCCGGTTTCATCAAGGGCACCGCCTTCCACGACACGTTCACCGCCCCCGAGGCGCAGCAGGCGATGGAGGCCGGTATCCCGGTCGGCCGGGCCGGCACTCCGGAGGACGTCGGCGCCGCGGTCGTCCACCTGGCCCTGCCGTCGTCCGGCTTCCTCACCGCCACCACGGTGGACATCGACGGTGGCGTGTGGCCGCGTTGAGGCGGATCGCCCGGGAGCGGGGCGGCTGGTGGCACGCGTACGTCTGCCCGGCGCACGGCGTGGAGCTCGACCACGGTGATCTGCTCTCCGGGGTGTTCCCCGAGGACGGTGCGCGCTGCGCGTACGGCTGCCGGGTGGACGACAAGGCGGTGCGCGGCGCCTGGCTGGTGCTCTCGCACCAGGCGTGGGCGCGGCACCTGCGGGTGCTCGCCCACCGCAAGGAGCGCGCGGAGTCCGTGTCCCGGCTGGTGGAGTACGCGGGGCTGTACGCCTCGCTGGCCACCGAGCGGCACGGCGAGGCCCAGTCCTGGATGCTGCGCGGCCGGCTCTTCCACCAGGCGCTGACCGACGCCATCTGGGCGGTGAATGTCGGGCACGCCGTGATCACTCTCGCCGAGCAGTCGACCGAGGACCTGGCGCCGGTGCTGCCGCTGCTGGACGCGTTGGAGCAGGCCGCTCTCGACGCCCGGGACGTGCTCACCGGTCAGGGCCATCTCGCCTCCAACTACACCGCGTGGCTCAACGCGGCCGGTGTGGCGGCGAGCCGGGGTGCGGCGGCGGCCCGTGGCCAGGAGTGGGACGGCGCCGGGCGGTGGCTGGAGGGCGAGCACGGGCTGTACGCGCATCTGCGCGTCGCGGTCGCCGACGACGGCTGGGAGTGGGAAGGCAGTACCTACTACCACGGGTTCGTGCTGCGGGCGGCGCTGCTGGCGCTGCGGGGCACCGACCCCAACGCCGTGCCGTCCGACGTGGTGGGTGTGCTGGCCGGGATGACGGATGTGCTGGCGGCGATCGCCACGCCGGGCGGTATCCTGCCGGCGCTGCACGACGGCCCGTGTCTGCGCCACCCGCTCGCCCTGGAGTGGCTCGAACTCGTAGCCCTGGCACAGCAGTTGGTGCCGTCTCCGGCACTGGAATCGGTGGCCGGGCGGGCCCGTGCCGAGCTCGGCACGCAGGACGACGGGCTCGACCGCGAGCTGGACGGCTGGTTCGCCGGACCGCCGCTGCCGCAGCGGCCGGCGCCCGGTCCGGTGACGGTGTTCCCGACCGCCGGGTACGCGGTGCTGCACCATGCGGGCGTCCACGCACTGGTGGACTTCGGTCCGCACGGCGGCTCGCACGGTCATCGCGACAAGTTGTCGCTGTATCTGTACGGCGACACCACTCCGTGGCAGCCCGATCCCGGTCAAGTGCCCTACGCACACGCCGAGTTCCGGGATCTGTACGCGTCGACGGAGGCCCATCCGGCGTTCCGGGTGGACGGCGGCGAACAGGCCGAGTGCACCGGGCGGCTGCTCGGCTCGGACGGTTCGTCCGTCACCGCCGAGGTGACGACCGCGTACGAGGGGGTGCGCGCGGTGCGACGGGTGGTGCTCGGTGACAGCTATCTGGTCGATCTGCTGACGGTGTGTGCCGAGGACGAGCGGCGCCTCACCGCGCAGCTGCGTCCCGGTGTCGCGCTGGACGTCCAGCTCCAGGCATCGGGCGAGGTCCGCACCACCTGGTACGGCGACGAGACCCTGCACGGCTGGCACACCCACACCCCCGGCGCGACCGTGCGTCCGGTCTCCCGGCCGGGCCCGGGTCCGGCCGACGATCCGCAGCGCGTGCGCACCCGGGTCGACTTCACCGCGCAGTCGGACCGGGTCACCTTCGCCTCGGTGTACCAGGCGGCGTCGGCCGGGCCCGCCGTGGCCGACGTACGGCTGGACGGTGACGGAGTGCTGACGGTCTCGCTGACCGACGGCGGCACCGCACGGTTCCGGACGGAGGACTGACCGTTGTTGCTCTCGGCGACCCCGCCGCCCGGCCCGCGCTCCGCGCAGCAGGCGCGGCTGTACGAGGAGGCGGCCCGCCACCGCGGGCTGACCCCGCCGCGTACGCACCCCCTGGCCAGCATCACCTGGCTCGGCCCGGCCGCCTCCAACCCGGCGCTGGCCTACCGGGTGAGCGGCGATCCGGCCCATCTGGCGGAGAGCCTGCGCTGGATCGAGGCCGCGGTGCGGCTGCCGCACTGGGGCAAGGCCCATATGCCGGACCACGATCTGGACGCCGGCTGGCTGCTGCACCACCTCTCGCTCGCCTACCGGTGGATCGGCGACGATCTGCCGGACGGCGTGCGGGCACTGCTGCGGTACAAGCTGCTGCTCCAGGGGCGACGGATGTACGAGTTCGCGGTGGCGAGCGAGGGCCGCTGGTGGTCGTCCTCGTACTGGCAGAACCACAACTGGATCTGTTACGCGGGTCTGGCGACGGCCGGTTATGTGCTGGGCAAGGAGGCGTGGACCGAGCGTGCCAAGGACAACCTCGGCACGGTCCTCGATCTGATGCCGGACGACGGTTCGCATGCCGAGGGGGTCGTGTACTGGCGTTACGGCGTGCCGTTCCTCGCCATACATCTGGATCTCCTCCAGGAGGCGGAGGGCATCGACTGGTGGGGGCGCGGCGGCTTCCTCTCGAACACCTTCCGCTACCGGCTGCACCAGTCGGCTCCCGGCTTCGCGTTCAACGTCGACCACGGCGACTGCCATGACCGGCGCAGCGGACACAGCGCCGGCCTGTACTACCGTCTCGCGGCGCAGTACGGGATTCCTCAGGCGCAGTGGCTGGGCGATCTGGCCTCGGGTGAACTGCTGTGGCAGGAGGCGGCGGAGAGCGGGGTGCGGCCGGGGATCCTGCCGGAGGCGTATCTCGAATACCTCTGGTACGACCCTTCGGTGGCCGGTGCCCGTCCCACCGAGACCAGGGCGTTCTTCCCGGACCTCGGGCTGCTCGCGGCCCGCACCGGATGGGACGACAACGCCACGCTGGTCTCGTTCAAGGCGAGCCCCGGCGGTGGCCACAAGGCGTGGGAGACCTCCGCGAAGCACCGGGCGGAGCTGGGCTGGGAGACCCTCAACCAGGGCCACCACCACCCCGATTCGGGATCGTTCGTGCTGGTTTCGCAGGGTGCTTTCCTCGCCGTCGACGAGGGTTACAGCAACCGCAAGCGGGCCGCGCACCACAATCTGCTCCTGGTGGACGGTCAGGGTTACGCGGACGAGGACCGCTACCACGTCTACAAGGACATCCCGTACGAGCGGCAGGCCCGGCAGCGCGATGTGCTCGCCGGTCCGGACTGCGGCTGGGCGCACGCGACAGCGGAGATCTCCGCGATGTACGACCCCGCGCTCGGGGTGCGGCGGCTGGACCGGACGCTGGTGTTCACCCCGTCGGGACGGCTCGTGCTGCTGGATCTCGCCGAGGCGGACACGGAGCGGGAGTGGACGTTCCTGCTCCAGACCGACCGGCCCACCGAGCCGGGGCCGGACGGCGGCCGGCTGATCCGGTCCGGGGCGGCCTCCGCCCTGGTGCGGCAGTTCGCGCCGCTCGGCGCCCCGGTCGTCTCCGAGGCCACCGAGGTGGAGGCCAATCCGACGTCCAGCACGCCGGAGCTGCGGCTCACCCGCACACTGCACACCCTGAGCACGACAACCGCACCCTCGACGGACGCGCTCTTCCTCACCGCGATCGTCCCGGGCCCGGCACCGGCCCCCGCCGAGCGGGTCGGGTGCACGCAGGGCCAGGGCGTCACGTTCGGCGAGGAGACCGTGCTCCTCTCCCCCGTCGCCCGCAGGATCCGTACCGCCTCGGTGTCGGCGGACGCGGCGGCGGTGCTGCTCGGCGCCGAGGGCTCGGCCCCGTACGTGGTGGCGGCCACCCGGCTGGAGCTGGGCGGCCGGGTGCTGCTCGATGTCCCGGAGCCGTACACAGGAAAGGTCGGCTGATCATGCAGGCAACCCTCTCGTCCGGCTGGCCGACGCTGCTGCGGCGGCTGGAGTTCGTGGCCTACCCGGCGGCTGCCGGGGCCGCCTTCACCGTGCTGTCGCTCGGTGTCGTGACCTGGCTTCCCGCACTCGCCGCGATGGGACACGCCCTCCAGCGGTGGCGGGCGGAGGGTGACAGCCGCTGCTTCACCAACGCCTTCGCCGCATTCCCCCGGTACTGGCGGTCCCTGTGGCGCCACTCTCTGGCGTCCACCGCGGCGGGCATCGTGCTCGCCGCCAACGTCGTCCATCTGCTGGGCCGTCCGGAGCCGTGGACGTTCGTGCTGCTCGCCGCGCAGGTGGGCATCGCGGCCGCCCTCACCATCCACCACGTGGCGCTCGCGGCCGAGGCGGGCCGCACGCCGCACGGAACGGTCCGCACCTGGTCACGCGGTGCGCTGGCTCTCGGCTTCGGGTCGGCGGCCCGTGGCACCGCACTGCTCGGCGCGGTGATCTCCGCCGCGCTGATCTCCCTCGTCGTACCGCTGGGGCCCCTGCTCCTCGGCCCCAGCATCCCCGTACTGCTCGCTCTGTCCTTCGCAGACCCCAGGAGGCACACCCCATGAGCCGTGTACTGCGCACCACCCTCGTCGCCGCGCTCGCCGCCGGCGCGCCGCTCGCCTTCCCCCCGCCGTCCGTCGCCGCCGAGTCCGCCACCGCGTACTACGTGTCGCCGTCCGGCAGCGACTCCAACGCCGGTACGTCGGCGAGCGCCCCGCTCGCCACGATCCAGAAGGCGGTCGATCTGGCGCCGACCGGCGCGGTGGTCAACCTCGCCGCCGGTACGTACAAGCAGGACATCGTGACCAAGCGCGCCGGTGTCACCATCACCGGCCCGGCGAACGCCGTCGTCAAGGGGGCCGGTGACGCCCGGATCATCCAGGTGCAGCACGACTCGACGACGCTCAGCGGCTTCACCGTGGACGGGCTGCACGGGTCGTCCACCGATGTGTCGGGGTACCGCCTCAAGCTCATCTATGTCATGAGCACGACTCCCGGCAACGGGGTGGGCGCTCTGCGTATCACCGGAATGACACTGAAGAACGCCGCCGACGAATGCCTGCGGGTGCGCTATCTGGTGACCGGGGCCGACATCTCCGACAACACGATCACCAACTGCGGGGTCAACGACTTCAAGTTCGGCGGCGGTGGCAAGAACGGCGAGGGCATCTACCTCGGCACCGCCCCGGAACAGCAGGGGGCGAACGGCGCCCCGGACGCGGCCCCCGACATCAGCAGGAACAACCGCATCCATCACAACACCATCGCCACCCAGGGCAACGAGTGCGTCGATGTGAAGGAGAACTCGACCAACAACTACGTCGAGTACAACGACTGCAGCGGTCAGAAGGACTCCAGCTCCGGCGGCCTGGACGCGCGCGGCAGCGGCAACATCTTCCGTTACAACACCATTCACGACAACGTCGGTTCGGGCATCCGGCTCGGCGGTGACACCGCGACCGACGGCGTGAACACCAGTATTTACGGCAACACCATCACCGGTAACGCGGGCGGCGGCATCAAGTTCATGCGCACCCCGCAAGGTCCGGTGTGCACCAACACGATGAGCGACAACACCGGTGGCGACGCGGTCGGCACCTACGGCAGCGAGTACGACCCGACGGGTGCGTGCCCCCAGTGAGCGGGCGAGGACCCGCGAGACGCGGGGTACTGACGGCGGCGGCCGGTCTGGCGGCGGTCGCGGCCGCGGCACCCGGGGCGCAGGCGGCCGAGCGGTCGGGCGCAGGCACGGCCCGGTCGCGCTGGACCACGTCGTGGGCGACCGCGCAGACGGCGCCGACCGCCACGGACACGGTGGCGAGCGCCGGCCTGACCGACGGCACCTGCGTCACCAACGTACGGCTCTCCGCGGGCGGAAACGTCCGGCTGCGCTACGGGCATGCCTTCGGCACCGCCCCGGTCCTCGTCGGCCCGGTGACGGCGGGCGGCCTGCCGGTCACGTTCGGCGGGCAGCGGCAGGCGTGGCTCGCCGCGGGCTCCTCGCTGACCAGCGACGCGGTCGCCGGACTGCGTGCCCCCGAGGCGGCGCGGCTGACGGTGGAGACCAAGCTCCCCGGCCCCACCGGTCCGCTCTCCTTCCACCGCAACACCCATGCCTCGCACTCCGTCGACGGCGAGCGCACCACATCGGTGTTCCTGCTGACGGGCGTCGAGGTCACGGGCGCGCACGGGCCCGTGATCGCGGTGCTGGGCGACTCCATCACGGAAGGCGTCGGCACACCCGACGACGCCGATCTGCGCTGGCCCGACCAGCTGGCCCGGCGTCTCCCCGGCTCGGCCGTCGCCAATCTCGGCATCAGCGGCAACCGGCTGCTGCTGGACGACGCCCGGTTCGGGCCGGGCGGCCAGGCACGCTTCGACCGCGATGTGCTGTCGCTGCCCGGACTGCGCACCGTCCTCGTCCACCTCGGCGTCAACGACCTCCAGCAGCCGCCGAGCCAGACCGATCCGGCGCTCGTCCTGGCCGGGTACCGGCAGCTGGTGCTCCGCGCGCGCAACGCCGGGCTGCGGACGGTCGGCGCGACCATCGCCCCGTTCGGCGGCTGGACCCGCTGGACACCCGAGCTCGAAGCGGTCCGGCAGCGGATCAACGCGGCGGTGCGCACCGGCCGGGTCTTCGACGCCGTCGTCGACTTCGACGCGGCACTGCGCGACGCGGGGAACCCGGCACGGCTGCTGCCCGCGTACGACAGCGGAGACGGACTCCACCCCAATCCTTCCGGTCATGCCGCGCTGGCAGCGGCCGTCGACCGCCGACATCTCCTGTGAGGGCCGCATGACCAACCCAGGCACCACTCCGGGCACCACCCGGCGCACCGTTCTCGCCGGGGCGGCGGCTCTCGGCGCCGCCGCCGCGCTTCCGCTGACGCTCACCGCCGCGGGCCCCGCGCACGCCACGGCGCCGGCCGCCGTCGCCGACGACCCCGCCGCGCTGCGCACCCGCTGGCACACCCTGCTCACCGGTGGCCCCGGCCTCGACCTGGCGGACCCGCAGATCGCCGCGGCCGTGGCCAGGATCGGCAAGGCCGCGACCACCTCGGTCAAGGGTCTCGACCCGGCCCGGACCGACGGGCTGTTCCCCGATCTGACCAGCACCACGCTCTCCAACCATGTGACGACATCGTTCAAACGGCTCGCCACGGTCGCGACCGCGTGGGCCGTCCCCGGCACCCCGCAGTACGGCGACACAGCGCTGCGCGATCTGCTGCTGGCCGGCCTCGACTGGATGCTGACGAACCGCTACGGCGCCGACCACACCCGGTTCGACAACGACTGGGACTGGGAGATCGGCTCCGCGCTCGCTCTCAACGACGCCTCCGTGCTGCTGTACGACGTGCTCGGGACCGAGCGGCTCGGCCGGATCACCGCGGCCGTGCGGCACTACACCCCCGACCCGAACCTCTGGCGGGCCGACCGGCAGATCGCCACCGGCGCCAACCGGGTCTGGATCTCCACCGTGGTCGCCGTCAACGCGGTGCTCACCGGGACCGGCGGCGATCTGGCCCGGGTCCGTGACGCTCTTTCGGACGTCGAGGGTTCGGGCGCCAACAGCGTCCTCGCCTTCAACGACGCGAGCGCCGCGGCGGAGGGCACCGGCGAGGGCTTCTACTCCGACGGTTCGTTCCTCCAGCACTACAAGCACCCGTACAACGGCGGGTACGGCAAGGAGCTGCTGAACAACCTGTCCCGGCTGCTGAACCTTCTCGCCGGGACCGAGTGGGCGGTCACCGACCCCGACCTCGACAACATCCGCGGCTGGGTCGACGACGGCTTCGACCCGCTGCTGGTGCGCGGCGACGTGATGGCCTCGGTGTGCGGGCGCGAGATCGCCCGCCCCAGCAAGCAGGGCCACGTGTCGGCGCAGACGGTCATCGAGGCGGTGGTGCGGCTGATCCCGAGCTTCCCCGGCGAGACGGCCGACCGGTTCACCTCCCTGGTCAAGCAGTGGATCGCCGAGGACACCTACCGGGACTTCCTGGCCGTCACCGACCTGGCGTCGCTGGTCGCCGCCCGGCAGGTCATCGCCTCCCCGGTGCCGGCGCGGGGGCCGCTGGTCGCGCACAAACAGCACCCGCGGATGGACAAGGCGGCCCACCACCGGCCGTCGTTCGCGCTCGGCATCTCCGCGTACTCGTCCCGGATCTACAACTACGAGTCGATCCAGAACGAGAACCTGCACGCCTGGCACCTCTCCGACGGCATGGTCCTGCTCTACACCGACGACCTCGGCCACTACAGCGAGGACTACTGGCCGACCGTGGATCCGGCCCGGCTGCCGGGCACCACCGTCATCGCGGGCCGCCCGGCGGACGCGGCGGGGCAGCGCACCACCAGTACGGCCGACTGGACGGGCGGCACCTCGCTGCCCGGCACCACGCTCGGTGCGTACGGCATGGAGCTGCGGGCGTACGGCAGTTCGCTGCACGGGCTGAAGAGCTGGTTCTGCCTGGACGACGTGATCGCCTGCGTCGGCTCGGGCATCGGCGCCGACGCGGGCACGGCCGAGACGGTCGTGGAGAACCGGAAGCTCCGCGACCCGAAGGCGGCCCTGCTGGTCAACGGCACGGCGGCGCCCACGGACGCCGGCTGGTCGGCCCGGCTCGACGAGGTCCGGTGGCTGCACGTGGCCGGGACCGGCGGCTATGTCTTCCCCGAGCCCGTCACGCTCCGGGGCCTGCGCGAGGAACGCACGGCGACCTGGCGCGAGATCAACCTCAAGTACGGCACGGACACATCGGTCACCCGGCCGTATCTGACGCTGTGGCAGGACCACGGCGCCGCACCGAGCGGGGCCGGCTACTACTGGCTCCAGGCCCCGGCCGCCTCGGCCGAGCGGACCGAGCAGTGGTCGGCCGCACCGCCGGTGAAGCTGATCGCCCGTTCCACCGCCGTGCACGCGGTGCAGCGCTGCGCGGACGGGCTGGTCGCCGCGAACTTCTGGACCGCCGGGACCGTGCGTGACCTGACCTCGGACGGCCCCGCCTCGGTGCTGGTGCGCCCGGACGGGAAGACGGTGAAGGTGTCGTTGTCCGATCCGACCCAGCTGCGGACCTCGGTCGTGCTGGACCTGGCGCAGCGCGGACTGAGCGTCGTCTCCGCCGATCCCGGCGTGAGCGCCCGGTCCACCGGCGACGGCATCCGCATCACCGCCGACACCGCCGGACGCCACGGCGCAACCCTCAACCTCACCCTGAAGAGGAGCTAGACCCTTGCTGTTCGACATGCCTCTGGACCGGCTGCGCGACTACCGGCCGGAGCCGGAGGAGCCGGCCGACTTCGACGCCTTCTGGGAGAAGACGCTCACCGAGACGGCCCGCCACGACCTGGACGCCGAGTTCGTCCCGTACGACGCCGGGTTCGCGACCGTCGATGTGTTCGACGTGACGTTCCGCGGCTGGGGCGGGCAGCCGGTGAAGGCGTGGCTGCTGCTGCCGAAGGGGCGTTCCGGCCCGCTGCCCGCCGTGGTGCAGTACATCGGCTACAACGGCGGCCGGGGCATCCCGTACTCCTGGCTGACCTGGAGCGCGCTCGGGTACGCCCATCTGGTGATGGACAACCGGGGCCAGGGCGGCGGCGGCAAGAACACCGCCGACACCCCGGACATCGGCCCGGACGGGCACGGCTCCTCCTCGCCCGGCTTCCTCACCCGCGGGATCGAGGACCCCTACCGCCACTACTACCGGCGGCTGATCACGGACGCGGTGCGGGCGGTGGACGCGGCGAAGGCCCACGAGGGGGTGGACGCCTCCCGGGTTGCGGTGCTCGGCGGCAGCCAGGGCGGCGGCCTGGCGCTGGCCGTCGCCGGGCTGCGGGACGACATCGTGGCCGCCGTCGCCGATGTGCCGTTCCTCTGCCACTACCGGCGCGCCTCGCAGATCACGGACGCCGGACCGTACGCGGAGATCGCCCGCTGGCTGTCCGGGCACCGCTTCCGGATCGACGAGGCGATGGAGACGCTGTCCTACTTCGACGGGGTCAACTTCGCGGCACGGGCAACCGCCCCGGCGTGGTTCTCGGTCGGCCTGATGGACAAGATCTGCCCGTCGTCCACGGTGTTCGCCGCCTACCACCGCTACGCCGGCCCGGCGCAGATCGAGGTGTTCACGTACAACGGGCACGAGGGCGGCGCCGAGTACGACCTGCCGCGCAAGCTCGGCGCGCTGCGGGGCGTGTTCGGCGGGTAGCGCACCACGGTCACCGGCCCAGCGCCGCCATCGCGGCGTTGTGGCCGGGCACCCCGCTGACCCCGCCGCCGCGCACCGCACCGGCCCCGCACAGCAGCACATTGGCGTGCGCCGTCTCCACCCCCCACCGGCCGGTGGACTCCGTGGCGTACGGGAAGGCGAGGTCGCGGTGGAAGATGTGGCCGCCGGGCAGCCGCAGGTCCCGCTCCAGGTCGAGCGGGGTCTTCGCCTCGATGCACGGCTCCCCGTTCTCGTCGCGGGCCAGGCAGTCGGTGACCGGCTCTTCCAGGTGTGCGTCGAGTTCGGCGAGCGTCGTGGCCAGCAGTTCGGTGCGGGTCGCCGCGTTGTCGGCGGCGAAGAGCCGGGCGGGGGTGTGCAGACCGAAGAGGGTGAGGGTCTGGTAGCCGCGGGCGGCGAGACCGGGGCCGAGGATCGAGGGGTCGGTCAGCGAGTGGCAGTAGATCTCGGACGGCGGGGCGGCGGGCAGCCGCCCCGCCGCCGCGTCCCGGTAGGCCTCGGCGAGCTGCCCGTAACCCTCGGCGATGTGGAACGTCCCGGCGAAGGCCTCGCGCGGGTCGACGGAGCGGTCGCGGAGCCGGGGCAGCCGGGTGAGCAGCATGTTCACCTTCAGCTGCGCGCCCTCGGCCGGGGTGGGCGGTTCGTCCCCGAGGAGGGCGGCGAGCGCCTGCGGCGAGGCGTTGACCAGGACCTTGCGGGCCGCGACGACGTGCTCGGAGTCCGGTGAGCGGACGGTGATCTCGGCGCGTGTGCCGTCGGTCTCGATCCGGGTCGCCTCGTGCCGGACCCGGATCTCTGCCCCGGCCTCCCGGGCGGCCCGCGCCAGGGCGTCGGTGAGCGCGCCCATCCCGCCGACGGGGACGTCCCAGTCGCCGGTCGCACCGCCGATGACGTGGTAGAGGAAGCAGCGGTTCTGGAGCAGCGAGGGATCGTGGGCGTCGGCGAAAGTGCCGATCAGGGCGTCGGTGAGGACGACTCCGCGCACCAGGTCATCGGCGAAGTTCTGCTCGACGGCGACGCCGATGGGCTCCTCGAAGAGCGTCCGCCAGGCCTGTGGGTCGTCGATCCGCCCGCGCAGCGCGTCGCGGCCGGGCAGTGGCTCGGTGAGCGTCGGGAAGACGCGTTCGGCGACGTGCCGGGTCATGCCGTAGAAACGCTCCCACGCCCGGTACTCGCGGTCGGATCCGGTGAGCGCGGCGAAGGAGTCCCGGGTGCCCTTCCCCCCGACGAGCAGTCCGGTGGCGCGGCCACCGCGCACGGTTGGGGTGTACGAGGAGACGGTCCGCTTCCGCACGGCGAAGTCCAGTCCGAGATCGCGGACGATCTTTTGCGGGAGCAGGGACACCAGGTACGAGTAGCGCGACAGGCGGGCGTCGACCCCGTCGAAGGGGCGGGTCGAGACGGCTGCTCCCCCGGTGGTGGCCAAGCGCTCCAGGACCAGGACGGACTGTCCGGCACGGGCGAGATAGGCGGCGGCGACCAGACCGTTGTGGCCGCCGCCCACGATCACTGCGTCATAGCTGTCGGGTGCGGGCATGACCCTTCGTAGCACGGCGCGCTCACCGCTGGCCAGAGGCCGTGATGCCCGGTCAGTGCGGTGACTGCTGCCCGCTGCGCAACGCCGCGACCTGCCGGTACAGCTCCACGGCCTCCGTGCCCCGGCCGAGCTGCTCCAGGCAGTGCGCCTCGTCGTTGCGGGCGGCGAGGGCGTCGGGGTGGTCGGCGCCGAGCAGCCGGTCACGGGCCGCGGCGACCGTGCGGTAGACGGTGAGGGCGTCGGCCCAGCGGCCGAGCCAGCCGAGGCCGACGGCGACCTCCCGGCGGCTGACGAGGGTGTCGGCGTGGTCGGGGCCCAGGACTCGTTCGCGGATCGCGCACACGTCGCGCGCTTCGGCGAGCGCCTCCTCCCAGCGGGCGAGGCGCCCCAGGTTGACGCCGAGGCCGTGGCGGGCGCGGAGCGTCTCGGGGTCGGCGGCGCCGCTCACCCTGGTCCGGTCCGCCACGAGGGCGCGGTACAGCTCCAGGGCCTCCGCGCTGCGGCCGAGACGGCCGAGGCTGATGCCGACCTCGTAGCGGGCGGAGAGCGTGTCGGGGTGGTCGGCGCCGAGCGATCGCGACCGGGCCTGGGCGACTTCCCGGTACGCCTGCAGGGCCTCCGTCCAGCGCCCCAGCCGGCCCAGGGTGTACGCCACCTCGTAGAGCGTGACCAGGGTGTCGGGATGGTCGGCGCCGAGCAGCCGGCTGCGGGCCGACGCGACGTCCCTGGCCATCCGGTACGAGTCCTCCAGACGGCCGAGCCTGCTGAGGTTGAAGGCGAGGTTGTGACGGCAGCGCAGGGTGTCGGGGTGGTCGGGGCCCATCGACCGTTCGCGGGAGGCGAGCACCGCCACGTACACCTGATGGGCCTCGAAGTGCCGGCCGAGCCGGCCCAGCACGTACGCCGTCTCCTGGCGGGCCGCCAGGGTCTCCGGGTGGTCGGGGCCCAGGGTGCGATCGCGGCCCCGGGCGACGCGGTCGAACTCCCGCAGGGCGTCCGAGGCGCGTCCGGTGCGGCTGAGGGTGAAGCCGATCTCGTACCGGCTGGCGAGCGTGTCGGGGTGGTCGGGGCCGAGGGCGTGCTCCCGCTCGGCGGCGACCGCGCGGTGCACTTCGCCGGCCTCTTCCCAGTGGCCGAGGCGGCCCAGGTTGAGACCCGCGCTGTGCCGGCTGGCCAGGACCGACAGCAGTTCCGGCGACGGGGTGGGGCGCTCGGTCCTGAGCGGCAGTTCACCGGGGAGGCTGCGGGGATCGGTGCCGGTGGTCCACTCGCCGGTGAGTCCGGCCCAGTGCTCGGGCGGGGCGAGCCGGGGGTGGGTGCCGGTCGCCCTGAGACCGGTGGTCATGCCGCGCGTCCAGGCCGGCAGCTGCTGTCCCGGGAGTACGACGGGAACGGGCGGTGCGAGCGGTACCTGCCCGGTGAGCGGCAGATGCGGCTGTTCGCCGGTACGGCCGACGGCGATCCGCTGCCGGAGGTCGCCCGCGTCGACGGGGCGCTCCTCGGGGGTCTTGGCCAGCAGTTCCAGTACGACGCGGTCGAAGAAGCCCGGCAGTTCGGCCCGGTGGGTGCGCAGCGGCCGGGGCTGGGTGTCGCGGTGCCCGACCAGGACGGCCCAGGCGTCGTCGAGGTCGAACGGCGGGGCTCCGGTGGCGATCTCGTACAGCACGCAGCCCAGGGAGTAGAGGTCGCTGCGGTGGTCGATCTGGCCGCCGCTGATCTGCTCGGGCGACATGTAGTGCGGGGTGCCCATGGCGATGCCGGTGCCGGTGAGGCGGGAGGTGAAGCCGATGTCGTGGCCGAGCCGGGCGATGCCGAAGTCACAGATCTTCACCGTGCCGTCGGCCAGCCGCATGATGTTGGCCGGCTTGAGGTCGCGGTGCACGATGCCCTGCTGGTGGGTGTAGCCGAGCGCGTCGGCGACCTGTTCGGCGATGTCGACGACGTCGGGCACCGGCAGCGGGTGCTGTTTGTTGTCCTCCAGGAGCTGGCTGAGGTTGCGCCCGTCGAGGAGTTCCATGACCAGGTAGAGGACGCCCTCGTGCTCGCCGAAGTCGTGGACGACGGTGACGCCCCGGTGCTGGAGCGCGGCGGCGACCCGGGCCTCGCGGCGGAAGCGTTCGCGCAGGACGCGGGTGAAGGACTGGTCGTGCTGGGGCCCCATCGGCTTCAGGCATTTGACGGCGACATGGCGGCCGAGCGACTCGTCGCGGGCACGCCACACCTCGCCCATGCCTCCCCGCCCGATCAGATCGAGCAGTCGGTACCGGCTCTGGATCAGCCTGGTGTCCGCCATCGCCTGCTGTCGCCCCCGTTTGTTCCGCCTGCTGTCTACTGCTGCGCCCTCCCCGGCCCGTCCAGTATGGCGGCCCTGCTGCGCAGTTTGTACGGGGTGGGGCGGCTGCCGGGACCGAGCCGGGCCATCGCGTTCGGAATGTGACCGGGCGGGAGTTGCCAGCGGAGCCGGGCGGGGACGCAGCGCAGCACGGTTCCGGCGGTGCGCAGGCGGCGGTCGACGGTGTGCACCGGTGCGACGGGTCTGCCGTAGAGCTCATGGGCGTACGGGGGCAGTGACTGGTAGGCGAGTGCCGCAACGCGCCGCCACAGCAGGGCCCGCGCCGGCACGAGCAGCGGGTGGACGGGGGGCCGGCGCAGGAAGTCGTCGACGTCCAGCGCCTCCGCGGACGCGGCGAGCCGGGGCCGCACGCTCTCGAAGTAGGCGGCGAGCTGTTCGGTGGTGGCCGGCACGTCCGCGGGGTCGAGGCCGACCAGGCGGGCACTGTGGCGGTGCTCGTCGATGTAACGGTCGGCCTGGGCGGCGGTGAGCGGGAAGCCGGAGCGGCGCTCGACCTGGAGGTAGGAGTCCACCTCCGCGCAGTGCACCCACAGCAGCAGTCCGGGCTCGTCGATGCCGTAGCTCTCCCCGGTCTGCGGGTCGGTGGCCTTGATGAGCCGGTGGATCCTGCGGACCCGGGTGCCGGCCTTCTCGGCGGCCTCGGTGGTGCCGTAGGTGATCGTGCCGACGAAGCCGGCCGTGCGCATCAGCCGTCCCCAGGCGTCCCTGCGGAAGTCGGAGTTCTGCGTGACGCCGCGCACGGCGCGCGGGTGCAGCGCCTGGAGGTAGAGCGCCCTGACTCCGGCGATCCACATCATCGGGTCGCCGTGCAGCTGCCAGGTCACGGATTCGGGCCCGAAGAGCCCCGGGTCGGCGTCCACCATGCTGTGCGTACCTCCCGCCGGGCGACGTACGTACGCGAAGGATACGTGCGGGCACCGGCATCTCCCAGGGGTTCGCGCGGGGGTGCCCGGAGGGCCCGTTGCGGTGCACGTATGTACCTCCTAGGGTGACCTCCATGGCCGATACGAGCGGATTACTCCTTTCCGTACCGCTCATGGGCGTGGAGGAGGAGCACTTTCTCGTCGATCCCCGCACTCGCGAAGTCGTCCCGTACGGGGACGAGGTGGCGACGAAGGCCGCGGAGGAGCTGGGCGATCTGGTCTCCCGGGAGCTGGGCCGGTACCAGGTCGAGACGAAGACACCGCCGTGCGGCACCTTCGAGGAACTGCACGGGCAGTTGCGGCACCTGCGGACGGTGGTCGCAGGCGCCGCGGAGTCACTGGGGGCCCGTACGGCCGCGGTCGGCACGGTCCCGTTCGGCGCCCCGGTCCCGATGCCGGTCACCGACGACCCCCGCTGCGCGAAGCAGCTGCGGGACTACCGGGGTCTGGTCGACGAGCACGTCATCTGCGCCGCCCATGTACATGTGAGCGTCCCGGACCGGGACCGCGCGGTGCTGGTGAGCAACCATCTGCGTCCCTGGCTGCCGCATCTGATCGCGCTGTCGGCGAACTCGCCGTTCTTCTGCGGGCGTGACACGGGCTACGCCAGCTGGCGCCACACGATGTGGCAGCGGTGGCCGGTGTCCGGGCCGCCGCCGTACTTCTCCTCCTACGACGCGTACGAGCGCCTCCTGGCGGCGCTGACCGACAGCGGCACGCTGCCGGACCGCCGCACGCTCTTCTGGGACATCCGGCCCTCCTCCCGCTATCCGACCATTGAGGTGCGGGCGGCCGACGTTCCCGTGACGGCCGAGGAGAGCGCCCTGCTGGCCGTGCTGGTACGGGCGCTGACCCTCACCGCCCTGCGCGCCGTCGAGCAGGGCGACCCCGGCCCCGAACTCTCCGCCGAGCTGCTGCGGGCGGCCTGCTGGCGGGCGGCGCGCGACGGGCTGCGCGGCGAGCGCATGGATCCGCGCACGGGGCGGCTGTCACCGGCGGACGGCCTGGTGCCGTCCCTGTTGCACCACATCGGCCCGGCGCTGGAGGAGACCGGCGACCGGGAGACCGTCGTCGCGCTGCTCCGGCGGCTGACCGCCTGCGGGACCGGCGCCGACCGGCAGCGCGCCGTACATGCCCGCCGCGGTTCGCTCCCCGACGTCGTGGACGCCCTGGTGGCGTGCTCCCCGGCCGTGGGGGGGGGGGGGGCCCGGGGGGCCGCCCCGCGGGGGGGGGGGGGGGGGGCCCCCGCGGCGGGGGAGGTATAAGAACCAACCACACCCACAGACCGGCGGGCAGCGGGGGGGGGGGTC
>NZ_JBHXTM010000055.1:0-48972 GCF_042677325.1 Streptomyces sp. NPDC127117
GCACGGATCAGCGGCGCGGGCGGCGTCCCCGGCCCGAACGGCCCGGGCCCCCGTCGTCCTGCTGGTCGCCGTGGTCACCCAGCAGCTCGTCCGCCAGCGTCGGCAGATCGTCCAGCGGGGTCTCCTCGGCCCAGTCGGGACGGGGCCGCCGGCCGGAGCGCTCCTGGCGCTGGTGCCCCTGGCCCTCCCAGCCGCCGACCTGCGGAAGCTCGCGGGTGCGCTCGTTCTCGCTCTCCGGAGCGGAGCCCGCCGGGCGCTCGTCGCGGAACATGCCCCGCGGAATCCGGTCCGCCGGATCCGTGTCCCGTACCGGAGGCAGCACCGTCGTCTCGTCGGCGGCACCCGCCGCACCGGAGCCGCCGGACCGGCCGGAGCCGCCCGGACGGTCGTGGATCTTGGGGATCATCGCCGTCTCGGCCTCGTCGGAGGAGGGCGAGGACGAGGACGAGCCGTCCGGCGCGGGTACCTGCTGCGTCACGTCGTTCGGATCGACGATCGGCGTCGGCACCGTGATCTCGTTCTCCGGCACGGACGCCGCCGCGGCGGCCTCCGCGCGGGCCTTCTCCGCCGCCGCGGCGGCCTCGGCCTCCGCGCGCCGACGGGCCTCCTCGGCGCGCAGCAGCGCCTCCTCGGCCTTGCGCTGCTTCTCCAGCCGCAGGGCCTCGGCCTCCTTGCGCAGCCGCGCCTCCTCCTCGGCCTGCCTGCGCAGCCTGGCCTGCTCGGCCTCGCGGGCCGCCTCCTCGGCCTCCCGCCGGACCCGCTCCTCCTCGGCCACGCGGCGGGCTTCCTCGGCCCGCTGCCGGGCCTCCTCCGCCTGGCGTTCGGCCTCGCGCCGGCGCGCTTCCTCCAGCTCGCGGGCCTTGCGCTCCTCCTCCTCGGCACGGAGCTTGGCGAGCTGTTCCTGCCGCTCGCGCTCCAGCCGCTCCTCCTCGGCCTTGCGGGCCGCCTCTTCCTCGGCCTTGCGCCTGGCCTCCTCCTCGGCGGCCTTGCGCGCCTCCTCCTGGGCCTTGATCTCGGCCTCGGAGAGCGGCAGGAGCTGGTCGAGCCGGTGACGTACGACCGTGGTGATCGACTCCGGGTCCTGGCCCGCGTCCACGACCAGGTAGCGGGTCGGGTCGGCGGCGGCCAGCGTCAGGAAGCCGGACCGCACCCGGGCGTGGAACTCCGGCGGCTCGGACTCCAGCCGGTCGGGAGCCTCGGTGAACCGTTCCCGCGCGGTCTCCGGATCGACGTCCAGCAGCACCGTCAGATGCGGTACGAGCCCGCTCGTCGCCCAGCGCGAGATCCGGGCGATCTCGGTCGGGGAGAGATCGCGGCCCGCGCCCTGGTAGGCGACGGACGAGTCGATGTAGCGGTCGGAGATGACGATCGCGCCGCGCTCCAGCGCCGGACGTACGACCGAGTCGACGTGCTCGGCGCGGTCGGCGGCGTACAGCAGCGCCTCGGCCCGGTTGGACAGTCCGGCCGACGAGACGTCGAGCAGGATCGAGCGCAGCCGCTTGCCGACCGGTGTCGCGCCCGGCTCGCGGGTGACGACGACCTCGTGGCCCTTGGCGCGGATCCAGTCGGCGAGCGCCTCGACCTGGGTGGACTTGCCCGCGCCGTCACCGCCCTCCAGGGCGATGAAGAAACCGGTCGCGGCCGGGGCGACCGCCGGGTCGCCACCGCGCAGCGCCTCGCGCAGATCGCGGCGCAGCGGGACTCCGGAGCGGTCGTCCGTCTTGGCGAGGACGATCACGGCGACCGGCAGCAGCAGCGCGCCGATCAGCATCAGGGCGAAGGCCGCGCCGCCGTGCTCGAAGACGAAGTCGCCCGAGCCCAGCCGGTGGGCGCCGATCGCGGCGGCCAGCAGCGGGCCCGCGAGCGCGCCGAGCGCGATGAGTACCCGTACGACGGCCTGGAGGTGCTCGGTGGTCCTGGCCCGGCGGAACTCCTCGGTCTCCTGGTCGACCAGGGCATGACCGGTGCTGGCGGCGACGCCCGCGGCGTATCCGGCCAGCACCGCGATCATCAGCACGGTCGCCGTGTCCGGCACCAGGCCCATGGCGAGCAGCGCGAGGCCGGTGACGGCGGTGGCCAGTGCGAGCAGCCGGCGCCGCGACAGGGTGGGCAGCACCTTCCCCGCGGTCCGGATGCCGACCCCGGTGGCGCCGGTCAGGGCGAGGATCAGCAGCGCGAAGGTGGCCGGTCCGCCGCCCAGGTCGGCGGCGTGCAGCACCGAGACGGCGGCGGCCGCGGCGATGGCCCCGGCGACCGCGGCCGATGCGCCGACGACCAGCGGGACGGCCCCGGTGCGGCCCTTGTCGGGTCCGCCGCCGGCCGACGGCCGCCGCAGGCCCTCCAGCGGCGAGCGCGGGCGCGGGGTCTGCGTACCGGGAAGTTCCAGGAAGTACAGGGTGGAGATCGACGCCGAGAAGAGCCCGGCCGCGATGTACGAACCGAGGGCGGCCTGGTGGATCGAGAACCACTCCAGGCCCGAGCCCAGCAGGTTGCCGACGAGGGTGGCGATCAGCAGGGCGGCCGCCGCGACCGGGATCGCGGCGAAGTCGGTACGGACGGAGAGCCGGCGCAGTGCGTCGAGGTGGTCGGGCAGCGGGCGCACCGCGGCGCCCTCGGGGGGCGGGGCGGGCAGCAGCGCGGGGGCGGCGCCGTCCTTGGCGACCGTCCACAGGCGTTCGGCCGCGCCGGTGACGAAGACGGTGATCAGGATCATCATGAGTGCCTTGTCGGGCATCCAGTCGATCCACAGGGGCGCGACGACCAGCAGCGCGAGCCGCAGTCCGTCCGTCCCGATCATCAGCCACCGCCGGTCCAGCGGCCCGCCGGGCGCGGTGAGCGTCGTCAGCGGCCCCAGGAGTACGGCTCCGAAGAGCAGGGTGGCAAGGATCCGGGCACCGAACACCGCGGCGACGGCAAACGCCGCACCTCGGTACCCGGCTCCGAATGAGCCCTCCAGGACCGCCGCTTGCAGCGACATCAGCACCAGCACGAGAAGGGCGAGTGCATCGCCGGTACTGCCGACGAGCTGTGCGCTCCACAACCGCTTCAGCGGGGGAACACGCAACAGGGCTCGTACGGCGCGCTCGCGTGAGTCTGCGGCAAGTGTGTCGGAGGTGGGGCTCACGACCGTTGGCTGCTCGGCTCGCGTCATCCGCCCAGCCTATCCGGAGCGGTGGGGTCCTCGGAGGCCCCGTCCGAACATATGGGCGCCCGACCCCTCCCGGCGCTACCCTGCCCTCCACCGGGGCCCCGGCCACGAGCCACCGCCCGCCGCCACTCGCCCACGTACACCCAGGTACGCGCGAACGCCGGAGGGGGCCGGAATGCCCGGCCCCCTCCGGCGTACTCGACGCCTACGGTCGACGCGTACGGTCAGTCCTCCGCGGACGCCGCGGTCGCCGTCTTCTTCGCAGCCGTCGCCTTCTTGGCGGCGGTCGTGGTCTTCTTCGCGGTCGTCGTCTTCTTCGCCGCGGTCTTCTTGGCGGTCGCCGTGGTCTTCTTGGCAGCCGTCTTCTTCGCGGTGGCCTTCTTGGCCGGGGCCTTCTTCGCCGTCTTCTTCTTGGCGGGGCCCTTGGCACGCTTCTCGGCGAGCAGCTCGTAGCCGCGCTCCGGCGTGATGTCCTCGACGCTGTCGGCGGTCCGCAGCGTCGCGTTGGTCTCGCCGTCGGTGACGTAGGCGCCGAAGCGGCCGTCCTTGACCACGACCGGAGCCCCGCTCACCGGGTCCGTGCCCAGCTCCTTCAGCGGCGGCTTGGCCGCTGCCCGGCCGCGCTGCTTGGGCTGGGCGTAGATCGCGAGGGCCTCTTCGAGCGTGATGTCGAAGAGCTGGTCCTCGGAGGTGAGCGAACGCGAGTCCGTGCCCTTCTTCAGATACGGGCCGTAGCGGCCGTTCTGCGCGGTGATCTCGACGCCCTCGGCGTCCTCGCCGACGACCCGCGGCAGCGACATCAGCTTGAGCGCGTCGGCCAGCGTCACCGTGTCCAGGGACATGGTCTTGAAGAGCGAGGCGGTCCGCGGCTTCACCGCGTTCTTGCCGGTCTTCGGGGTGCCCTCGGGCAGCACCTCGGTGACGTACGGGCCGTAGCGCCCGTCCTTGGCGATGATCTGGTTTCCGGAGACCGGGTCCGCGCCGAGCTCGAAGTCGCCGCTCGGCTTGGCCAGCAGCTCCTCCGCGTATTCGACGGACAGCTCGTCGGGCGCCAGGTCCTCCGGCACGTCCGCGCGCTGGTGGCCCTCGGCGTCCTTCTCACCGCGCTCGATGTACGGCCCGTAGCGGCCGACCCGGAGCTTGATGTCGTTGCCGACGGGGAACGAGGAGATCTCGCGGGCGTCGATCGCACCGAGGTCGGTGACGAGCTCCTTCAGACCGCCGAGGTGATCGCCGTCGCCGTTGCCCGCGTCGGAGGCCGCGCCCGCACCGGCCGTGTCGTCGCCCGCGCCGAAGTAGAACCGCTTGAGCCACGGCACGGACTGGGCCTCACCGCGCGCGATGCGGTCGAGGTCGTCCTCCATCTTCGCGGTGAAGTCGTAGTCGACGAGCCGGCCGAAGTGCTTCTCCAGCAGGTTGACCACGGCGAAGGAGAGGAACGACGGGACGAGCGCCGTGCCCTTCTTGAAGACGTAGCCGCGGTCCAGGATCGTGCCGATGATCGACGCGTACGTCGACGGGCGGCCGATCTCGCGCTCTTCCAGCTCCTTGACCAGCGAGGCCTCGGTGTAGCGGGCCGGCGGCTTGGTGGCGTGGCCGTCGACCGAGATCTCCTCGGCGGACAGCGCGTCGCCCTCGGCGACCTGCGGGAGGCGCCGCTCGCGGTCGTCCAGCTCGGCGTTCGGGTCGTCGGCGCCCTCGACGTACGCCTTCATGAAGCCGTGGAAGGTGATCGTCTTGCCGGACGCGGAGAACTCGGCGTCCCGGCCGTCGCTCGCCCGGCCGCCGATCTTGACGGTGACCGAGTTGCCGACCGCGTCCTTCATCTGGGAGGCGACGGTCCGCTTCCAGATCAGCTCGTAGAGCCGGAACTGGTCGCCGGTGAGGCCGGTCTCGGCGGGGGTGCGGAAGCGGTCGCCGGAGGGGCGGATCGCCTCGTGCGCCTCCTGCGCGTTCTTGACCTTCCCGGCGTACGTGCGCGGCTTGTCCGGCAGGTAGTCGGCGCCGTAGAGCTGGGTGACCTGCGCCCGGGCCGCGGAGACCGCGGTGTCCGAGAGGGTCGTGGAGTCGGTACGCATATAGGTGATGAAGCCGTTCTCGTACAGCTTCTGCGCGACCTGCATGGTGGCCTTGGCCCCGAAGCCCAGCTTGCGGCTCGCCTCCTGCTGGAGGGTCGTCGTACGGAAGGGGGCGTACGGGGAGCGGCGGTACGGCTTCGACTCGACGGACCGGACGGCGAACGAGGAGTCGGCGAGCGCGGCGGCCAGGGCGCGGGCGTTCGTCTCGTCCAGGTGCAGCACCTGGCCGGAGCCGGACTTCAGCTGCCCGTCCGGACCGAAGTCACGGCCCTGGGCGATGCGCCGGCCGTCGACCGCGCTGAGGCGGGCGGTGAGGTTCGACGGGTCGGAGGCGTCACCGGTGCGGCCGGTGGAGAAGGTGCCGGTGAGGTCCCAGTATTCGGCGGAGCGGAAGGCGATGCGCTCGCGCTCCCGCTCGACGACGAGCCGGGTCGCCACGGACTGGACACGGCCGGCCGACAGGCGCGGCATGACCTTCTTCCACAGGACCGGCGAGACCTCGTAGCCGTAGAGGCGGTCGAGGATACGGCGGGTCTCCTGGGCGTCGACCATGCGCTGGTTGAGCTCGCGCGGGTTGGCGACGGCGGCCCGGATCGCGTCCTTGGTGATCTCGTGGAAGACCATCCGGTGGACCGGGACCTTGGGCTTCAGGACTTCCTGCAGGTGCCACGCGATGGCTTCGCCCTCGCGGTCCTCATCGGTGGCGAGGAAGAGTTCGTCGGACTCGGCCAGCAGCTGCTTGAGCTTCCTGACCTGCGCCTTCTTGTCCGCGTTGACGACATAGACGGGCTGGAAGTCATGCTCGACGTCCACGCCGAGCCGACGGACCTCGCCGGTGTACTCGTCCGGAACCTCTGCGGCGCCGTTCGGCAGGTCGCGGATGTGCCCGACGCTCGCCTCGACGACGTATCCGGGGCCGAGGTAGCCCTTGATCGTCTTCGCCTTGGCAGGCGACTCGACGATGACGAGTCGGCGGCCGCCCTGTGCGGTCTCGCTGGTCGGGGACAACTTCGCTCTTCTCTCCGGTCGACGCTCGGTGGGCATCCGGGCAGCGCGATGACGCTGCCGAAGGTGCTGTCGCTGCGGAGTGTGACGGTACAACCCGCCCCCGTGTCAAACGGCAAAAGCCCGCAACGGCCACTCGAACGGTAACCCGACTTCCGCCATTCCTGCCGCCCGGACCGTCCGGTCCGCCGTGTACGCGGTCACTGCCTGCGGGTTTTCCGGGTGCCGTGGCGGCGTCGCGGACGCCGGCGGCGGGCCGCGTACGGTCCGGGCGTGTTCCCCGCCACTGTCCGCCCCGCGCCACCGCTTCCCGGCCGGGCCGATGTGGCGGTGGATCGGGCCGGACCGACGGGACGGGGGATCCGACCGGGCCGATGGGACGGGGGATCCGACCGGGCCCGCGGGCGGTGGATCAGATACGGGTGAAGCACCACACGCCGAGGACGAGAAAAAGTACGCCGAACACAGTGGCGAGCGCGGCGGAGGCGACGGGGCTCACACCATGCGCCACCGGCGCGCGGTGCAGCACGCGCGCCCCCGTCCACAGCAGCAGCGCGGCGCCGAACAGCCCGAATGCCGATCCGGCGAAGATCGCAGGTCCGCTCTCCATGCCGTACGCCTCCCTGTCCCTGCCCGGGCCGGAGCGTGTGCCGTCCGGCCAGAGGGAGGCTGCCACTCCAGGGCATCGACCATGCGAACCCCGGGTGAATGGCCGGTTTCGCCCGCTTCTCGGTGGCGCCGCCCGGAGCCCAGCCGGGGTTCCTCCGAGGTTCCTCCGAGGTTCTGCCAGGGGGTTCCGCCGGAACCTCGCTGGGGCCGCCGGGAGTTACCTCGGGGTTCCGCCGGAGTCCCACCGGGGGTCCGCCGAGGCTCCGCCCGGCTTCCGTCCAGCGTCCCATCCGGAATCCGCCCCCTTCACGACGCGCCGCCGACGGCCGGCCCGAATCCGCTGCTCGCGGGGCCCCTCCTTACGTACGGCGGTACGTGCCCGAACGGAACGGGAACGGAGCCCCGGGGGTTGGGCGGGCAATCGGCGAGCGACCGGCGGGCGATCAGCCCGCCGAAGGAACCGGCTCCAGGAAGCCCTCCTCGACCAGCAGCCGGATCGCCTGCGGCGTCCGGTCACGCAGCAGCACCGGGTCCTCGTTCATCAACTGGGCGATCGCGTCCAGGATCCGGCCTGCGGGCAGCGTCCCGTCGCACACCCCCGCGAAACCGGCGCCCACGGCGTCGACCTTCGTCGCGCGCCGCATGCCCCGGTTCTGACGGAGCACCACGTGTTCCGGATCCTCCGCGCCGGGCAGGCCGACCTGCTCCTGCACCACCTCGGCGGCCAGGGTGAAGTGCCCGGCCAGAAGCGCCGCGTCGTCCTGCTCGCGAAGGTAGTCCTGACGGGCGAAGTGGGCCTCGACGGCCGGTCCGAGCGGCTGCTCCACCGCGTGCGGCCACTCCTCGATCACGACCGACGGGTTGCCCGCGGCGGCTGCGGCGGACTTGCGCAGGGTGATCCAGCCGAAGCCGACGCCCTTGGTCTTGCGGGCCTCGAACTCGTCCAGCCAGGCGTCGTACCGCGCGGCGTACTCGGCGGGGTCCGTTCGGTGGTCGCCGCTGTCGCGAAGCCACAGCTCCGCGTACTGCGTGACGTCCTGGACCTCGCGCTGCACGATCCAGGCGTCGCAGCCGAAGGGAACCCAGGAGCTCAGCCGGCTCTGCCAGTCCTCGCCCTCGACGTGCTGCCAGTTGGCGAGGAAGTGGGCGTACCCGCCCTCGTTCAGCCGGGCGCCCGTCTGCTGCACCAGGGTCCGGCACAGGTCGTCACCGCCCATGCCGCCGTCGCGGTAGGTGAGCCGGGCTCCGGGCGAGATGACGAACGGGGGGTTGGAGACGATCAGGTCGTACGTCTCGGTGCCGACCGGTTCGTACAACGAGCCCTGGCGCAGCTCGGCCGGGGCGACTCCGGACAGCGCAAGCGTCAGCCGGGTGAAGTCCAGCGCACGCGGGTTGAGGTCGGTGGCCGTGACCCGGGAGGCGTGCTGCGAGGCGTGCAGCGCCTGGATGCCGGAGCCGGTGCCGACATCGAGCGCGGAAGCCACGGGCGTACGGACGGTGATCCCGGCGAGCGTGGTGGACGCCCCGCCGACGCCCAGGACCACGCCCTCCTCGCGCGAACCGATGCCGCCCGCGCCGCCGACGGCGCAGCCCAGATCGGAGACGATGTACCAGTCCTGCCCCTCGGGCCCGCTGTACGGCCGCACGTCGACCGTGGCCCACGCCTCGTCGCCGACCCGGGTCACCCAGCCGTCCTCGACGCACTCGGCCAGCGGGAGCGCGGCGGCGGCCCGCTCGTACGGCACCGGCTGCTGGAGCAGGAAGAGCCGCACCAGCGTGTCGAGCGGGGCGTCGCCCCGGGTGGCCCGCAGCGCCGGGACCGTCTCGCTGCGGGCGAGCGCGGCGTAGGCGGGCGCACCGAGCAGGTCGAGGAGCCCGTCCGCGGTGAAGGCGGCGGCGAGCAGGGCTTCGCGGAGCCGGGGCGAACGGTCGGGCACGGGGAGGCTGGTCGTACTCACCCACCCATTGTGGCCGCTCCCACCGACAACGGCAGCGGCCCGGCGCCCATCGGGGCGGCCGGGCCGCTGTACGTCACGTCATCCGGTACGGCCGACGCTCCGGCGCGACGGCCACGCGTCACAACAGCCACATGTCACAACAGCCATTTGCTTCAGCAGCCCTATGTCGCAATGGACACATGCCGCAACGGCCGCGCGTCATGGCAACCACTCCTCACCGGAGCCGCTGCTGCTGCCGCTGCCGCCCGGTCACGCCTTCTTGCTGGGCGAGGCGGACGGTGCCGTGGAAGGCTCCGTGGTGCCCTTCGGCTGCGTCGAGGCCGTCGGCTTCTGGCAGCCCTTCTGCTTCGCCATCGCGGTGCCGACCTCGCCGGACTGAAGCTTCTTCAGCGCCTCGTCACCGCTGGTGCTGATCTTGTTCAGCTCGTCCGCGATTCCCTTGAGACCGTCGGCGAACTTCGCCTGGTCCTTCGTCTCCAGGGCGTCGACCTTCTTCTGCAGGTTCCCGTACGCCGCGGAGGAGGCGTTGAGCTCCTTCACGGCCTCCTTGTGCGTGGCCTCGCCGCCGTCGACCGGCGGCGGACCCGCGGAGTCGACCGCCGTGCCCAGTGCCTTGTACGCCTGCGAGATCTGCTGGAAGGCGGCCGAGTCGGTCTTCTGGACATCGGCGGGCTTGCTGTTGTCCGCGGTCTGCTGCTGGATGGCGGCGTTGGCGTTCGCGATCTTCTGGAGCTGGGGCTGGACCTGGTCGCAGACCTTCTTCGCCCAGTCGTTCACCTTGTCGCTGTTGTCGTCGCTGCTGCAGCCCGACAGCGTAAGTACCAGTACCGCGCCGCCGGACAGTGCGGCCGCAAGCTTCTTGTTCACCGGATCGGTCCCTTCCAAGGCTCTCGGCCCCGGAACTTACACGGCGAGCGCCCTCCGCCCGGGTGCCGGGCGTCCGATGAGCTACCTTTTGCAGCCATTTGCACCAAGGGAAATGAGGGAGATGCCACTCACCCACGCAGCCCTCGCCGTCCGGGAACACACGCACGAACAAACACACGAACGGAGTACCGGCCGACCTCTGACGGGCACCCGCGCGGAGATGCGAACGGGCGGACGACACATCAGAATGCGTCGCCCGCCCGTTCATTGAGCCCAGGCCGGATGCCCGCCACCGCCCGTCAATCGAGCCGAGGCCGGATACCGGCCACCGCCCGGCCATCGAGCCGGGAGCCGGCTACGTGCCGCCGCCCGTCCCCGGCCGCCGGTTCACGAAACGGCTGCCTGGCCCGATGACTTGGCCGGCCTGTCCCCGCCTCCGTCCCCGTCACCGGGCTCCTCGTCGCCCACGGCGATCCCGCGCCGCTTGGAGACATAGACCGCGCCGACGATGACCCCGACGGCGAGCGCCGCCACCAGTGCCCGCACGCCGACGCTCGCGTCCTGCCCGTAGCTGAACTGCACCACCGCCGGAGCGATGATCAGGGCGACCAGGTTCATCACCTTGAGCAGGGGGTTGATCGCCGGTCCTGCCGTGTCCTTGAACGGGTCGCCGACCGTGTCGCCGATGACGGTCGCGGCATGGGCCTCGCTGCCCTTACCGCCGTAGTGACCGTCCTCGACGAGCTTCTTGGCGTTGTCCCACGCGCCACCGGAGTTGGCGAGGAAGACCGCCATCAGGGTGCCGGTCCCGATGGCACCCGCGAGATAGGAGCCGAGCGCTCCGACACCGAGCGTGAAACCCACGGCGATCGGCGCCAGGACGGCCAGCAGACCGGGCGTGGCGAGCTCGCGCAGGGCGTCCTTGGTGCAGATGTCGACGACGCGCCCGTACTCCGGTTTCTCTCTGTGATCCATGATCCCGGGGTGCTCGCGGAACTGCCGCCGCACCTCGTAGACCACGGCCCCGGCGGACCGTGACACCGCGTTGATCGCCAGCCCGGAGAAGAGGAAGACGACCGCGGCGCCGAGGATCAGGCCCACCAGGTTGTTGGGCTGCGAGATGTCCAGACTGAGCGTCATCTCCCCGGCCTTGGCGCCCACGTCGTCGACCGCCGTGGCGATCGCGTCACGGTACGAACCGAAGAGCGCCGACGCCGCCAGCACCGCGGTGGCGATGGCGATGCCCTTGGTGATGGCCTTGGTGGTGTTGCCGACGGCGTCCAGGTCGGTGAGGACCTGCGCGCCGGCGCCCGTGACATCACCGGACATCTCGGCGATGCCCTGCGCGTTGTCCGAGACCGGGCCGAAGGTGTCCATGGCGACGATGACGCCGACGGTGGTGAGCAACCCGGTCCCCGCCAGGGCCACCGCGAAGAGCGCCAGCATGATCGACGTACCGCCGAGCAGGAACGCCCCGTAGACGCCCAGGCCGATCAGCAGCGCGGTGTAGACGGCGGACTCCAGGCCGAGGGAGATACCGGCGAGCACGACGGTGGCCGGGCCGGTCAGCGACGACTTGCCGATGTCCTTGACCGGGCGCCTGCCGGTCTCGGTGAAATAGCCGGTCAGCTGCTGGATCAGTGCGGCCAGCACGATGCCGATGGCGACGGCGACCAGGGCGAAGACCCGCGGGTCGCCACCGTGCGAGGTGATGGCGCTGTCGGTCACCCCGTCCAGATCCGCGTACGAGGACGGCAGGTAGACGAAGACGCCGACGGCCACCAGCACCAGCGAGATCACCGCGGAGATGAAGAAACCGCGGTTGATCGCGGTCATTCCGCTGCGGTCGGCGCGCCGCGGGGCGACCGCGAAGATACCGATCATCGCGGTGACCACGCCGATCGCCGGAACGATCAGCGGGAAGGCCAGTCCGGCGTCACCGAAAGCGGCCTTGCCGAGGATGAGCGCGGCGACGAGCGTCACGGCGTACGACTCGAAGAGGTCGGCGGCCATTCCGGCGCAGTCACCGACGTTGTCGCCCACGTTGTCGGCGATGGTGGCGGCGTTGCGCGGATCGTCCTCCGGGATGCCCTGCTCGACCTTGCCGACGAGGTCGGCGCCGACGTCCGCGGCCTTGGTGAAGATGCCACCGCCGACCCTCATGAACATGGCGATCAGCGCGGCCCCGAGGCCGAAGCCCTCCAGCACCTTCGGGGCATCGGCGGCATAGACGAGCACGACACAGGACGCACCGAGCAGGCCGAGGCCCACGGTGATCATGCCGACCACGCCACCGGTACGAAAAGCGATCTTCATCGCTTTGTGCGAAACGGCGGTGAGATCTTTTTCCGGCTCGCCCTCCGCGGGAGTCGCCTCACGCGCAGCAGCAGCCACACGGACATTGCTGCGTACGGCCAGCCGCATCCCGATGTATCCGGTGGCCGCCGAGAAAAGCGCACCCACCAGGAAGAACAACGAACGGCCCGCGCGCTGCGACCAGTTGTCGGCCGGTAGCAGCAGAAGCAGGAAGAAGACCACGACGGCGAAGATGCCGACGGTGCGCAACTGCCGGGCCAGATAGGCATTCGCGCCTTCCTGGACGGCGGCCGCGATCTCCTTCATACGGTCGGTGCCCTCGCCGGCCGCCAGCACCTGGCGCACCAGCAGTCTGGCGACGACCAGGGCAGCGACGGCGACGATCGCGACGACGATCACGATGACGCGGTTGTCATCGGTGAGAACCGCGGCCGCCAGAGAAGTGGACCGGCCGGAAGGCGCGGAAAATACGGAATCTTGCGCGGGTCCTGCCAGTGGGGTGTTGAAGAACTCCGCCATACGTCCTCCTTGACGCTCAGCGCTCAAGACGTGGACGGATTGTAGGGAGCGGGAGCTGATCAAAACAGTGCGCCGTAAATGTAATTGACCTTCACCCGTCGATCGATAAATGATCGCCCTCACGGGCAGGCCCGAATGCAGTAATGGGGCAGGCACATTTTCCGTAGATCATTGATCACGCATAAATGAAAAAAGGCCCTGCTCAGCAGGGCCTCGAAAGACGGATCAAGAAATGGGCCGGGGAACCGGGGAAGAGGTCCGACCGGGACGGGCGGGTGGATCGGAGTGGCGGATCAGGCGGCGGACCGCCCACGAGACATGCGGCGTCTGCGGCGGCTCAGGGAAGCAGCGTCACGGCAGCACGGTCACAGGCGTCTTCGGCCAGCTCATGCGGATCACGCCGCCCTTGGCTCCCGATCTGACTTCCACATCATCGACGAGGCCACTGATGACCGCGAGACCCATCTCGTCCTCGCCGTCGGCGTCGCTCTCATGATCCGGCTCATCCAGACCCGAGCCGGGCGTGGCGCCGCGTGTCGCGGAGGCCCCGGCGGGTCCACCGAGGGCGGGATCGGCCCCTGGGCCGGGCACCTCGTCGGCGACCTCGACGGAGAAGGACTTCTCCTCCTCGATCAGGGCGACGGAGACCGGTGCGGTGATGCCATGACTGCGGTGCAGCCCGACAGCACGGCTGCAGGCTTCACCGACGGCGAGTCTGACCTCGTCGAGCACGGCTTCGTCGACCCCTGCCCGGCGCGCCACGGCGGCCGCCACGAGGCGGGCCGTCCTGACGTGTTCGGGCTGGGCGCTGAAGCGGAGTTCAACGGTGGCCATGCGATCCCCCTCAGACGTACGGGCGTGCATCCCAGGAACCCGGGCGTGCTGCCCGGCGCCCCTGCTGTTTTTTCCAGATCCGGCGTAGAACCATCGGCCCCGACGGGCCGACGGACTCCCGTCCGGCAGCCGGGCCGCTCGCGAGCGGCCCGATCACCGAGCGACCGATCGCCGGACGAACCGAACGAACGGAATCTGCCGAACGAACGGAACGAGCCAAATGAGCGGAACGAGCCGAATGAACGGCCTCGGCCGACAGCCCGTCGAACGACGGACCACCGAACCGACCGCCGAACGGCCCGCGCCGGCCAACCGACTCCTCGACCAGCCATCCGGCCACCCGGCCGACGGCACGGTCGGCCGGTCGACCACCCGACCGTACGATCGGCCTGCCTCACGGCAGTCGGCCGTCTGGCACACCTACGTCGCACCGGCCGCCTGGCGGGCCGCCGGTGCGCCGGCTGCGTGCCGTACCGGCCCTGGGCCGATCCGACCGGCCACGGGCCGACTGTCAGTCGGTGGCCGCGACGGCCTCGTCGACCGTGGTGTGAATCGGGAACACCTTGGTCAGACCGGTGATCCGGAAAATCTTGAGAATGCGCTCCTGGTTGCAGACCAGGCGCAGCGAGCCCTCATGAGCCCGGACACGCTTCAGGCCACCCACGAGCACGCCGAGGCCGGTGGAGTCGAGGAAGTCGACGCCTTCCATGTCGACAACCAGGTGGTAGCTGCCGTCATTCACCAACTCGACCAACTGCTCGCGCAGCTTGGGCGCGGTATACACATCAATCTCGCCACCGACCTCGACGACCGTACGGTCGCCACCAGGGCCGGACACATTGCGAGTCGACAAGGACAGGTCCACGGATCCTCCAGCACCTTGCTATCGAGCGGTCGCCCCTCAGTCTCCCCGGCGGAGCCAGGGAACGGATCGCCAGCCGCGATGGCATTCAATCACTTACCAGCAGCCATGCACGACGCCTTGGGACCATTGTCCGTCACGCCAGTGACACACTCGATGCCGATGGCCAAGAATCACCGCCCCAGTCGACCACCCGGGAACAGCGACACCAGCCACTCTCCCGCCATGGTCCTCGACCGGCTCGCCGCAGTGGCGGGCCGGTCCGCGCGCATCACTCATACGGAGCACTTGCCCCCGCGTGCGGGAACCCATGCCATCTGGCCCGATCGCATCCGGCCGGAAGTTGTCGCCGCGATCCAGAAAGCCGGAATCGAACATCCGTGGGCGCACCAGTCGGCCGCCGCCGAGCACGCCCTGGACGGCGAATCCGTGGTCATCGCCACCGGCACCGCCTCCGGCAAGTCGCTCGCCTACCTCGCCCCGGTCCTCAGCGCCCTGCTCGACGGCTCGGAGGCCCCGAACGGCCGCGGCGCCACCACCCTGTACCTGGCGCCCACCAAGGCCCTGGCAGCCGACCAGAGGCGTGCCGTGAAGCAGCTCGCGGCACCGCTCGGCAACGCCATCAGGCCCGCGGTCTACGACGGTGACACCCCGGTCGAGGAACGCGAGTGGGTGCGTCAGTACGCCAACTACGTCCTGACCAACCCCGACATGCTGCACCGCGGGATACTCCCGTCCCACCCCCGCTGGTCCTCCTTCCTGCGCGCCCTGCGCTTCGTCGTCATCGACGAGTGCCACACCTACCGCGGCGTCTTCGGCTCCCACGTCGCCCAGGTCGTACGCCGGCTCCGCCGCCTGTGCGTCCGTTACGGCGCCGACCCGGTCTTCCTCCTCGCCTCTGCCACCGCGGCGGAACCCTCCGTCGCGGCCGGCCGCCTCACCGGTCTCCCGGTCAAGGAGGTCGCCGACGACTCCTCGCCCCGCGGCGAGCTGGTCTTCGCCCTGTGGGAGCCGCCCCTGACCGAACTGCACGGCGAGAAGGGCGCCCCCGTCCGCCGCACCGCCACCGCCGAGACCGCCGACCTCCTCACCGACCTCACCGTTCAGGGCGTCCGCTCGGTCGCCTTCGTACGTTCCCGGCGTGGCGCCGAGCTGATCTCCGTCATCGCCAAGGAGCGCCTCGCCGAGGTGGACCGCTCCCTGCCGGCCCGGGTCGCCGCCTACCGCGGGGGTTATCTCCCCGAGGAACGCCGCGCCCTGGAGCGCGCCCTGCACTCCGGGGAACTGCTCGGACTGGCCGCCACCACCGCCCTCGAACTCGGCATCGACGTCTCCGGCCTGGATGCCGTCGTGATCGCCGGCTACCCCGGCACCAGGGCGTCGCTGTGGCAGCAGGCGGGCCGCGCCGGACGCTCCGGCCAGGGCGCCCTGGCCATCCTGGTGGCCCGTGACGACCCGCTGGACACTTTCCTCGTCCACCATCCCGAGGCGCTGTTCCAGCAGCCCGTGGAGTCCACCGTCCTCGATCCGGACAATCCGTACGTCCTCGCCCCCCATCTGTGCGCCGCCGCCGCGGAGCTCCCCCTCACCGAGCCCGACCTGGAGCTGTTCGGCCCGGCCGTGGCGGAATTGCTGCCGCAGCTGGAGGCCGCGAAGCTGCTCCGCAAGCGGGCATCGGGCTGGCACTGGACCCGCCGCGAACGCGCCGCCGATCTCACCGACATCCGTGGCGAGGGCGGCCGCCCCGTCCAGATCGTCGAGGAGGGCACCGGCCGGCTGCTGGGCACCGTCGACGACTCGGCCGCGCACACCGCCGTCCACGAGGGCGCCGTCCACCTCCATCAGGGCCGCACCTACCTGGTCCGGAAACTGGACCTGGAGGATTCGGTGGCCCTGGTCGAGGAGGCCGTCCCGCCGTACTCGACCACCGCCCGCGACACCACCTCCATCGCCGTCCTGGAGACCGACACCGAGATCCCCTGGGGTGACGGTCGGCTCTGCTACGGCTCCGTGGAGGTCACCAGCCAGGTCGTCTCCTTCCTGCGCCGAAGGCTGATCACCGGCGAGGTCCTCGGCGAGACCAAACTGGACCTGCCGCCCCGCACGCTGCGCACCCGCGCCGTCTGGTGGACGGTCACCGAGGACCAGCTCGACGCCGCCCGCATCAACCCGGAGATCCTCGGCGGCGCCCTGCACGCCGCCGAGCACGCGTCGATCGGGATGCTGCCGCTCTTCGCCACCTGCGACCGGTGGGACATCGGTGGCGTCTCCGTGCCCCTGCACCCGGACACCCTGCTGCCCACGGTCTTCGTGTACGACGGCCACCCCGGCGGAGCCGGATTCGCCGAGCGGGCCTTCCACACCGCCCGTGCCTGGCTGACCGCGACCCGCCGGGCGATCGCGTCCTGCGAGTGCGAGGCCGGCTGCCCGTCCTGCGTCCAGTCCCCCAAGTGCGGCAACGGCAACGAGCCCCTGCACAAACGCGGCGCCGTACGCCTCCTCACCGAACTTCTCCGATACGCACCCCCGTCCCCAGGGGAACCGAACCCCGCAGAGCTGTCGGGACCGGACTCTGCGCAGCCTCCGGTTCCGGCCCCGGAGCCGTCCCCGGAACCAGAGGAGGCGGCGAAGGCGGCGGAGGCTCCGGAGAGCCGGGAGCGGCCGCCGGAGGGCCGGCCCTGGACCTGACCACCGGTTCATACGGCCCGAAGCTCACCCGGGCCGCCACATCGGCGGTCTCCCCGCTCACCGTGCACCGGACCACCACGGCTCCCTGCGCCGCGGCCACCTTCCCGGCAGCCCCACAAGCCTCCTCAGGGCCTTGCAGGGCCCGGTCGGCCGCGGCCAGGGCCGCCAGGTCCGCCGCACCGCCCGCGCGGTGCCTAACGGCCACCACCTGCCCCAGGGCCAGCACGACCGCGAACACCGCGCACAACGTGGCCGTGGTCATCGCCACCCACACCGTGGCCAGCCCCCTGTCCCCGCCTCTGCCCGTGCCCCTGCGCCGCCCCCTGCCCCTGCCCAGCCACGCGAGCACAGCCGCACGCCGCCTACCGTCCGGCTCGCCTGCCCCGCCCGTACCGCTCACCGCGTCACCCCCACCGTGTCCTCGGCCAGTGCCGCCGCCTCCGCGTGAAGCGTCAGGGACAGCGGGCCCGGCCCCGGTATCGGCGCCGCCACCCGTACCCGCCACAGCTCCCCGGCCCGTTCCATCGCGACTTCGGCCCCGCCTGGTGCCGCCGAACGGGTCACCTCCAGCACTTGTGCCTCCGGCTCGGAACGGGCCGCCGCCCTCGCCCCGGCCCTCGCCGCGTCCACGCACCGGATCTGGGCGGAGGCGGCCATCAGCGCCCAGACCAGCGCCAGGGCGAAGATCGCCAGCACCGGAACCGCCATGGCCGCCTCCGCGGTGACCGCGCCGCGATCCGACGCTCGGCCGCCCGGTCCCCCGCCCGCGATACGGAATCGACCTCCGGCGAACGCGCCGGAACCGCTCTCAGAACTTCGCATCGAGCGCGTCCTTCAGCAGCGATTGCAATGCGGACATGACCGGCTGGCTGGTCACCACCTTGTAGAGCACCGCCGCGAAGGCACAGGCCGCGATCGTCCCCACCGCATATTCGGATGTCGTCATTCCGCCGTCCGACCGGACTCGACGCGCCATGTCCCGCACCCAGTCCCTGATTCGCTGCACCATTCCAACCCCCGTGAATTTCTTAATTCATACTGAATGAACATTTACTTACTCGTTTCGGTCATTCGGTCTGAAGCAGTCCGGTCGCCAGACCGATCACCACGGGCGCCACTCCGACCGTCAGGAAAGCGGGCAGAAAACAGAGCCCGACGGGACCGGTGATCAGCACGCCCGCCCGCTGGGCACGCGCCACGGCCGCACTCGCGCGCTCGGCCCGCATCGCCTCGGCCAGCCGGGCGACCGGCTCCGCCGCCGGGGCTCCGGTCGACCCCGCCCGTTCCAGGCACCGGGCCAGCGCGCCCGCACCCGGTATCTCCCCGAACCGCCCCCAGGCCGCCGCTGGTTCACCACCGAGACGGATCTCCGCAGCCGTCCGTGCCAGGCACCTGCCGACCGGCCCGCCGAGCGACTCCCCCACCGCCTCGGCCGCCTCCCGGGGCCCGGCTCCGGCGGAGATGCAGGCCGCCAACAGGTCAGCTGCCAAGGGGAGCTGATGTGCGGCTTCCGCCATCTCCGCGAGTGCGGCTCCCTGTTCGTGTCTGCGTCGGCCCCGCTGCCACCGCCAAGCGCCGTACGCCCCCGCCAGCCCCGCCATGACCCCCAGCAGGCCGCCGACCAGGACCCAACCCACCGCCACGGCACCCAGTGGCGCGATCCACTCCTTCACCCGGGCACCGGGCGTCGTACGTCCGCGCCGCCCGCTCCTGCGCCCACTCCGGCGTTCCGACCCACCGATCGCCAGCAGTACCGCGCCCCGGCGGCGTACCGCCCGCCTCCGCCCAAGTCCCGCCAGGGCAAAGGCAGTGCAAGCAACCGCACTCAGCACCGCGCACACTGCCGCCATCCGATGGACGGCTTCGCCCGCACCCCCGCTCATGTCGTCTCCCCCGCCCGTACGATCCGGGCCGCCCAGCAGAGCCCGGCCGTCTCCAGCAGTCCGCCCGTCACCAGACAGACCAGCCCGGCCGGGGTGTGCAGCAGCACCCGCAAGGGATCGGCCCCGAGCGCCGCGCCCAGTCCCAGGCCCAGCACCGGCAGCAACGCCAGCACGGCCACCGTCGACCAGGCGCCCGCCAGTTGGGCCCGCAACTCCTCCCGTCTGCGCCGCTCGGCCCGCAACGCGCCCTCCAGGCGGTCCAGACCCGCCGCGAGCCCGGCCCCGCCGTCGACCGCCACCCGCCAGCAGGCCGCCACCCCGGCAAGCCCGTCCAGGCCCGGCTCCCGTGCCGCCTGCGCCAGCGCCCCCGGCACATCGCCACCGAATCGCGCCGCGGCGATCACACCGGCCTCGGCCGCCCCCATCACCCCGGTACCGCGGAGAGCGACCAGCAACGCCTGCCCCGGTTCGTGCCCGGCCCGCAACTCGCCCACGACCCCACCGCACAACGCCACCACCCCGGCCGCCCGTAGCTCCCGCTCCTTGCCCAGGGCCCGCCCGCGCAGCCACCGCCGCACCAGCGGCACGACCGCCGCCCCGGCCAGCAGCGGCAGCACGGACTCCCCCAGCACGGCGACGAACAGCGTCACCGGGACACAGAGCCACTCCCGCCGCTCCCCCGACCACTTCCGCAGCCACACCCCGGCCCGCTCCCACCGCGCCCGCAGCGACGGCCGGACCGCCTCATCGACGAACAGCACCCGGGCCCTCCGCCGCCCGTGGTCCTGCGCCGCCGCCAGCCAGACCGCCACCCCGACGCACAGGGCCACCGCACAACTCACGCCCGCCGACATCCCCATCGGCGCGGCCCCCGTCACAGCGCACCCCCGATCAGCGACCGCAGCCGCTCCCAGCCCCGCTCCCGTACGAATCCATCGGCGCCCCAGCACAGCGCGGGTACGGTCACCACCAGCCCTGCCACGTCCCGCTCCAGAACCTGCACCTCCGCGATCCGCCGCTGCCCGGCCCGGTCCCGTACGAGATGGACCACCACCGACAGCGCGGCCGCCAACTGGCTGTGCAGCGCCGTCCGGTCCAGCCCCGCCGCCGTCCCCAGGGCCTCAAGACGGGCCGGTACGTGCTCGGCCGCATTGGCGTGAAGAGTCCCGCACCCGCCTTCGTGACCGGTGTTCAGCGCAGCCAGGAGCTCGGTGACCTCGGCACCGCGCACTTCTCCGACCACCAGCCGGTCGGGCCGCATCCGCAGGGCCTGCCGCACCAGATCCCTGAGGGTCACCCGGCCTGCCCCCTCCTGGTTGGCGGGGCGCGACTCCAGGCGCACCACGTGCGGATGGTCCGGCCGCAACTCCGCCGAATCCTCGGCGAGCACGATGCGCTCCCGCTCCCCGACCGCACCCAGCAGACTCGACAGAAGTGTCGTCTTCCCGGCACCCGTACCTCCGCTGATCAGGTACGAGACCCTGGCCTCCACCAGTGCTCGCAGTACCCGGTCACCGCCCGGTGGCACCGTCCCCGCCGTGACCAGCTCCGTCAGTGAGAAGGCCCTGGGGCGAACCACCCGCAGCGACAGGCACGTCGAGCCGACGGACACCGGGGGCAGCACTGCATGCATGCGGGTGCCGTCCGGCAGCCTCGCGTCCACCCAGGGGCGGGCGTCATCCAGCCGCCGCCCCGCCACGGCGGCCAGCCGCTGCGCCAGCCTGCGCACCGCGGCGGCGTCCGTGAAGGTCACCCCGGTGAGTTCGAGGCCCCCGCCCCGGTCCACCCACACCCGGTCCGGTGCGGAGACCAGCACATCCGTGACCTCCGGATCGGCGAGCAGGGGCTCCAGAACCCCGGTCCCGACCAGCTCACCGCGCAACTCATCGGCGGCACCGAGCACTTCGGTATCTCCGAGGATTCGCCCCTGGGCCCGCAGCGCGGCCGCCACCCCGGCCGGTGTCGGCGCGGTGCCACTCTGCGCGAGCCGCTGCCGTACGGCATCGAGCAGCGTCTCCGTCACGACGCACCCCCGCCGGCGCGTCCCCCCGCGCTCTCCGGGGCGAGCGCCCGCTCCCAGAACGCCGCGCAGAACCTGGCCAGCGGACCGCGCGCACTGCCGCCTGGAGGTGCGCCGTCGTCCTGAGCGGTCAGCAGCCCGGTGTCGAGCGGGAGTTCACCGGCGAGCGGCAGCCCCAGGGCCTGTGCCACCCACCGCTCGTCGAGCCCCGCCGCGTACGGCCCGCGGGACACCACTCGCAGGTCGTCCAGGATCATCCCGGCCATCGACGCCACGCGCTTCGCCGCCGCGACCGCGCGAAGCTCCCCCGGAACCACCAGCAGCCCGAGGTCGAGCTGCGCGAGCGCCTCGGCCACCGATTCGTCGACCCTGCGTGGCAGATCGACGACCACCACCCCACCGAGCCTGCGTGCGGCAGCCAGCACGGCCTGTATGGCCTGCGGCGGGATGACCACCCAGTCGTCGCGGCCCCAGCTGAGCACTCGCAGTCCGTGCAGCGCCGGCAGTGACTCCTCCAGCGCACCCCCTCCGACCCGCCCCTTCGAATGGGCGAAATCCGGCCATCGCATTCCCTCGGCCCGTTCGCCCCCGAGCAGTACGTCGATGCCGCCGCCTAGCGGGTCGCCGTCGATCAGCATGGTCCGCCGCCCGGCCCTGGCCGCCGTCACCGCGAGGGCACAGGCCAGCGTGGATGCGCCCGATCCGCCGCGTCCACCGATCACCCCCACGGTGAGCGCCGGCCGGCCCACCCCCTCCGCCGCGTTGGCGATCTGGTCGACGAGCCAGCCCTCCGCATCGGGCAGCCTCAGTACATATTCGGCCCCGATCTCCACGGCCCGGCGCCAGACATCCGGTGCGTCCTGGTCCCGGCCGACGAGCATCACGCCCCGCCTGCGCACCGCCCCCCGGCACCGCTGGGCGGCATCGTCGCCCACGAGGACCATCGGCGCCTGTTCCCAGCCGCCCCTGTTCTCGGGCGGCGAGTGATGAACTTCCGGTTCCGCTCCGGCGGCCGCACACAACCGCAGCAGATCGTCGAGCAGTTCCACATCCTCGGTCACGATCAGCGGTCCGCCCCGCCGCCCTCCGGCGGCCGGCAGAGGATCCCGTGCGATGGACTCGGCCACGATCTCCGCCCCCTTCTCACTGCACCTTCATCGCGGTTCGCGGTGATCTCGGAACGTTCCGGGATCGGCGATTCCACAACCCGCGGACTTCGCGGCTGGAATCACCGTGCAGCGCTTCGGAAAATCGTGTGGATCTTGCTCGAATACTGTGGACAACTCCACCGTTGTGAATATCTCCGTCACTCATACCGGCGACTTCCGGAGTGCAGCACTTCCGCTACACACCGTGACGAGTCATGGTGGTGGGGGACGGAACGAGAAGCGGCCGTCGCGACCGGAATGGAGGCGGAATGCTTGATTCCGAACGACAGAAACGTGTCTGGACATGCGACGACCCCCGCCGGGGGGGAGAGCGGGGGTCGTCCCCACGGCCGACTCGGGGGGGGAGGAGCCGGACCGGGTTAGCACGGTCGCGAACGATCCGTGACTTCCATGGTGTACCCGAGAGCCTTCTCAGGCAAACCCACGCGCCAGAGTTTACGCCGAATGGTGTCCCCCTATGCTCTGCCTTGTGGAAAACCGCTTCTTGCCTCGCACAGCCGCCTTCTTTGACCTGGACAAGACGGTCATTGCGAAGTCTTCGACGCTGACCTTCAGCAAGTCCTTCTACCAAGGCGGACTGATCAACCGCCGCGCTGTACTGCGCACTGCGTACGCACAGTTCGTGTTCCTTGCCGGGGGTGCAGATCACGACCAGATGGAGCGGATGCGGGAATATCTCTCCGCGCTCTGCAAGGGCTGGAACGTCCGGCAAGTGAAGGAAATCGTCGCCGAGACCCTGCACGAGCTGATCGACCCCATCATCTACGACGAAGCCGCGACGCTCATCGAGGAGCATCACACCGCCGGACGCGATGTGGTGATCGTTTCGACCTCGGGCGCCGAGGTCGTCGAGCCGATCGGTGAGCTGCTCGGTGCCGACCGGGTCGTCGCCACCCGAATGGTCGTCGGTGACGACGGCTGCTTCACCGGCGAAGTCGAGTACTACGCCTACGGGCCGACGAAGGCCGAGGCGATCAGGGCCCTCGCGGTGTCGGAGGGGTACGACCTCTCGCGCTGCTACGCCTACAGCGACTCCGCCACGGATGTACCGATGCTGGAGTCGGTCGGCCATCCGCACGCGGTCAATCCGGATCGCGCGCTGCGACGTGAGGCGACCCTCCGCGAGTGGCCGATTCTCGTCTTCGACCGGCCGGTCCGGCTCAAGCAGCGACTGCCCGCTTTCTCGCTGCCGCCACGTCCGGCGTTGGTCGCGGCGGCAGCGGTGGGCGCGGCCGCCGTCACGGCGGGACTGGTCTGGTACACCTCACGCCGTCGCGCCGCGACCTCCGCCTGAACGCACCCCTGAGCAGTGGCCCGGCACACGCCAACTCGGCGCTCGGTGCGAAATATCCAACTCACCCGTAATTGAACCCAAAAGTAAAGAAGTGGGGCCAGCACTACCGCTCACCCCGGCTCTGGAGTACAAATGACTCAACGGCCCGCGAGACCAAGGACATCCGAGAGGATTACCTGTAACGCAGTGACGGCCCCACGGACCGAGCATGAAAACCGAGCACCCACGCGACGTCGACCCGTCGATTACGGGCCAGCCGCACCAGGGAACGGGCAAAGCATCCCGACCTGATGGGCACATATCGAGGACGCATGGTAACTGGGTAGACATGCCAGCGGCGGTACCGAGGACGGTACCGCCGCAACCCTTTTGTCGGGCCTTGAAGTCAATGCGGTATGTCGACGCGATAAGTCGAGACGGCGAAGACATTCATGAAGTTACCGCGATGAAGTTACTTCCGTGAATTTATCGCGAAGCACACCGCGGAAGCGGCACCCGACGACTCGAAACCGGCGCCCGGCGGGCTCGCGGCCTCGCACCGGATCCAGCCGCTGCCCCACTGAACGACTTCTGCGCGAATGGCTTCTACGCGGCGCCGCGCTGCAGTGCCTCGCACACCGCCGTCGACTCCCTGACACCCAGTTCCACGGAGCGTCCGCAGTGCGCGATCCAGGCCGCCATCCCCTCCGGCGTCCCCGACAGATAGCCCTCGAACGCCGCGACGTACGCCGCCCGCCCCTGCTCGGCATGGCCCACCTCGGCGGGGCAGATCGACTTGGGGTCGAGCCCGCTCCCGATCAGCACGATCCGCTCGGCGGTCCGCGCGACGAGGCCGTTGTACGAGCCGAAGGGGCGCAGGGCCAGCAGTTCGCCGTGCACGACCGCCGACGTCACCAGCGCGGGCGCCGAAGTGCCGGAAAGAATCAGCCCGGAGAGCCCCTCAAGACGCCCGGCCACCTCGTCGGCACCCGGCAGCGGTGCCTCGACCAGCGGCTCGTCCACCGCCTCGCCCGCCAGCCTCGGCCGGCCGACGGCGTCATCGGGCGCCGCCCCGCCGGCCGCGACCAGATGCAGCCGCGCCAGCACCCGCAGCGGTGACTGCCGCCAGATGGAGAGCAGTTGACCCGCTTCGGCGGTCAGCCGCAGGGCCGCCCCGATCACGTGCGCCTCGCCGTCACCGCTGAAGTCGGTACGCCGGCGCACCTCCTCCAGGTTCCAGTCGGCGCCCGACAGCGCCGCCGAGCCACGGGCACCGCGCAACGCCGCTTCCGCGGTGACCTCATTGCTGCGGCGCCGCATGACGCGGTGACCGTAGACCCGGTCGACGGCCTTGCGTACGGAGTCCACCGCGTCGGCGACCCCCGGCAGGGTGCCCAGGGCGGCGAGCGGATCAGAGGCAGTCGTACTCATAGGTAACGAGGCTACGCGTCCACTGAGCCGATACCGCCCGGGAGTGGCCTTCTTCACGAAGTGCGACAGCAGAACGCGGTCGCGCCGCTACCCTAGGTGAACATGAAGATCGCTTTCGTAGGGAAGGGCGGCAGCGGCAAGACAACGCTGTCCTCGCTCTTCATCCGCCACCTCGCCGCCAATGAAGCCCATGTCGTCGCGGTGGACGCCGACATCAACCAGCATCTCGGGGCCGCGCTCGGCCTCGACGACCAGGAGGCCGCCGCGCTGCCCGCCATGGGAGCGCACCTGCCTCTGATCAAGGAGTACCTGCGCGGCAGCAATCCCCGCATCGCCTCCGCCGAGACGATGATCAAGACGACTCCGCCCGGCGAGGGCTCGCGGCTGCTGCGGGTCCGCGAGGACAACCCGATCTACGACGCCTGCGCACGCACGGTCCGGCTCGACGACGGGGAGATCCGGCTGATGGCCACCGGGCCGTTCACCGAGTCGGATCTGGGCGTGGCCTGTTACCACTCCAAGGTCGGCGCGGTCGAACTCTGCCTGAACCATCTCGTCGACGGCCCCGACGATTATGTCGTCGTCGACATGACAGCGGGTTCGGACTCCTTCGCTTCGGGGATGTTCACCCGCTTCGACATGACGTTCCTGGTGGCGGAGCCGACCCGTAAGGGCGTCTCGGTCTACCGCCAGTACAAGGAGTACGCACGGGACTTCGGGGTCGCCCTGAAGGTCATCGGCAACAAGGTGCAGGGCGAGGACGACCTGGAGTTCCTGCGTGCCGAGGTGGGTCACGACCTGCTGGTCAGCGTCGGGCACTCCGACTGGGTGCGGTCGATGGAGAAGGGCCGCCCCGCCCGCTTCGAGCTGCTGGAGGCGGACAACCGGATGGCGCTGCAGGCATTGCAGAACGCCGCCGAGGACTCGTACGAGCAGCGGGACTGGGCGCGCTACACACAGCAGATGGTCCATTTCCATCTGAAGAACGCGGAGAGCTGGGGCAATGAGAAGACGGGCGCCGATCTGGCTGCCCAGGTCGACCCCGCCTTCGTTCTCGACGAGCGGTACGCACAGGACGGCGCCGCTCAGCCTGCCTAAGCCTCGATGCCTCGCCGGGTCGTCGGTGCCACCGCCGGACGGGTTCGCTCCGCCCGGCGGGAGCCGTCGCGTCCCCGGGCGCCGGACAGGACCGGGTTCCCGACCCGTCCGGCGCTCGACGCGCGGCCCTGCTGCCCGGCCGATCCGGCGCGTGACACGTCGGCCACGACCGAAGGCCGCGCGGCTCAGTGGCCGGACTTGTCGCCATCGGGCCCGGCGTGGGCCTTGTCGCCGCCCGCGGTCCGGCCGGTTCCGGAAGTTCCCGCTCCGTCGAGGAACTCGGTCCACCCCTTCTCGGGCGCCTGTCCGACATCGAGCGTGCCGAGCTTCGCCAGCGTCGCCGGGTCCTGCGCGTCCAGCCAGTCGGCCAACTGCCGGAAAGAGACGCAGCGGACACCTTCCTTGGTGCAGACCGTCGCGATGGTGTCCTCGACGGCACGCATGTAGGTGCCGCCGTTCCAGGACTCGAAGTGGTTGCCGATGATCAGCGGGGCGCGGTTTCCATCGTACGAGCGGTCAAAGGCCTGGAGCAGGCCGTCGCGCATCTGGTTGCCCCAGTACTCGTGCATGTCCGGGTCGCCCTGCGTCGTCGTACCAGACTGGTTGAACATGAAGTTGTAGTCCATCGAAAGGGTCTCGAACCCGCGGCCCGGCACGGGGACGAGTTGCATCGAGAGGTCCCAGATGCCGTCCTTCTTCTTCGGCCAGACCTGGTTGTTGACCCCGCTGGAGTCGTAGCGGAAGCCCATCGTCCGTGCCGCTGCCACCATGTTCTTCTGCCCTTCCAGGCAGGGGGTGCGGCCGCCGATGAGTTCCTCGTCGTAGTCGAAGGGGAGCGGCTTCTCCTCTTCGAGGCCCGGGGCGTTGGTCTTCCAGTTCTTCACGAAGGACTTGGCCTGGCTGATCTCGCTCTTCCACTGGTCGACGGACCAGGTTCCGACGCCGCCCTCGGGCCCGCAGAAGTGCCCGTTGAAGTGGGTTCCGATCTCGTCACCGTCCTCCCAGGCCCCGCGGACCTGAGTGATGGTGTTCCGGATTCCCTCGGTGTCGTTGAAGCCGATGTCGGAGCTGCCGGCGTTGTGCTTCGGCGGGTCGTAGAGCTCCCGTTTGTCCTCTGGCAGCATGTACACGCCGCTCAGGAAGTACGTCATGTTCGCGTGGTACTTCTTGCCGACCTCGCGGAAGTGCGAGAACAGCTTCTGACTGTCCTCGCCTGCGCCGTCCCACGAGAACACCACGAACTGCGGCGGCTTCCGACCGGGCGCGAGGCGCTCGGCCACAGGCTGCTTCGGCTGGCTGCCGGTGAACGCGGTGGATCCGTCGCCGATGAGCCGGAAGACGCTGACTGGCGCGGCCGGGGCTTCGGGGGCCTTCTTCTTCGGGACGGTGGCCTTCTTCGCCGCCCCCGGACCGGCGGCCCCGACGCCTCCGCCGGAACCGGAGGAGCACCCGGCCACTCCCGCGGTCAGCGCGACGGCCACGACCCCCAGTGCGACCCGCCCGACGGCGGCCCTCTTCGCAGCGACCTTCTTCGAAGTGATTCTCTTCGCGGCAACTCTCGTCGTGGCGACCATCATCCGCCCACCTCTTCCCTGCGGGTAACTTGCGTCGAAGTGCCGACACCGCGCGGTCAAGTTCGCACGCGACAGCCTCGATCGATACGACATATCGAATGAAAAGATGCTTATTCACTTCAATGGGTGATCGAATGGCCCATTTGATCGCAAGTGTGGACGCACGTCTTTACTCTCCATTACGATCTATTTACTGAGAGTTGAGAAATCCCGCCGCTGTACGCCGTGACCCACGGCCGCGTCCCCACATCCCGCGACCGCGCTGCCCGGAGGAGACGGGAAGATGTCTGCTTGCGTCCCCACTCGTCACAACCGCACATCCCGTAGTTCGCGTCCACCACGCGCCTCAGGAGTCAAACGACCACACAGCCCGCCGCCACCGCGCGGCGGACGGTTCCGTATCGCGGGCGCCGACCTGTCCGCGTCGATCACGGTCTTCCTGCTCGCCGTCCCCATGTCGCTCGGCCTCGCCGTCGCCATGGACGCCCCGCTGGAAGCCGGTCTCATCTCCGCCGTGATCGGCGGCATCGTCGCCGGACTGCTCGGCGGCACCCCGCTCCAGGTCAGCGGCCCGTCCGCCGGACTGACCGTGGTCACAGCCGAGTTGATCCAGATCTACGGCTGGCGCACCACCTGCGCGATCACCATCGGCGCCGGACTCCTCCAGCTCCTGCTCGGCTCGCTGCGGGCGGCGCGCAGCGCCCTCGCCGTCAGCCCCGCCATCGTCCACGGCACCCTCGCCGGAATCGGCGTGGCCATCGCGCTCGCGCAGCTGCACATCGTGCTCGGCGGCTCGCCACAGAGTTCAGCCGTCACCAACGCCCTCGCACTCCCCGACCAGTTGAGCCGGGTGAGCCCGGCCGCCCCGCTCATCGGCGTGCTGACCATCACCATCCTGATCCTGTGGCCCCGGGTTCCGGGCCGGGTCGGCAGAGCGGTACGCCGGATTCCGGCCGCCCTCGCCGCAGTGGTGACCGCTACGGCGGTGGCTGCGATCGTCGCGCCCGGGGTCGCCCGGGTCGATCTGCCGTCCTGGCGCTCGCACGCCCTGCCGGAGATGCCGCACGGCCCCGTACTCGCCCTGGCCACCGCCATATTCACGGTGATGCTGGTGGCCAGCCTGGAGTCGCTGCTCGCCGCGGTGGCCGTCGACAAGCTGTCGGCCGACCGCACCGCCGAGCAGACGGCCGCCCGGCCGGGGGCCGGCGCGACGCCGACACCCACATCGGCCGCACCCGCGCTCGCACTCGCGCTCCCGTCCGGGACATCGGCTCCGGCCGCATCCCTGGCCCTGCCCGCCAGACGTTCCGATCTCGACCGCGAGCTGCGCGCCCAGGGCATCGCCAACACGCTGTCCGGGCTGGTGGGCGGGCTGGCGGTGTCCGGCGGTGCGGTGCGCAGTTCGGCGAACGTACGCGCCGGGGCGACCGGGCGCGCCTCCACCGTGCTGCACGGTGTCTGGGTGCTGCTCGCCACCGGGCTGCTGGTCACCGTGCTGGAGTGGATCCCATTGGCCACGCTCGCCGCGCTGGTGATGATGGTCGGTATCCAGATGGTGAGTTTCGCCCACATCCGCAACGTCCATAAGCACCGCGAATTCCTGGTGTACGCGGCGACGATCACCGGCGTGGTTCTCCTCGGCGTCCTCAAGGGTGTGGCGATCGGCATCGCGCTGGCGGTGGCGGTCGCCCTGCACCGGCTGGCCCGGACCAGAATCACGGTCACCGATCAGGGCGGCCAGCATCTGGTCGTCGTACGAGGCCAGTTGACGTTCCTGGCGGTGCCCCGGCTCAGCCGTACGCTCGGCCAGCTGCCCCAGGGCGGGGACGCCGTCGTCGAACTGGACGGCTTCTTCATGGACCACGCGGCGTACGAGGCGATCCAGGACTGGAGCACCGCCCAGACCGCCCATGGCGGCAGGGTCGTGTTCACCGGCAGGTCCGGCGGCCGGATCGCCGAGCCCGCCTCGGCTGCGCACTCCTGTTGCCGCCCCTGGACTCCGTGGCGCAACCATCACTGCCACGACGAGCCCGGCCGTGCGCCAGAAGCGGGCCTCGGCCTCGGCCCCAACCTCGACGCACCGTCCGCCAGCACCAGCCACATCAGCTCTGCCGGACACACAGGCAACACCGATCACATCAGCCCCGCCGACCGCCCCGCCGACCAATCCGCCGACCGTCCCGCATCCCACCACGCGAGCCACGACATGACCACCGGCAGCCAGGTCAACGCCCCCACCACCGCACCAGCCCCCGCGACCCCCCGCCCGGCCGGCGGCAATCGGCTGATCAGCGGTCTGAGTTCGTTCCAGCGCAATACCGCTCCGCTGGTGCGCGACGAACTGGCCCGTCTGGCCATCGAGGGGCAGCGCCCGTCCCAGCTCTTCATCACCTGCGCGGACTCCCGCCTCGTCACCAGCATGATCACGGCGAGTGGCCCCGGCGACCTGTTCACCGTGCGGAACATCGGCAATCTGGTGCCCCTGCCGGACGCCGAGTCCGGGGACCACTCGGTGGGCGCGGCGATCGAGTACGCGGTGGATGTGCTGAAGGTGGAGTCCATCACCATCTGCGGGCACTCCGGCTGCGGGGCTATGCAGGCGCTGCTCGGCGGCGAACCGGACCGGGAGACTCCGCCCACGTCCCTGTGGCGGTGGCTGAGACACGGGCTGCCGAGCCTGGAGCGGATGGCGTCCCGGCACCACGCCTGGGCCCGGATCTCCGGGCGCCTGCCGACCGATGCGCTGGAGCAGCTCTGCCTCACCAACGTGGTCCAGCAGTTGGACCATCTGCGGGCACACGAATCGGTGGCACGGCGGCTCGCCGAGGGCACGATCCGACTGCACGGCATGTACTTCCACGTGGGCGAGGCACAGGCCTATCTGCTGACCGAGGGCGCGAGCAGCGGGCTGGAGCTCGATGAGGTCTTCGACCGCGTGGACCCCGGCGACGCCCCCGGTTCCGGCGAGTTGGAACGCACCGGCGTCTGAACCTCATTCGCCCTCGGTCCGTGAGACCTTGTGGTCCTGCATCCGCGTGGCTGCGCGGCGTATTGCACCGCTCCGTGTCGCTCCGCGGCGCATTGCACAGCTCCCCGCACTGCGCCGTACCGCGTCGCGCCGCACGTGGATGCGGGACCGTGTCTCCATACACGAGACACAGGTCTAAACCAATTCCGGGCAGACACTTGTCACCCGGCCTTTGGCCTGATGAGCTATGCCCCGGGACACAACGGACACCCTGGGAATGGGAGATGTCGTGAGCAACGAAAGCTTGGCCAATCTGCTTCGTGAGGAGCGGCGGTTCGCACCGCCTGCCGATCTGGCCGCGAACGCCAACGTCAAGGCGGAGGCGTACGAGCAGGCCGAGGCGGACCGGCTGGGCTTCTGGGCCGAGCAGGCCCGTCGCCTGACCTGGGCCACGGAGCCGACCGAAACGCTCGACTGGAGCAACCCGCCCTTCGCGAAGTGGTTCGCGGACGGCAAGCTCAACGTCGCGTACAACTGCGTGGACCGCCATGTCGAGGCGGGCAACGGCGACCGGGTCGCCATCCACTTCGAGGGCGAGCCCGGCGACAGCCGCGCCATCACCTACGCACAGCTCAAGGACGAGGTCTCCCGCGCCGCCAACGCGCTCATCGAGCTCGGTGTCGGCAAGGGCGACCGGGTCGCCGTCTATCTGCCGATGATCCCCGAGGCCGCCATCGCGATGCTGGCCTGCGCCCGCATCGGCGCCGCCCACTCGGTAGTCTTCGGCGGCTTCTCCGCCGACGCCATCGCCGCCCGTATCCAGGACGCGGACGCCAAGGTCGTCATCACCGCCGACGGCGGCTACCGCCGCGGCAAGCCGTCCGCGCTCAAGCCCGCCGTGGACGACGCCGTCTCCCGTATCGACAGCGTCGAGCACGTCCTCGTGGTCCGGCGCACCGGCCAGGACACCGCGTGGACCGAGGGCCGCGACGTCTGGTGGCACGAGATCACCGGCCGGCAGTCCGCCGAGCACACTCCCGAGGCCTTCGAGGCGGAGCAGCCGCTCTTCATCCTCTACACCTCCGGCACGACGGGTAAGCCGAAGGGCATCCTGCACACCTCCGGCGGCTACCTCACGCAGGCGGCGTACACCCACAACGCGGTCTTCGACCTCAAGCCGGAGACCGATGTCTTCTGGTGCACCGCCGACATCGGCTGGGTGACCGGCCACTCGTACATCGTCTACGGCCCGCTGGCCAACGGCGCCACGCAGGTCATGTACGAGGGCACGCCCGACTCCCCGCACCAGGGGCGTTTCTGGGAGATCGTGCAGAAGTACGGCGTCACGATCCTCTACACCGCGCCGACCGCGATCCGTACGTTCATGAAGTGGGGTGACGACATCCCCGCCAAGTTCGACCTGAGCAGTCTCCGGGTCCTCGGTTCGGTCGGTGAGCCGATCAACCCCGAGGCGTGGATGTGGTACCGCAAGCACATCGGCGCCGACAAGTGCCCGATCGTGGACACCTGGTGGCAGACCGAGACCGGCGCGATGATGATCGCGCCGCTGCCGGGCGTGACGGAGACCAAGCCGGGCAGCGCCCAGCGCGCCCTGCCCGGTATCTCGGCCACGGTCGTCGACGACGAGGCCAACGAGGTTCCCAACGGCGGGGGCGGCTACCTCGTCCTCACCGAGCCGTGGCCGTCGATGCTCCGCACCATCTGGGGCGACGACCAGCGCTTCATCGACACCTACTGGTCACGCTTCGAAGGCAAGTACTTCGCGGGCGACGGCGCCAAGAAGGACGAGGACGGCGACATCTGGCTGCTCGGCCGGGTCGACGACGTGATGCTCGTGTCCGGGCACAACATCTCGACCACCGAGGTCGAGTCGGCGCTCGTGTCGCACCCCTCGGTCGCCGAGGCGGCCGTGGTCGGTGCCGCCGACGAGACGACCGGCCAGTCCATCGTCGCGTTCGTGATCCTGCGCGGCACGGCCGAGGCCTCCGACGGGCTGATCGCGGATCTGCGCAACCACGTCGGTGCCACGCTCGGCCCGATCGCCAAGCCGAAGCGGATCCTGCCGGTCGCCGAGCTGCCGAAGACCCGCTCCGGCAAGATCATGCGGCGTCTGCTTCGCGATGTCGCCGAGAACCGCGAGGTGGGAGACGTCACCACGCTGAGCGACTCCTCGGTGATGGACCTGATCCAGGCCCAGCTGCCGTCGTCCTCCCCCGAGGACTGAGAGGACCGGCCAGCAAACCGAGCGGTACGTCCCCGAGGGGCATCCGGCAACGCGCCGGGTGCCCCTCGGGCATCTAAGGTGAAGATCACCCTATAGATCCCCGCACACCCCGGGTACAGTGGCAGTCGCGTCAACAAAGCAATAAGAAATCTCCACAGGGTGTGCCGGGAAGTCTGGTCGGCAAGTGCATCAGCCATGCCATCGCTGCCGTACCGACCCGGAGGTCTCCCCTCGTGGCCGCGCCCACCCCTGCACCCCCTTCGTCCCGCCGCACCCTGCTCGGACGGCTCTCCCTCCCTGAGCGGAACTACCTCGCGGAGGCCCTGCGCACCGAGACCGTGGGTGGCGTGATCCTGCTGGTCGCCGCAGTGGCCGCGCTGGTCTGGGCGAACACCTTCGGCTCCGGCTACGACTCGGTCAGCAACTTCCACTTCGGGCCGGAATCGCTGGGCCTCAATCTCTCCGTGGCGCACTGGGCCGCCGACGGGCTGCTCGCGATCTTCTTCTTCGTCGCAGGCGTCGAACTCAAGCGGGAACTGGTCGCGGGCGAACTGCGCGACCCCAGGGCGGCCGCTCTCCCGGTCGTCGCCGCGCTGTGTGGAATGGCGGTTCCGGCCCTCGTCTACACGCTGGTGAACGTGATCGGTGGAGGCTCGACGGACGGCTGGGCCGTCCCCACCGCCACCGACATCGCCTTCGCGCTCGCCGTCCTCGCGGTCATCGGCACCTCGCTGCCGAACGCGCTGCGCGCCTTCCTGCTGACGCTCGCCGTCGTCGACGACCTCTTCGCGATCCTGATCATCGCGGTCTTCTTCACCGAGAAGATCAACTTCATGGCGCTGATCGGCGCCTTTGTCGGCCTGGCCGTCTTCTATCTGCTGCTGCGCCGGAACGTGCGCGGCTGGTACATCTACATACCGCTCGCCCTGGTCATCTGGGGCCTGATGTACAACAGCGGCATCCACGCCACGATCGCCGGTGTCGCCATGGGTCTGATGCTCCGCTGCACCCGGCGGGACGGCGAGAACCACTCGCCCGGCGAGCACATCGAGCACCTGGTCCGCCCGCTGTCGGCCGGTCTGGCCGTGCCGTTGTTCGCCCTTTTCTCGGCCGGGGTCTCCCTCTCCGGCGGTGCGCTGGCGGGCGTCTTCACCCGACCCGAGACGCTCGGTGTCGTCCTGGGCCTCGTCGTCGGCAAGACCGTGGGCATCTTCGGCGGTACGTGGCTGGCCACCCGGTTCACCAAGGCGGAGCTGAACAAGGAGCTGGCCTGGGCCGATGTCTTCGCGGTCGCCTCGCTCGCCGGCATCGGCTTCACCGTCTCGCTGCTCATCGGCGAGCTGGCCTTCACCGGCGACGAGGACATGATCAACGAGATCAAGGCCGCCGTGCTGATCGGCTCCCTGACGGCCGCCGTGTTCTCCGGTGTACTGCTCAAACTCCGGGTACGCAGATACCGGGAGCTGCACGAGGCGGAGGAGCTCGACGAGGACCAGGACGGGGTGCCCGACATCTACGAACAGGGCGATCCGGAGTACCACCTGCGGATGGCCGCGATCCACGAGAAGAAGGCGGCCGAGCACCGTCGCCTTGCCCAACTGGCGGGGGCAGCGAGCAACGAGCCGGACAGTCCGGCATGATCTGACACCAGATGTGTTCAGCAGCAGGACTGGAGAGGGAGTCAGGGATGAGCGACCCCGGCAACAACGCGGGCAGCGCCGACCGCAGTCTCGGGCAACTGGTCGCCTCGGCGACGGCGGAGATGTCCGCACTGGTGCACGACGAGATCGCCCTGGCCAAGGCCGAGGTACGGCAGGACGTCAAGCGCGGTGTCATCGGCAGTGTGGCGTTCATCGTCGCGGGCGTGCTGATCCTGTTCGCGGTGCCGGTGCTGACTTTCGCGGCGGCGTACGGGATCCACAACCTGGGGCTCGGGCTCGCCTGGTCGTTCCTGATCGTGGGCGGCGCCTTCATCGTCCTGGCGCTGCTGCTCGCGCTGTTCGCCGTCGCCAAGATCAAGAAGGTCAAGCCGCCGGAGAAGTCCATCGCCTCGGCGAAGCAGACGGCGGCCGTGCTGCAGGGCGTCAAGCCGCACCCGAGGTCCGCCGTCCCGGCAGGAACGAGCCTCCCGGTCGCCTCGGGCAGCACGCTGACGGGCAAGGCCATGGAGAAGGCTCCGGTCCAGGACAAGGCCTCCGCTGTGGCACGCTCGTCAACATGACGGTCCCCGATTCCAGCGCATTCGGCCCGGTAGGCCCCGTAGGCCCGGAAGGTCAGGCAACCCCTGCGGACAGGGGCGACCGGGAAGGCTCGGGCAGCCCGGCAGGCTCGGGCAGCACTTCAGGCCCTGCAAGCTCACCCGGCTCGACCGACCCAGACGCCCCGACCCGCTCGACCGACTCACCCGCCCCAGGTGGCTCGCCCGCCCTGGGTGACTCACCCGCCCCAGGTGGCTCACCCGCCCCGGCCGGCTCCGGCGGGCCCGTGCGGATCGACGGGCCGTGGACCCACCGGGACGTGGCGGCCAACGGTGCCCGATTCCACATCGCCGAGCTCGGCGAAGGGCCGCTGGTGCTGCTGCTGCACGGCTTCCCTCAGTTCTGGTGGACCTGGCGCCACCAGCTCACCGCGCTGGCCGAGGCCGGCTTCCGGGCCGTGGCAATGGACCTGCGCGGGGTCGGCGGCAGCGACCGTACGCCCCGGGGTTACGACCCCGCCAACCTGGCGCTCGACGTCACCGGCGTGATCCGCTCGCTGGGCGAACCGGACGCGGCCCTGGTCGGCCATGACATGGGCGGCTACCTCGCCTGGACCGCCGCGGTGATGCGTCCGAAGCTGGTGCGCCGCCTCGTGGTCTCCTCGATGCCGCATCCGCGCCGCTGGCGTTCCTCGATGCTCTCCGACTTCGCGCAGTCCCGGGCCGGCTCGTACATCTGGGGTTTCCAGCGCCCATGGGTACCGGAGCGTCAGCTCGTCGCGGACGACGCGGCGTTGGTCGGCCGGCTGATCCACGAATGGGCGGGCCCCCGGACCCCGGAGTTCCCCGACGACGCGACGGTGGACGTCTACCGGCGCGCGATGTGCATCCCGTCGACGGCGCACTGCGCGATCGAGCCGTACCGCTGGATGGTGCGGTCCCTCGCCCGTCCGGACGGAATCCAGTTCAATCGGCGGATGAAACTGCCGGTGCGGGTACCGACTCTGCATCTGCACGGTTCACTCGATCCAGCGATCCGCACCCGAAGCGCGGCGGGATCCGGCGAGTACGTCGAAGCGCCCTACCGTTGGCGACTTTTCGACGGTCTGGGGCACTTCCCCCATGAGGAGGACCCGGCCGGTTTCTCGGCCGAACTCATCAACTGGCTCAAGGATCCGGAGCCCGACCGGTAGCCATTGGGGCACAGTTGTCCGTCGAACGGCCAATTGCCCGGCGCATAGGCCAATTGGCTGACGGATGGGCGGTTACCGACCATGAGGCACGGGCAGACGTCCCGGTATGGGCTGGACGCACGACTTCGGTGACGCAGCACGCAACCGCCGCTCGACCGCCACGGCGAGTCCGAGCACTCATGAGGGGGGCGGCCCCCAGGGCCGGGTGCACGATATGCAGGTTCTGCACGACCCCCAGCTCGGTATTCCGCGCATTCTGCGCCGCAGGGCCCGCTGGGTCTCGGCGCGGCTGCGCCATCCACGCGGATGATTTCCGCCCCGGTCGGCCGGTGAAGGCTCACCGGCCGGGCGGGACTTCACCACACTTCTCCCGGCCTCGACGGGCCACGCCCGGACGGGCCACGCCTGGGCGGGCCACGCCCGGACGGGCGACGCCTGGTCGGGCCGTGCTTCGACGGGCAGTACCTCGACGAGCCGTGCCGCGCCTGGTCCCTGCCTGACCGGACCGGCGCTCAGCCGGCTCTCAGCGGGCGCTTCGCGGGCAGCGGCCGGTGCTCAGAGCGCGCACGTCTGGCTGTCGACCTGCTGGTTGGCTGTGCGGCCGCGCGCGATGTCCTGGCGGATCTCGTCGGCCGTCAGCGCGTACCCGGTGTCGGGGTCGTCGAGCGACTTGGCGAACACCACGCCGTACACCTCGCCCGTCGGGGTCAGCAGTGGTCCGCCGGAGTTGCCCTGACGGACCGTCGCGTAGAGCGAGTACACATCGCGGTGGACGGTGCCCCGGCGGTAGATGTCCGGGCCGCCCGCGTTGATACGGCCCCGGACCCGCGCCGCCCGTACGTCGTACGAGCCGTTCTCCGGGAACCCCGCGACGATGGCGCTGTGACCCGTCCGGGCGTCGCTGTCGGGGCCGGCGAACCGCAGCGGCTTCGCGTCGAGGTCCGGAACGTCGAGCACGGCGATGTCGCGCCGCCAGTCGTACAGGACGACCTTCGCGTCGTAGAGCCGCCCCTGGCCGCCGATCTGGACCGTCGGCTCGTCGACGCCGCCGACGACATGCGCGTTGGTCATCACCCGGCGGTCGGAGAAGACGAAGCCGGTGCCTTCGAGGACCTTGCCGCAGCCCGGGGCCGTGCCGACGACCTTGACGATGGACTTCTTGGCGCGGGCCGCGACGGGGCTGCCCACCAGCGCCGGGTCCGGGGCCTTGACCTCGGTGATCGGCTCGTTGGCGAACGGGCTGAAGACCTGCGGGAAGCCGTTCTGCGCGAGGACCGAGGAGAAGTCCGTGAACCAGGTGGATGCCTGCGTGGGCATCACCCGGGAGATGCCGAGCAGGACCGAGGAGCTGCGGACCTCCTTGCCCAGCGTCGGCAGTGTGGTGCCGGCCAGCGCGGAGCCGATCAGCCACGCGACCAGCAGCATCGCGACGACGTTGACCAGGGCGCCACCGGTGGCGTCGAGGGCGCGTGCGGGCGACCAGGTGATGTACCGGCGGAGCTTGTTGCCCAGGTGGGTGGTGAACGCCTGGCCCACCGAGGCGCAGACGATCACGATGACGACGGCCACGACGGCTGCCGTCGACGAGACCTCGGAGCCGTCCGTCAGCTGGTCCCACAGGACCGGCAGCAGATAGACGGCGACGAGGCCGCCGCCCAGGAACCCGATCACCGACAGGATGCCGACGACGAACCCCTGTCGGTAGCCGATGACCGCGAACCACACGGCGCCGGCCAGCAGCAGGATGTCCAGCACGTTCACCGTCTATAGCCTCGCAGATTCGTCACCGGGCCCATTCCTTCGGCTGGCTCCGGGCGGGGCCGGACAGCGCAGCACGGGAGTCAGCCTGTCATGCGCGCCAGTCGAGCGGCACCTGCTTGGCCCTGTCCCAGGGGCGCTCCCAGCCCGCGAAGTGCAGAATCCGGTCGATCACCCCGGCCGTGAAACCCCAGACCAGGGCGGATTCGACCAGAAATGCCGGGCCCCGGTGACCGCTGGGGTGGACCGCCGTCGCACGGTTGGCCGGATCCGTGAGATCCGCCACGGGAACGGTGAAGACCCGGGCCGTCTCACCCGGATCGACGACGCCGACCGGACTCGGCGAGCGCCACCAGCCGAGGACCGGCGTCACGACGAAGCCGCTCACGGGGATGTAGAGCCGGGGCAGCACACCGAAGAGCTGGACCCCTCGCGGATCGAGACCGGTCTCTTCCCTGGCCTCCCGCAGAGCGGCCCTGAGCGGCCCCGTCGTGGCCTGGTCGCCGTCCTCCGGGTCCAGGGAGCCACCGGGGAAAGAAGGCTGCCCGGCATGGGAACGCAGGCTTCCGGATCTCTCCATGAGGAGCAGCTCGGGGCCGCGCTCGCCCTCGCCGAACAGTACGAGCACGGCGGACTGCCGACCGGCACCGCTCTCCGGCGGCAGGAAGCGGCTGAGCTGGTCGGGCTCGATGGTCCGCGCGGCGCCGGCCACGGGGTCGAGCCAGGCGGGCAGCCCCTCGGCCGTGACGGTGATCGCTGCGTCCTCATCGGCGGCGGTCGTGGCCGCGGCCGCCGCGACCGCCGCCGCGGGGCTGACCGCTGCGGGGCCTGTCACTGCCGGCTTTCCCGCCGCGTGGTTTCCCGCTGCCGGGCTTCCCGCGACGGACGCGGCGGGTCTTGTGGCCGCGGAGCCGGTCGCTGCCTGGCCTGCCGCCTTGGGAGCGGCTGCCGTATCCGTGCTCTGTTCGTGCGTCTTCATAGGCACCCCTCGTCTCACAACGCCTGTCATCACGCATTTCGTTCCGGCCGCGCCGCGACCCCTGCCGTTCCGGCCATCCCGGCCGCCCTGCGGCCGGTGCCGTGCGTCAGCCCGCTCCGAGGGCCGGCGCGGGCTTGCCCGGGTAGTCGGCGGGCGGGCTGAGCCGCTGGCCCGGCCGGCCGCCCATCTCGTACTTCAGCAGCTTCCTGGCCTTCTCCGGGTCCGTCTCGCCCTCGCCGTACGCCGGGCAGAGCGGGGCGATCGGGCAGGCGCCGCAGGCGGGCTTACGGGCATGGCAGATACGGCGGCCGTGGAAGACGACCCGGTGCGAGAGCATCGTCCACTCGCTCTTGGGGAAGATCGTGCCGATCTCGGCCTCGACCTTCTCCGGGTCCTCCTGCTCGGTCCACTTCCAGCGGCGCACCAGACGGCCGAAATGCGTGTCGACGGTGATCCCGGGGACGCCGAAGGCATTGCCGAGAACAACGTTGGCGGTCTTGCGGCCGACCCCCGGAAGCTTGACGAGATCGGCGAGCCGACCCGGTACCTCACCGCCGTAGTTGTCCCTGAGCGCCACGGACAGGCCTATCAGCGACTTGGTCTTGGCCCGGAAGAACCCGGTCGGCCGGATGAGCTCCTCCATCTCCTCGGGGACGGCGGCGGCCATGTCCTCGGGGGTGGGGTAGGCGGCGAAGAGCGCGGGGGTGGTCTGGTTGACCCTCAGATCGGTGGTCTGGGCGGAAAGGACCGTAGCGACCAGGAGCTCGAAAGGGTTACGGAAATCCAGCTCGGGATGGGCGTACGGGTACAGCTCGGCGAGCTCGCGGTTGATCTTGCGGGCGCGGCGCACCATCGCCAGACGCGACTCCGGCTTCCATCCCGACCCCGCCGCGGCCTTCACCGTCGCCTTCACGGCCGGCGTTCGCGCCGACTTCCCCACCGGCTTCCCCGTGGGGCGTTTTGTCGCTTTTTCCGAGCGAATCGCACCCTGTTCGCCCACAGCGGAATCACGGCCTTCCGACACCCCATCAGCCCCCTTGGCCTGCGCTCTCACCGGCGATTTGGACACCCGGCCAGCCTAGAGCCACGCACTGACATCTGCGCCCGTCACCGTGCATCCGCCCCCAATCGGCCCCCTGCCGCACGATTGGGCACGCCCGTGCGTCAAACTGGTTTGTGATTGATCGCACTGTTTTACCGTCCGGCATGATGGGGACCACGGTTCCCTGAACAGGCCGACAAGGAGAGAACTCGTGGACGACGTTCTGCGGCGCGCCCCGCTTTTCGCGGCGCTCGATGATGAGCAGGCCGCGGAGCTCCGCGCCTCGATGAGTGAGGTGACCCTCGCACGCGGCGACGCGCTCTTCCACGAGGGCGACCCGGGCGACCGCCTCTACGTGGTCACCGAGGGCAAGGTGAAGCTCCACCGCACCTCCCCCGACGGGCGCGAGAACATGCTGGCGGTCCTCGGCCCCGGCGAGCTGATCGGTGAGCTGTCGCTCTTCGACCCGGGCCCCCGCACCGCCACCGCCACCGCGCTGACCGAGGTCAAGCTCCTCGGCCTCGGCCACGGCGACCTCCAGCCCTGGCTGAACGCCCGCCCCGAGGTGGCCACGGCCCTGCTGCGCGCCGTCGCCCGCCGCCTGCGCAAGACCAACGACCAGATGTCCGACCTGGTCTTCTCCGACGTACCGGGCCGCGTCGCCCGCGCCCTCCTCGACCTGTCGCGCCGCTTCGGCGTCCAGTCCGAGGAAGGCATCCACGTCGTCCACGACCTGACGCAGGAAGAGCTGGCCCAGCTGGTCGGCGCCTCCCGCGAGACGGTCAACAAGGCACTCGCCGACTTCGCCGGACGCGGCTGGCTGCGCCTGGAGGCGCGCGCCGTCATCCTGCTGGACGTGGAGCGCCTGGCCAAGCGGTCCCGCTAGCCGGACCGGCCCCGGCCTCATCGGCAACGTACGCAAGGCCCCGCCACCACCCGGCGGGGCCTTGCCACGTTTCCGCGCCGACCGCGGAGAGACGCCCGAGGCCCTAAGGCCTTCCGTTCGGATCGGGCGGGCCCTGGATGAGGCCGTGCTCGCCCAGGTACTCCAGCTGGGCCAGCACCGAGAGTTCCGCGGCGGGCCACAGGGACCGGTCCACGTCCGCGTACACCTGCGCCACCACCGCCGACGCCGTCCGGTGCCCGGCCTCGACCGCCGTCTCCACCTGGGCCAGCCGGTGCGCCCGGTGCGCGAGGTAGAACTCGACCGCGCCCTGCGCGTCGTCCAGCACCGGACCGTGCCCCGGCAGCACCGTGTGCACGCCGTCGTCGACGGTCAGCGAGCGCAGCCTCCGCAGCGAGTCGAGGTAGTCGCCGAGCCGCCCGTCCGGGTGCGCGACGACCGTGGTGCCGCGCCCGAGGACCGTGTCCCCCGTCAGCACCGCCCGGTCGGCGGGCAGATGGAAGGAGAGCGAGTCCGCGGTGTGACCGGGGGTCGGTACGACACGGAGTTCCAGGCCACCGGTGGTGATCACATCGCCGGCCGTCAGCCCCTCGTCGCCCAGCCGCAGCGCCGGGTCCAGCGCGCGCACCTTCGTACGGGTCAGCTCGGCGAACCGCGCCGCGCCCTCCGCGTGGTCGGGGTGCCCGTGGGTGAGGAGGGTGAGCGCGATCCGGCGGCCGGCCCGCTCCGCGACGTCGATGACGGCCCGCAGATGCGTGTCGTCCAGCGGGCCCGGGTCGATGACGACCGCGAGGTCCGAGTCGGGCTCGGCGACGATCCAGGTGTTGGTGCCGTCCAGCGTCATCGGAGAGGCGTTGGGGGCGAGGACGTTGACGGCGCGGGCCGTGGCGGGGCCGGACAGGACCGCGCCGCGCGGCTGTCCGGGCAGCGCTGCCGCATTGCTCATATCGATCCGCCTCCCGCACCACCGGAACCGCCGGCGGGACGACCACCGAAGCCGTCATCGGAGCCACCGCCGGTACCGTCACCCGCCGGCCCGCTCGGGATGTGCTTGGTGAACTCGTCGTGTCCCGGCCAGCTCAGCACCAGCTCTCCGCCCTCCAGCCTTGCCTGTGCCAGCACCGGCGTGAGGTCCTGGGAATCCGCCGCCTTCAGGGCCTCGGCGGCCGTCCCGTACGGCCTCAGCGCCCGCAGCGTCGACACGGTCGGCGGCATCATCAGCAGCTCGCCCCGGTCGTACCCGTCGGCCGCCTCGCCCGGCCCGATCCACACCGTGCGGTCGGCCTCCGTGGAGGCGTTGCGGGTGCGCTGGCCCTCCGGGAGCGCGGCCACGAAGAACCAGGTGTCGTAGCGGCGGGGCTCGAACTCGGGGGTGATCCAGCGCGCCCACGCGCCCAGCAGGTCCGAGCGCAGCACCAGACCGCGCCGGTCCAGGAACTCGGCGAAGGACAGCTCCCGGGCCACCAGTGACTCGCGGTCGGCCTCCCAGTCGGCACCGGTGGTGTCGCTGACCACCGTGTCGGCGCTCGGCCCCGCGAGAAGGACACCCGCCTCTTCGTACGTCTCCCGGACCGCCGCGCAGACGATGGCCTGGGCCTCGGCCGGGGTACCGACGCCGAGCCGCTCGGCCCAGCTCTCCAGCGCGGGTCCGGCCCAGCCGACGAGCCGGTCGTCGTCGCGCGGGTCGACCCCGCCACCCGGATAGGCGTACGCCCCGCCGGCAAAAGCCATGGAGGCCCGGCGGCGCAGCATGTGGACGGCGGGGCCGCCCTCGGTGTCAGTGGCGGAATCCCGGAGCAGCATCACGGTGGCGGCCCGCTTCGGGGTCGCGGCGCTCAGCTCACCTGCGGCGAGTGCCCGGATCCGGTCGGGCCATTCCGGTGGGTACCACTGACCATTGGACATGGCCGGAGGCTATCCGGAACCGCGCCGATGTTCGAGAGGTGCAGTGATCCGTACATGCCCCGTACACAGATGATCCCGCCCGGTCATCGTGACCGGACGGGATCGAAAATATCTGAACGGGATCAGAAAAGGGCGACGAAAGGAACGTACGGCTCAGGCCCCGACCAGCTCGACCTGGACCTCGACCTCCACCGGAGCGTCCAGCGGCAGCACCGCGACGCCCACCGCGCTGCGCGCGTGCACACCCTTGTCGCCGAGCACCGCGCCCAGCAGCTCACTGGCACCGTTGATCACGGCGGGCTGTCCGGTGAAGTCGGACGCCGAGGCGACGAAGCCCACGACCTTCACCACCCGTGCGATCCGGTCCAGGTCGCCCGCGACGGACTTCACGGCGGCCAGCGCGTTGAGCGCGCAGGTCTTCGCCAGCTCCTTGGCCTCGTCGGGCGTGACCTCGGCACCGACCTTGCCGGTGACCGCGAGCTTGCCGTCCACCATCGGCAGCTGGCCGGAGGTGTACACGTACACCCCCGACTGCACGGCCGGCTGGTACGAGGCCAGCGGCGGCACGACGTCCGGCAGCGTCAGCCCGAGCTCGGCGAGCTTCGCCTCGACGGTGCCCGCCATTACGCCTTCTCCCGCTTCAGGTAGGCCACGAGCTGCTCGGGGTTGTTCGGGCCGGGAACGACCTGGACCAGCTCCCAGCCGTCCTCGCCCCAGGTGTCCAGAATCTGCTTGGTCGCGTGCACGAGAAGGGGCACGGTCGCGTATTCCCACTTGGTCATGGGCCCGACTGTAACGCCTGTGTAATCCCTGGCACGCGCAGCCTCGTGCGTAGCCTGCGGTGTGACTGGTTAGGCTCGAATACGTGAGCAGGTTCCAGGTCGTCAGCGGCAAGGGCGGTACCGGTAAGACCACGGTTGCCGCCGCCCTCGCGCTCGCCCTCGCGACCGAGGGCAGGCGCACCCTTCTCGTGGAGGTCGAGGGCAGGCAGGGCATCGCCCAGCTCTTCGAGACGGAGCCCCTTCCGTACGAGGAGCGCAAGATCGCCGTCGCGCCGGGGGGCGGCGAGGTGTACGCCCTCGCGATCGACGCCGAGCGCGCCCTGCTCGACTACCTCCAGATGTTCTACAAGCTGGGCAGCGCGGGCCGGGCGCTCAAGAAGCTCGGCGCGATCGACTTCGCCACCACGATCGCGCCCGGTGTGCGGGACGTGCTGCTGACCGGCAAGGCCTGCGAAGCCGTACGCCGCAAGGACAAGCAGAACCGGTACGTCTACGACTACGTGATCATGGACGCGCCGCCCACCGGACGCATCACCCGCTTCCTCAATGTGAACGACGAGGTGGCGGGGCTGGCCAGGATCGGCCCGATACACAATCAGGCACAGGCCGTGATGCGGGTACTGAAGTCCCCCGAGACCGCCGTCCATCTGGTGACGCTGCTGGAGGAGATGCCGGTCCAGGAGACCGCGGACGGCATCGCCGAGCTGCGCGACGCCGAACTGCCGGTGGGCCGGGTCATCGTGAACATGGTGCGGCCCCATCTGCTGGACGAGGACACCCTGCGCACCGCCGCGGGCGGCCGCCGCAAGGAGATCGCCAAGGCGCTGACCCGGGCCGGAGTGACCGGCTCCGCGGGGCTCGTGCGCCCACTGGTCGAGCAGGCGGCCGAGCACGCCCAACGGGTCGAGCTGGAGCGCGAACAGCGTGCCGTGCTCGCCGGCCTGGAGCTGCCCGGGTACGAACTCCCGCTGATCGGCGAGGGAATGGACCCGGCCGGGCTCTACGACCTGGCGACCGAGCTCCGCAAGCAGGGCGTGGGCGAAGGGGCGGGACAAGGGGTGGGGACATGACACAGCGCACGGAAAGAGCCATGACGGGCACGGCCGGGGAGACGGAGGACAGCTCCTCCCGGGCCCCGGCGGAGGACACCCGGGCGGACCCGGCGGAGGACCCTTGGGAGGGCCTGGCCGAGGGCACCTGGGCAGGGCCTGCGGAGGACGCCCCCTCCCCCACACCCGTGCTGGACACCGACGCGCTGCTCGACGACCCGGGTATCCGGATCGTCGTCTGCTGCGGTTCGGGCGGCGTCGGCAAGACCACGACCGCGGCGGCACTCGGCGTACGGGCGGCCGAGCGCGGGCGCAAGGTCGTCGTCCTCACCATCGACCCGGCCCGCCGGCTCGCCCAGTCCATGGGCATCGACTCGCTGGACAACGTCCCGCGCCGGGTGCCGGGCATCGAGGGCGAGGACGCCGGGGAACTGCACGCCATGATGCTCGACATGAAGCGGACCTTCGACGAGATCGTCGAGGCGCACGCGGACGCCGAGCGGGCCCGCGCGATCCTGGAGAACCCCTTCTACCAGTCGCTGTCGGCCGGTTTCGCCGGCACGCAGGAGTACATGGCGATGGAGAAGCTCGGGCAGTTGCGGGCGCGCGACGAGTGGGACCTGATCATCGTCGACACCCCTCCGTCGCGCTCCGCGCTGGACTTCCTGGACGCGCCGAAGCGGCTCGGTTCGTTCCTGGACGGAAAGTTCATCAAGCTGCTGATGGCCCCGGCGAAGATGGGCGGCCGGGCCGGGATGAAGTTCCTGAACGTCGGCATGTCGATGATGACGGGCACCCTCGGCAAGCTGCTCGGCGGTCAGTTCCTGCGCGACGTACAGACCTTCGTCGCGGCGATGGACACCATGTTCGGCGGCTTCCGTACCCGGGCCGACGCCACGTACAAACTGCTGCAGGCGCCCGGTACGGCGTTCCTGGTCGTCGCGACTCCGGAGCGGGACGCGCTGCGCGAGGCGGCCTACTTCGTGGAACGGCTGGCCGCGGAGGAAATGCCGCTGGCAGGTCTGGTGCTCAACCGGGTCCACGGCAGCGATGCCGCCCGGCTCTCCGCCGAGCACGCGCTGGCCGCCGCAGAAAATCTTGACGGGATCGGCATTGTGGATCAGACGGCCGGGAAGGCTGGACTTCGTGACCGGGCCGACCGCTCGGCCGCTCCCGACTCCCCCGAAGTCGTTGCCACGCCCGGTTCCGCACCGGACGCCACCCCCGACGCCGCCACGCCCGACAACTCCGAGCGCGAGGACACCGCCGAGCAGAAGAACACCGAGAATCACGAAACGACCGCTTCGGACCGCGAGTCGACCGCTTCCGTCGAGGAGCTGACCGCAGGTCTGTTGCGGCTGCATGCTGAACGGATGCAGGTGGTCGCGCGCGAACAGCGCACACGTGACCGGTTCACCGCGCTGCACCCCGAGGTCGCCGTGACCGAAGTGGCCGCGCTGCCCGGTGACGTACATGATCTCGAAGGGCTCAGGGCCATCGGAGACCGCCTCGCGACCGGTTCTGCCCCGGCCGGAGCTGTGTAACAACCCGCCGGTCCTATCCCACTGCGGCGTACCTCTCGTGCAGTTCGTCGTCGTCCAGTCCGATCGCCACGGGCAGGATGCCCGTCGACTGCTCGTACTCGCTGCGCGCGGTCTCCAGCAGCCGGCGCCAGGACGTGACGGTGGGCCGCCTGCGCAACAGTGCGCGGCGCTCCCGCTCGGTCATTCCGCCCCACACGCCGAATTCGACGCGATTGTCCAGCGCATCGGCCAGGCACTCGGTCCGCACCGGACATCCGGTGCACACCGCCTTGGCTCTGTTCTGCGCTGCCCCTTGTACGAACAGTTCATCCGGATCGGTAGTGCGGCAGGCTGCCTGCGCACTCCAGTCGGTTACCCAGCCCATCACGGCGCCGTCCTCTCCCGAATCGAGGCTCCCCCACGGCGGCAGCGGCATATTCACCGCTGCCAGTTGAGGACGTTACGGAAGGTGGCGACAGCACAACACCCCCTTCGGGCCCAATCTTGAATGGCCCGAACGGACTATGCGTATGCGGCAGATCACCCAGGGGAGTGAGGCGAGGGCATACGCGACTATCCCGTCAGAATCGGGACAGTTCACCTGGATCACAACGGACGTTCGATGACACACGAGGCGAATTCGGGAGCGCCTGAGGTTGTGGCCGGGTCTTGCACGGGGGTTGATACGGGACCGGACTGCTGTGACAGTTGAGAGCAGCTTAGGCCAAGGCATATACGTGTGTCCGGCGAATGAGAACGTAGGCTGCCCCCATGCCAAAGAAGCGCTCGGGCGGGGGTCTCTCGACGACCCAGCAGGCCGCCAAGTTCCTCGGTGTCGCCGCACTCTCCGGAGTCGTGCTCGCGGGCATCGCGCTGCCGGCCGCCGGAGCACTGGGGCTTGCCACCAAGGGGACGGTCGAGGGATTCGACGAGATCCCGGCCAATCTGAAGACTCCGCCGCTGAGCCAGCGCACCACGATCCTGGACAGCAAGGGCGGAATGATCGCCTCGGTGTACTCGCGCGACCGCACGGTGGTCCCGCTGAAGGACATCTCGCCGTACATGCAGAAGGCGATCGTCGCGATCGAGGACGCCCGGTTCTACGAACACGGGGCCATCGACCTCAAGGGCATCCTGCGCGCGCTGAACCGCAATGTGCAGACGGGCGGGACCACCGAGGGCGCGTCGACCCTCACCCAGCAGTACGTGAAGAACGTCTTCGTCGAGGAGGCGGGCGACGACCCGGACAAGGTCGCGCAGGCCACCCAGCAGACGATGGGCCGCAAGGTCCAGGAACTGAAGTACGCGATCCAGGTCGAGGAAGAGCTCGGCAAGAAAAAGATCCTGGAGAACTACCTCAACATCACCTTCTTCGGGCAGCAGGCCTACGGCATCGAGGCCGCCTCCCAGCGCTACTTCTCCAAGCCGGCGAAGGACCTGACGCTGGAGGAGTCCGCGCTGCTTGCCGGCGTCGTGCAGTCGCCCAGCCGCTACGACCCGGTCAACGACACGGCCGAGGCCACCAAGCGCCGCAACATGGTGCTCCAGCGCATGGCGGACGTCGGGGACATCTCGAAGGCCCAGGCCGACAAGGCGAAGGCGACCCCGATCAAGCTCCGGGTCAAGAAGCCGAAGAACGGCTGCATCACCGCCGTCAGCGGTGCCGGCTTCTTCTGCGACTACGTACGCCACGTCTTCCTCACCGACCCGGTCTTCGGCAAGACCAAGGAGGACCGGGCCAAGATCTGGAACCAGGGCGGCCTGACGATCCGGACGACGCTCGACCCGCAGTCCCAGCAGTCGGTGCAGGGCTCGATCAAGAACCACGTCTACAAGTCGGACAAGGTCGCGACGGCCGTGACGCTGGTCCAGCCGGGCACCGGCAAGATCATGGGCATGGGCCAGTCCAAGCCGTACGGCTTCGGCACCAACGAGACCCAGTACAACTACTCGGTCAACAAGGTCATGGGCGGCTCCAACTACGGCTTCCCGACCGGTTCGACGTTCAAGCCGTTCCTGGCCGCCGCGGCCATAGAGGGCGGCAAGCCGGCCACCCAGTCCTATCCGTCGCCGTACGAGATGGACTACCCGGACACGGTGCGGTCCTGCGGGAAGCCGTGGGTCAACGACGGCGTGCCGAAGTATCACCTGGAGAACGAGAGCGAGTCCGAGAAGGGCCCGTACTCGCTGAAGGAGGCGATGGAGAAGTCGGTCAACACCTACTTCGTCCAGATGCTCCAGGACATCGGCATGTGCCCGGTCTCGCAGATGACCGACAAGCTCGGCGTGGTCCAGGGCGACGGCAGCAAGCTGCCGCAGAACCCGTCGACCCTGACCCTCGGCTCCAACGGTCTGTCGCCGCTGACTATGGCGAGCGCGTACGCCGCCTTCGCCAACCGCGGTACGTACTGCACGCCGATCGCCATGGAGTCGGTCAGCAAGGCCGACGGCACTTCGCTGCCCGTGCCCAAGACCACCTGCTCGCAGGCGATGTCGCCGACCACGGCCGACACCGTCAACACCCTGCTCCGCGGAGTGGTCGACTCCGGTACCGGCCAGGAGGCGGGTCTCCAGAGCCGCGACAACGCGGGCAAGACCGGTACGACCGACGCCCGGAAGAACGCCTGGTTCGTGGGGTACACGCCGAACATGTCCGGCGCGGTCTGGGTCGGCAGCCCGTCCCAGAGCGTCGAGATGGAGCGCATCACGATCGGTGGCGTGTACCAGGACAAGGTGTACGGCGGGCAGGTCCCCGGACCGATCTGGCGTGACGCGATGACGGGCGCGCTCAACGGAGTGCCCGCCCCCGCCTTCAACACCGTCAACATCCCGGACCCGCCGAAGAGCGACGACCGGGACAGGGGCAAGGGCCGCGACCGCGACCGCGATCGTGGCGAGGGCAGGCCCGGCGCCGGGGGCAAGAAGCCCGGCAACAAGAGCCCGTTCCCCGGCATCACCATCCCGCCGGACCTGATCGGCGGCAACAACGGCGGCGGCAACCGCGGCCAGACCACTGGCGGCACACAGGGCCCCTGAGCCACACGGCTCGACCCCTGGAATGAGGGTGGGGTGCCCGGATCGGATTCGATCCGGGC
>NZ_JBHXTM010000056.1:0-46374 GCF_042677325.1 Streptomyces sp. NPDC127117
AGCGGGTCTCGCTTTCGCTTTCCAGTTCTTCGCTTTCGCGTTTCCCTTTCCGGCGGTTCCAACCTTACCAGACTCTTTTTCGTTCCGTTTCCGGTTCGAATTTGAATTCCGGTGACCGCTGGAGTGGTCTTTGCCTTTCGGCGGATCCGACTTTATCAGAAGTTCTGAGTCGGAATTCCCGCCCCGTTCTGGACGCTCGGCGCACACCAGTGTGCGCGGTGCTTCCCGGTCAGGCGGAGCCGTAAACGTACTGGAGCGGGGCGCCCCGATGCAAATCGGGGGCCCCGCTCCGCAGTTCACGCCTGTCGGCGTCAGACCTCGACGACGACCGGAAGGATCATCGGGCGCCGACGGTAGGTGTCGGAGACCCACTTGCCAACCGTGCGGCGGACGAGCTGCTGGACCTGGTGCGGCTCCAGCACGCCGTCCTGGGCGGACCTGTTGATCGCTTCCTCGATCTTCGGCACGACGGCGCTGAACGCCGAGTCGTCGATACCGGATCCGCGGGCATGGATGTCCGGTCCACCCGTGATCTTGCCGGAGGAGCTGTCGACCACGATGAAGACGGAGATGATGCCCTCTTCACCCAGGATCCGGCGGTCCTTGAGCGAGGTCTCGGTGACGTCGCCGACCGAGAGGCCGTCGACGTAGACGTAACCCGCCTGGACCTTGCCGACGATCTTGGCCCGGCCGTCGACGAGGTCGACGACGACGCCGTCCTCGGCGATGACGATGTGGTCCTTGGGCACGCCGGTGAGCGCGCCCAGTTCGGCGTTGGCCCTCAGGTGGCGCCATTCTCCGTGGACCGGCATCAGGTTCTTCGGCTTGCAGATGTTGTAGAAGTACAGCAGCTCGCCGGCCGAGGCGTGGCCCGAGACGTGGACCTTCGCGTTGCCCTTGTGGACGACGTTGGCGCCCCAGCGGGTCAGGCCGTTGATCACGCGGTAGACCGCGTTCTCGTTGCCCGGGATCAGGGACGACGCCAGGATCACCGTGTCGCCCGGGACGATCCGGATCTGGTGATCGCGGTTGGCCATCCGGGACAGGGCCGCCATCGGCTCGCCCTGGGATCCGGTGCAGACCAGCACGACCTCGTCGTCCGGCAGGTCGTCGAGGGTCTTGACGTCGACGACCAGGCCCGCGGGAACCCGCAGATAGCCGAGGTCACGGGCGATGCCCATGTTGCGGACCATCGAGCGGCCGACGAAGGCGACCCTGCGGCCGTACTCGTGTGCCGCGTCGAGGATCTGCTGGATGCGGTGCACATGGCTGGCGAAGCTCGCCACGATGATGCGCTTCTGGGCGTTGGCGAAGACCGTGCGCAGGACGTTGGAGATGTCCCGCTCGGGCGGTACGAAGCCCGGCACCTCGGCGTTCGTCGAGTCGGAGAGGAGGAGGTCGATGCCTTCCTCGCTCAGCCGGGCGAAGGCGTGCAGGTCGGTGAGCCGGCCGTCCAGCGGGAGCTGGTCCATCTTGAAGTCGCCGGTCGCGACGGCCATGCCCGCGGGGGTGCGGATGGCGACCGCGAGAGCGTCCGGAATCGAGTGGTTGACCGCGATGAACTCGCAGTCGAACACGCCGATGCGCTCGCGCTGGCCCTCCGCCACTTCGAGGGTGTACGGGCGGATGCGGTGCTCCTGGAGCTTCGCCTCGATCAGCGCGAGGGTCAGCTTGGAGCCGATGAGGGGGATGTCCGGCTTCAGGCGCAGCAGATACGGGACACCACCGATGTGGTCCTCGTGTCCGTGCGTGAGGACGATGCCCTCGATGTCGTCGAGACGGTCCCGGATCGTGGTGAAGTCCGGCAGGATCAGGTCGATTCCGGGCTGCTCTTCCTCGGGGAAGAGAACTCCGCAGTCGACGATGAGCAGGCGGCCGCCGTACTCGAAGACCGTCATGTTGCGGCCGATTTCGCCGAGGCCGCCGAGCGGGGTGACCCGGAGGCCGCCCTTCGGGAGCTTCGGCGGGGTGCCGAGTTCGGGATGCGGATGACTCAAAAGACTCTCCTTACCACGCACGCCACGTACCGCTTGGGCACGTGGCGCGCATGTCATTCGTGCACTTGCTGTTGTCTGTTTTTCGCTCTTGCGAGTGTTCTTCGCTTATTCAGTTGTGAAGTCTGTGATTACAGCTCTACCCCGCCGGCGGCGAGATCGATCTTGAGCTGGGCCGTTTCCTGCTCGGTGAGCTCCACCAGCGGGAGGCGCAGCGGGCCTGCGGGCAGTCCCTGGAGGGCCAGGGCGGCCTTGGTGGTGATCACGCCCTGGGTGCGGAACATGCCGGTGAAGACCGGCAGGAGCTTCTGGTGGATCTCCGTGGCCTTCTGGACGTCGCCGCCGACGTGGGCCTCGATGAGGGCGCGCAGGTCGGGGGTGACGACATGGCCGACGACGGAGACGAAGCCGATGGCGCCGACCGAGAGCAGCGGCAGGTTGAGCATGTCGTCGCCGGAGTACCAGGCGAGGCCGGAGCGGGCGATGGCCCAGCTGGCGCGGCCGAGGTCGCCCTTGGCGTCCTTGTTGGCGACGATGCGCGGGTGCTCGGCGAGCCGTACCAGCGTCTCCGTGTCGATCGGCACACCGCTGCGGCCGGGGATGTCGTAGAGCATCACCGGCAGGCCGGTGGCGTCCGCGATGGCCGTGAAGTGGCGGAAGAGGCCTTCCTGCGGCGGCTTGTTGTAGTACGGCGTCACCGCGAGGAGCCCGTGGGCGCCGGAGCGCTCGGCCGTACGGGCGAGCTCGATGCTGTGGCGGGTGTCGTTGGTGCCGATGCCGGCAACGACGTGGGCCCGGTCTCCCACGGCTTCCAGGACCGCCCTTACGAGCTGGTCTTTCTCCGCGTCGCTGGTGGTCGGGGACTCGCCGGTGGTGCCGTTGACGACCAGGCCGTCATTGCCTGCGTCCACCAGATGGGCGGCGAGCCGCTGGGCACCGTCGAGGTCGAGTGCGCCGTCCGCCGTGAAGGGCGTGACCATAGCGGTGAGGACCCGCCCGAAGGGGGTCTGCGGAGTGGAGATCGGAGCCATGGGTAACACGCTACTCGCTGCTCAGGGCCCAATGCCCCCTCGGGGGGACAAGCGATAGGAGCCCGGCACTGCCTGCTCGGGGGTTCAAGCAGTGCCGGGTCCGTTTGATCAGCCTAGATGAACTTCACGAAACGCCGCAATACGGACACCGCTTACGGGGCTACGCGTCCGTTCTTGTTGAAGGCTGCATGGGTGAGCGGCATCAGGCGGGCCCAGTGCTCCTCCATCTGCTGGCCGACCATCTCGATCTCGCGCTGCGGGAAGGACGGCACCTTCGCCAGCTCGTGCTGGGTGCGCAGGCCGAGGAAGTGCATCAGCGAGCGGGCGTTGCACGTGGCGTACATCGAGGAGAAGAGGCCGACGGGAAGCACTGAGCGGGCGACCTCCCGGGCCACTCCCGCGGCGAGCATCTCCTGGTAGGCCTCGTACGCCTGGCGGTAGGAGTCCTCCATGACACGGCCGGTGAGCTCCTGCTGGGCCTGGGTGCCCTCGACGAACTCGTACTTGCCGGGGCGGCCCTGCTGGACGAGCTTGCGGGAGGCGTCCGGGACGTAGAAGACCGGCTCCAGCTCCCGGTAGCGGCCCGATTCCTCGTTGTACGACCAGCCGACGCGGTGGCGCATGAACTCGCGGAACACGAAGATCGGGGCGCTGATGAAGAAGGTCATCGAGTTGTGCTCGAACGGGCTGCCGTGGCGGTCGCGCATCAGGTAGTTGATGAGTCCCTTGGAGCGCTCGGGGTCCTTGGTGACCTCCTCCAGGGACTGTTCGCCGGCCGTGGAGACGCGGGCCGCGAACAGGACGTCGGAGTCGCCCGCGGCGTGTTTCACCAGCTCAACGGTCACATCGCTGCGGAAGCTGGGCTTTGCGGGCTCGGGGGTCTCGGTCACCGGCGGGGTCCTTCCAGTTGCGTCGCTCGGGCGGCGCCCACTCTACGGGCCACCACTGACAACCGGGCCGGAAGGGCCGTCCAGGGATTTCTTCGACGAATTCGGCGATTCGGGGCACCGATCGGGCCCGCCGTGCGTCTGACTCAATAGCAGCATCCGTAACAGAGTTCAAGGAGACCTTCCTCATGTTCCGCCGGCGTGAATCCGTCCCGTTCTCTTTCGTGGCCGAGAGCGACCGATTCCGCAGTAACGTCACTCCCCCGCCGCGGGAGCGCGCCACCGTCTCCCAGCTGGCCGGCCGTTCCCTCGTCGGGCTGACCATGGTCGCCGGTCTCGTCGGGGCTCTGATCCTCGGCCTGCCCGCGCTGAGCCCGGCACAGAGCCCCTCGCACGCCGAGCAGACCGAGGCCGCTCACGGGCACTGACTCGTACGGGGCCCCTGGGGTGGTCGGGTCGGTGATCTCCTCGGTAGCCTCACCGGGCACAGCAATCGAGCGTGTTTGTGAGTGAGGATCAGTCGTGCCCCTGCCCTTCCTGACGGCCGACCGCGCATTTGACGCGAGCGCCGAGGACATCGCGCTGCCGTTCGACGACCACGACAGCTGGCGCCGCCCCTACCGTCCCGGTCCCTGGCGGGTCGCGGCGGCGGCCGGCCTGCTGCTGCTCGCGTCCTTCGTCCTGCTCGCGGGAATGATCATCGCGTTCGCCGGGGCGGTGCCGGGTTCGGCCGTGTGCCTGGGCCTCGCCCTCGTGATCATCCTCTGCGCGCTGCGGCTGCTGCGGGTCGGTACCTGGGTCAGCCGGCACGGCGTTCGCCGGGTGGGCTTCTTCACCAGCGTCACCGTGCCGTGGGACGGGGTCACCGCCATCCGCACGGTGCAGCAGCCGGTGAAGTGGCTCGGGTTCCCCCGCACCGTCCAGGGGCAGGCGCTGATCCTGGTACGCCAGGGGGGCGAGCCGGTTCCGCCGCTGCTCACCGACAGCAACGCCGACTTCCTGACCCGGAGCGAGGCGTTCGACCGCGCCGCCGACACGGTGGAGGCGTGGGGGGACGAGTACCGGCGGGTCTGAGCCCCCGGACGGTCGCCAGGACGCCCGGCCCGGCCCCTTCAGGGGGTGCTGGGCCGGGCGTCCTTCGTGTGCAGGGCGATCGCGCGCTGCATGGCCTTGCGGGCCCGCGGGGTGTCCCTGGCGTCCTGGTAGGCGACGGCGAGGCGGAACCAGCAGCGCCAGTCGTCCGGGGTGTCCTCGGCCTCCTCGCGGCGGCGGGCGAAGACGGCGTCGGCCGAGTCACGGTCGATCCGGCCGGACGGGGTGCGGACCAGTTCGTCGACCGGCAGGCCGCCCTCCGCGTCGAGCTCCGCGGCCAGCGCGTTCGCCCGCGACACGAACTGGGTGTTCTTCCAGAGGAACCAGATGCCGATCACCGGCAGGATCAGCACCGCGACGCCGAAGGCGACCGTCAGCAGCGTGCCGTGCCGGATGAGCAGTACGCCACGGCTGCCGACCAGGGCGAAGTAGAAGACCAGGACGGCAGCGGTGACGAAGTACGTGATCTTTGCGCGCATGGCAGGCTCAGTCAGTTCAGGTCGAGGAAGTGTTCCAGGCCGAACGTGAGGCCGGGAGTGGTCACCACACGGCGTACGCCGAGCAGGATGCCCGGCATGAAGCTGCTGTGGTGCAGGGAGTCGTGGCGGATGGTGAGCGTCTCGCCCTCGCCGCCGAGCAGCACTTCCTGGTGCGCGAGAAGACCGCGGAGCCGGATCGCGTGCACGGGAACCCCGTCCACGTCCGCGCCGCGGGCACCGTCCAGGGCCGTGGTGGTGGCGTCCGGCTGCGGGGCGCAGCCGGCCTTCCGGCGGGCGTCGGCGATCAGCTGGGCGGTGCGGGTGGCGGTGCCCGAGGGGGCGTCCACCTTGTTGGGGTGGTGCAGTTCGACGACCTCGACGGACTCGAAGTAGCGGGCGGCCTGCTCCGCGAACTTCATCGTGAGGACGGCGCCGATGGAGAAGTTCGGCGCGATGAGCACACCGGTCTCCGGGGAGCCGGAGAGCCAGGTGTTCAGCTGCGCGAGCCGTTCGTCGGACCAGCCCGTCGTGCCGACGACGGCGTGGATGCCGTGCCGGACGCAGAAGTCGAGGTTGTCCATCACCGACGCGGGGGTGGTGAGCTCGACGACGACCTGGGCGCCGGATTCCGTGAGGGTCTCCAGCTCGTCGCCGCGGCCCAGTGCGGCCACCAGCTCCATGTCGTCGGCGGCCTCGACGGCTCGTACCGCCTCGGATCCGATCCGGCCCTTGGCGCCGAGAACGGCCACGCGCAGCTTGCTCATTGCTCTGGTTCCTTAACGGTGGGGTTAGGAGACCGCTTCTTCGAGGCGGTCGGCCTGCTTGTCCTTGAGCGGGCCGATGACGGAGAGGGAGGGGCGGTGTCCGAGGACCTCGGCCGCGACCTCGCGCACGTCGTCGGGGGTGACCTGTGCCATCCGGGCGAGCATGTCGTCGACCGACATCTGGTCGCCCCAGCACAGCTCGCTCTTGCCGATGCGGTTCATCAGCGCACCGGTGTCCTCCAGGCCGAGGACGGTGGAGCCGGAGAGCTGGCCGATGGCGCGGCCGATCTCCTCGTCGGTCAGTCCCTCGGACGCCACCCGGTCGATCTCGTCCCGGCAGATCTTGAGGACGTCGTGGACCTGGCTGGGCCGGCAGCCCGCGTACACCCCGAAGAGTCCGCAGTCGGCGAAGCCCGAGGTGTACGAGTACACGCTGTAGGCGAGGCCGCGCTTCTCCCGTACCTCCTGGAAGAGGCGTGAGCTCATGCCGCCGCCGAGGGCGGTACTGAGCACCCCCAGTGCCCAGCGGCGATCGTCGGTACGGGCCAGGCCGGGTACGCCGAGGACGACGTGGGCCTGCTCGGTCTTGCGGTTCAGCAGCTCGACCCGGCCCGCGGTGCGCAGCGTGCGCGACCCCTCGCGCGGGGCGACCGGAACGGCGTCGGTGCGGGACAGGGCGCCCGCCCGCTCGAACGCCCGGCGGACCTGGCGTACGACCGTGGCGTGGTCGATGTTGCCCGCGGCGGCGACGACCAGGTGCGTGGGGTCGTAGTGCTTCTTGTAGAAGCGGGCGATCCGGCCGCGGTCGAGCGCGTTGATGGTGTCGACGGTGCCGAGGACCGGGCGGCCGAGGGGGGTGTCGCCGAGCATGGTGTGCGCGAACAGGTCGTGCACGCAGTCGCCCGGGTCGTCCTCGGTCATCGCGATCTCTTCGAGGATGACGCCGCGCTCGGCGTCGACGTCCTCGGGGGTGATCAGCGAGCCGGTCAGCATGTCGCAGACGATGTCGATGGCCAGCGGCAGGTCGGTGTCGAGGACCCGCGCGTAGTAGCAGGTGTACTCCTTCGCCGTGAAGGCGTTCATCTCGCCGCCGACCGCGTCGATCGCGGCGGAGATGTCCAGGGCGCTGCGCTTGGCGGTGCCCTTGAAGAGGAGGTGTTCGAGATAGTGCGTCGCGCCGTTCAGCGTGGGGGTCTCGTCGCGTGATCCGACGTTGGCCCAGATGCCGAAGGTGGCGGAGCGTACGGAGGGCAGGGTCTCGGTGACCACCCGAAGACCGCCGGGCAGGACGGTGCGGCGGACCGTACCGATGCCGTTGGTGCCCTTGAGCAGCGTTTGGGTACGGGCGACGGCCCGCGCCTTCGAGGAGGCGCGGGCCGTCGTCACGGAACTACGGGACGTCACTTGGCGGCGTCGTCCTTCTTCTCGTCCTCTTCACCCTCGATGACCGGGATCAGGGAGAGCTTGCCGCGGGAGTCGATCTCGGCGATCTCGACCTGGACCTTGGTGCCGACACCGAGCACGTCCTCGACGTTCTCCACGCGCTTGCCACCGGCGAGCTTGCGGATCTGCGAGATGTGCAGCAGGCCGTCCTTGCCGGGCATCAGGGAGACGAAGGCACCGAAGGTGGTGGTCTTGACGACCGTACCCAGGTAGCGCTCGCCGACCTCCGGCATGGTCGGGTTGGCGATCGAGTTGATCGTGGCGCGGGCGGCCTCGGCGGCCGGTCCGTCGGCGGCACCGATGTAGATGGTGCCGTCGTCCTCGATCGTGATGTCGGCGCCGGTGTCCTCCTGGATCTGGTTGATCATCTTGCCCTTGGGGCCGATGACCTCACCGATCTTGTCCACCGGGATCTTGACGGTGATGATCCGCGGGGCGTTCGGGGACATCTCGTCCGGGACGTCGATGGCCTCGTTCATCACGTCGAGGATGTGGAGGCGGGCGTCACGGGCCTGCTTCAGCGCGGCGGCCAGGACCGAGGCGGGGATGCCGTCGAGCTTGGTGTCGAGCTGGAGGGCGGTGACGAACTGCTTCGTACCGGCGACCTTGAAGTCCATGTCACCGAAGGCGTCCTCCGCACCGAGGATGTCGGTGAGGGCGACGTAGTGGGTCTTGCCGTCGATCTCCTGGGAGATCAGACCCATGGCGATACCGGCGACGGCGGCCTTGAGCGGCACACCGGCGTTCAGCAGCGACATGGTGGAGGCGCAGACCGAGCCCATGGACGTCGAGCCGTTGGAGCCCAGCGCCTCGGAGACCTGGCGGATCGCGTAGGGGAACTCCTCGCGCGTCGGCAGCACCGGCACGATGGCGCGCTCGGCGAGCGCACCGTGGCCGATCTCGCGGCGCTTGGGCGAGCCCACGCGGCCGGTCTCACCGACGGAGTACGGCGGGAAGTTGTAGTTGTGCATGTAGCGCTTGCGGGTCACCGGGGAGAGGGTGTCCAGCTGCTGCTCCATGCGGAGCATGTTGAGGGTGGTGACGCCCAGGATCTGGGTCTCGCCACGCTCGAACAGCGCCGAGCCGTGCACCCGCGGGATGGCCTCGACCTCGGCGGCGAGCGTACGGATGTCCGTGACGCCGCGGCCGTCGATGCGGACCTTGTCCTTGATGACGCGCTCGCGGACCAGCTTCTTGGTCAGGGCGCGGTACGCGGCGGAGATCTCCTTCTCGCGGCCCTCGAAGGCCGGGAGGAGCTTCTCGGCGGCGATCTCCTTGACGCGGTCCAGCTCGGCCTCGCGGTCCTGCTTGCCCGCGATGGTGAGCGCCTGGGCCAGCTCGGACGTCACGGCGGCGGCCAGCGCGTCGAAGACGTCGTCCTGGTAGTCCAGGAAGACCGGGAAGTCGCCGGTGGGCTTGGCGGCCTTGGCGGCGAGGTCCGACTGGGCCTTGCAGAGGACCTTGATGAAGGGCTTCGCGGCTTCCAGACCGGCGGCGACGACCTCCTCGGTCGGGGCCTCGGCGCCGTCCTTGACCAGCTGGATGGTCTTCTCGGTGGCCTCGGCCTCGACCATCATGATCGCGACGTCGCCGTCCTCCAGGACGCGACCGGCGACGACCATGTCGAAGACGGCGTCCTCGAGCTCGGTGTGCGTCGGGAAGGCGACCCACTGGCCCTTGATCAGCGCGACACGGGTGCCGCCGACGGGGCCGGAGAAGGGCAGGCCGGCCAGCTGCGTGGAGCAGGAGGCGGCGTTGATCGCGACCACGTCGTACAGGTGGTCGGGGTTGAGCGCCATGATCGTCTCGACGATCTGGATCTCGTTGCGCAGGCCCTTCTTGAAGGAGGGGCGCAGCGGGCGGTCGATCAGACGGCAGGTGAGGATCGCGTCCTCGGAGGGCCGGCCCTCACGACGGAAGAAGGAACCGGGGATCTTGCCGGCGGCGTACTGCCGCTCCTCGACGTCCACCGTGAGGGGGAAGAAGTCGAGCTGGTCCTTGGGCTTCTTGGAAGCGGTGGTGGCCGACAGCACCATGGTGTCGTCGTCCAGGTACGCCACGGCGGAGCCGGCGGCCTGCTTGGCCAGGCGGCCCGTCTCGAAGCGGATGGTGCGGGTGCCGAAGGTTCCGTTGTCGATAACGGCCTCGGCGTAGTGGGTCTCGTTCTCCACTAGCGTTTTCTCCGATACATATCGTCTTCTCGCCCCCACGCCCGTGTGGCGGGGGACGTAGCGGAGAAGCCCTCCATCGGCGGGCCGGTCTTCGATCGAAGCACCCGGGTCGATGAGTCCGGGGGCCACTACCGAGGACCGGCGGCGGGGAGGTCTGCTTCTCGCTCGTCTGTCGGTCGTTCTCCGACCAGGTTACTGAGATTCGGTTCTGCTTGGCATTTCCGGCCGTGCGGGCGGACCCGTCACGTCCGGTTCCTGCCCGCGTACGCACAATCGTACGTACAGCAAAGGGAGCGGCCCCCCTCAGTGGTGGGAACCGCTCCCTTCACGGCGAACTACTTGGCGCCGCCGGCCGCACCGCGGCGGATGCCGAGGCGGTCGACCAGGGCACGGAAGCGCTGGATGTCCTTCTTGGCCAGGTACTGAAGGAGGCGGCGACGCTGGCCGACCAGGATCAGCAGACCACGACGGGAGTGGTGGTCGTGCTTGTGCGTCTTGAGGTGCTCCGTCAGGTCCGAGATCCGGCGGGAGAGCATGGCGACCTGGACCTCGGGGGATCCGGTGTCACCCTCCTTCTGGGCGAACTCGGACATGATCTGCTTCTTCGTAGCGGCGTCGAGCGGCACGCGTACTCCTCTTGATGTTCGATGCGCCCACGAGTGCCCCTGGTCTTGATCGCAGGGGAGCTTCCATGACTCGGAGGCGAAGGTCCGATGAGCGCAGATCCCAGGATGATCCGGGAGCGCGTACACAAACGGCCGTCACACAGCGTACCAGTCCCCGTGGCTCAGCTCGTCAGGGCCCGTGCCCTGGCGAAGACGTCCAGTACCGCCAGGCAGAGCGGGACCAGGGAGAGCAGGACGGCGCTCTCGGTCAGGTCGAGGAGCCGGCCCCAGAACGGGGAGAGGCCCTTGCGGGGGATGATCAGGCCGATCGCGGTGAGCAGGGCGGCCCCGGCGGCGACTGCGGCGGAGAGCCAGATCGTACGGATGTCCAGTGAGCTGCGATCCCCGTACCGGACCAGGTCGAACAGCGGGTCGGCCGGTGGGTTCAGGGAGAGGCCGAGGACCAGCAGGGCGATCGTGCCGATGCCCGCCACCAGTACGCAGGCGACCTGTGAGGTGTAGCGGAACAGGCGGGCGCGCAGCAGCATCGCGAGTCCGGCCGCCAGGGCCAGGAACTGGCCCCAGACGTTGTCCGAGAAGCCGAGCACGGCCGCGCTGCCGACCACGACCGCCGCGCAGCCCCCGACCAGGCCGAGCAGCATCTCGTGGCCGCGGCGGGCCTGGGCGGCGATGCGTTCGGCGTCGACGGGGGTGCCCTGGGCCGAGGGCCCGGCGTGCGGGTCGGCGAAGTTGTCGTCGTAGCCGCCCGGGGCGGTGTGCGGCGACGCGTAGCCGATGGGCAGCCGGGCGAACCGGGCGGAGAGGCCGGGCAGGAAGGCCACGAGTCCGAGGGCGACCGGGGTGCAGACGGCGGCGGTCTCGGTGGCGGACGCCTCGGTGAGGATCGCGACGAAGGTCGCCAGGGTGCCGACGGTGGCGAGGAAGGTGGCCGCGACGAACGGGGCGTCGCCGCTCGGGGTGAGGGCGACCAGCGCGACCGAGGCGATCAGGACGGCGACGCAGCCGAGCAGGAACTGGAGCCGGCCGGGGCCCTGGCCGGCGTCCGGGCCGATGATGCCGGAGCCCGCGATGAGTACGAGGGGCAGTGCGCCGAGACCGAGGGCGACCGCGGTGGAGCGGTCCGAGTAGACCCGGGCGCGTACCCCGGCGAACGCGGTCAGCAGCAGCCCGGCCGAGCCCGCGATGATGCCGGGCAGGCTGTGCATGTCGTGTCTGACCGGGTCGGCGAACCAGAGCACGAAGCCCATCAGGACGAGCAGCAGTACGCCGCCGACCAGGCCCGCGCCGCGCAGCAGTTCGTCGCTCCACAGGTGGCGGTCGCGGGTGACGGCCGAGGCGACGGCGTCCGAGACGTCGTCGAAGACGGCGGGCGGCAGGGACTGGGCGAAGGGGCGCAGGCTGAGGAGTTCGCCGTCGAGTACCTGCTGGGCGGCGAGGGTGCGCGCCCCGTCGAGGACCGTGCCGTCGCGGCGTACGAGGTGGTATCCGGTGGGTGTTCCGGCCGCCTGGGTCTGACCGGTGAGCCGGAGGATCTCCGGGTAGACGTCGGCGACGGCGATGTCCTCCGGCAGGGCCACATCGATCCGGCTGTCGGGTGCCACGACGGTCACCCGGCAGAAGCCCGTCGCTGCAGTCGAACTCACGTGTCTGGTCCCCCTGATTCGCGGTTGCGCACGGTGCGCGCGCCACCCTACCGGGAGGGGGGAAGGTGAGCTGCAAGTAGGATCGCCGTCGCGCGGAGCGACGTCCGCAAGCAATGGCAGCCACGGGGGCTTCGGTGCACGTTCGGCCGGTCTTCCGCCGTCCGTACCGAGGGATTGATGTTTCGGTGAGCCAGATCGTCGTGAAACGACCTCCGCGGGCACTTCCGCCGGAAGTCCCCATGGACGAGTTGACGTTGGAGTCCCCTCCCGAACTGCCGCGCGGGCAGCAGGAGGGCATGCTGATGCAGATCCTGCCGGTGCTCGGCATGGGTTCGTCGGTGGTCTTCTTCTTCTCGCCGCAGGCACATCCGTTCATGCGGATCATGGGCGTTCTGATGCTGGTCTCGACCGTCGGGATGGTGGTCGCGCAGCTGGTCCGCCACCGTCGCGGTACGCAGGGGCAAATGGCCGATGTCCGGCGCGACTATCTCAAGTACCTGGCGCAGACCCGGCGTACGGTGCGCCGGACGGCGCGCACCCAGCGCGATGTGCAGCTGTATCTGCAGCCCGCTCCCGAGCAGTTGTGGTCATTGGTCGCCGAGGGCAGCCGGGTGTGGGAACGGCGCGTCGGCGACAAGGACTTCGGGCAGGTCCGGCTCGGGCTCGGGGCGCAGCAGCTGGCCACTCCGCTGGTCGCTCCCGACACCGCTCCGGTGGACGAGCTGGAGCCGATGTGCGCGGGTGCGATGCAGCGGTTCCTCGCCGTGCACGGGTCGTTGGACGGGCTGCCGATGGCCGTGTCGATGCGGGCGTTCTACCACGTGACGGTCTCCGGTCAGCCGGAGGCGGCGCAGTCGGCCGCGCGGGCTCTGGTCGCCCAGTTGGTGACGCTGCACTCGCCGGAGGATCTGATGGTCGCCGTGGTGGCGGCGCGGGGTGCGGTGGAGCACTGGGACTGGACGAAGTGGCTGCCGCACACGCAGTTGCCGGGGCAGATCGACGGGGCGGGTACGAAGCGGCTGTTCGGGGACGACCTGGGTGAGCTGGAGCAGTCGCTGGCGAGCCGGCTGGACGGGCGGCCGCGGTTCGGCCGGGAGAGTCAGCCGGTGCTGGACCAGCCGCACATCGTGGTGGTGCTGGACGGCGGAATGGTGCCGCCCGACTCGCTGTTCGCGGCGGCCGAGGGCCTTCAGGGCGTGACGATCGTCGAGGTGGTGCCGGGCGAGCTCGACGAGCCCCGGGGCGGTCTGTCCGTGGTGGTGCGGCCGGGGCTGCTGCGGCTGGAGTCGGGCGCGGGGATGGCGTACGAGGGTGTGCCGGACGGGATGTCGCTGCCTGCGGCGGAGGCGCTGGCCCGGCAGCTGGCGCCGCTCAGGATGGGCGGGGGCGACGACGACGAGCCGCTGCTGGCCAATCTGGACTTCACGGATCTGCTGAATCTGGGTGACGCGGCCTCGGTGGATGTGGCGCGGACCTGGCGGCCGAGGTCGGTCTCCGAGCGGCTGCGGGTGCCGATCGGGATCGGCGAGGACGGGCAGCCGGTGATGCTGGACCTGAAGGAGGCCGCGCAGGAGGGCATGGGTCCGCACGGGCTGTGTGTCGGTGCCACCGGTTCCGGCAAGTCCGAGCTGCTGCGAACGCTGGTGCTGGGGCTCGCGGTCACGCACTCCTCGGAGACGCTGAACTTCGTGCTCGCGGACTTCAAGGGCGGTGCGACGTTCGCCGGGATGTCGCACATGCCGCACGTCGCGGCCGTGATCACCAACCTGGCGGACGATCTGACACTGGTCGACCGGATGGGGGACGCGATCCGCGGTGAGCTGCAGCGCCGGCAGGAGCTGCTGCGGTCGGCCGGCAACTACGCCAACATCCACGACTACGAGAAGGCGCGGGCGGCGGGTGCGGCGCTGGAGCCGCTGGCCTCGCTGGTCCTGGTCATCGACGAGTTCTCCGAACTCCTCACCGCCAAGCCCGACTTCATCGACATGTTCATCCAGATCGGCCGGATCGGGCGTTCGCTGGGTGTGCATCTGCTGCTCGCCTCGCAGCGTCTGGAGGAGGGCAAGCTGCGCGGTCTGGACACCTATCTCTCGTACCGGATCGGGCTGCGGACCTTCTCCGCCGCCGAGTCCCGTACGGCGCTCGGGGTGCCGGACGCGTACCACCTGCCTTCGGTGCCCGGTTCCGGCTACCTGAAATTCGGCACCGACGAGATGACCCGGTTCAAGGCGGCCTATGTGTCGGGGACGTATCGCACGGGCGGCCCCGATCTGTCGGTGGGGGCGCTGCCGATCGAGCGGCGGCCCGCGCTGTTCAGCGCCCGTGAGGTGCCGGTGGTGTACGCGGCGCCCGATCCGGCGCATCTGGTGGCCGCCCGGTCGGGTGCGGACGACGACGCGCTCGCCGACACGGTGCTCGATGTGATCGTGCGCCGTCTGGAGGGGCAGGGGGTGCCCGCCCATCAGGTGTGGCTGCCGCCGCTGGACCGGGCGCCGTCGCTGGACCAGTTGCTCCCCGGGCTCGCGCCGACCGCCGAGCGGGGGTTCACGGCGACGGAGTACACCCGCCCGGGTGGGCTGACGGTTCCGCTCGGGCTGATCGACAAGCCCTTCGAGCAGCGGCGCGAGGTGCTGTACTCGGACTTCTCGGGCGCCGCGGGCCACATGATGGTGGTCGGTGGTCCGCAGTCCGGCAAGTCGACGCTGGTGCGTACGCTCATCTCGTCCTTCGCCCTCACCCACACCCCGCACGAAGTGCAGTTCTACGGGCTGGACTTCGGCGGTGGCGGTCTGGTCTCACTGGCGGAGCTGCCGCATGTCGGCGGAATGGCTTCGCGGCTGGACCCGGAGCGGGTGCGGCGTACGGTCGCCGAGGTCGCGGGCGTGCTGAACCGGCGCGAGGAGTTCTTCCGCGCCCACTCCATCGACTCCATCCCCACCTACCGGCGCAGGCGCGCCCTGGGGGAACTGCCCGGCGAACCCTGGGGCGATGTCTTCCTGGTGGTGGACGGCTGGGGCGGCTTCCGGTCCGAGTACGAGATGCTGGAGCAGGTCGTCACCGACATTGCCGCGCGCGGGCTCGGTTACGGCATCCATGTCGTGCTCACGGCCGCCCGTTACATGGAGGTGCGGGCCGCGCTGAAGGACCAGATCCTCGGCCGGCTGGAGCTGCGGCTCGGCGATGTCATGGACTCGGAGTTCGACCGGAAGGTGGCGGCCAATGTGCCGGCCGGTGTCCCGGGCCGGGGTCAGGTGGCGCAGAAGCTGCACTTCATGGGGGCGCTGCCGCGTATCGACGGGTCCGGCGGCGCCGCTGATCTCTCCGACGGCACGGCCGCGTTCGTCGGCACGGTGAAGGCGAACTGGGCCGGTCCCGCCGCGCCGGCCGTGCGGCTGCTGCCGCGCAAGCTGCCGGCCGATCAGCTGCCGAAAGGCTTCGAGTTCCCGCAGCGGGGCATCGCGATCGGTATCGACGAGACCGGTCTGGAGCCGGTGTTCGTCGACTTCGAGACCGATCCGTTCTTCCTGGTCTTCGGGGAGAGCGAGTCGGGGAAGACGAACCTGCTGCGGCTGATCGCGAAGCAGATCTCGGAGCGCTACTCCCCCGACGAGGCGAAGCTGGTGGTCGGGGACTACCGGCGGGGACTGCTGGGCGCGCTGCCGGAGGGGCATCTGCTGGAGTACGCGCCGATGGCGAGCTCGATGCAGATGCACATGGAGGCGCTTGCGGGTGTGTTCGCGCGCCGCCAGCCGCCGACCGATGTCACTCCGCAGCAGCTGCGCGACCGCAGCTGGTGGAGCGGGCCGCAGATCTTCATCATCGTCGACGACTACGACCTGGTGGCGACGAACGCGGGCAATCCGCTGGCCCCGCTGGCGGAGTACCTGCCGTTCGCCCGGGACACCGGGGTCCGCTTCATCATCGCGCGGAACTCCGCCGGGGCCTCGCGGTCGATGTACGAGGCGTTCATGCAGCGCATCAAGGAGCTGGGCGCACAGGGGGTGGTCCTTTCCGGTGACCCGGGCGAGGGCGATCTGATCGGTACGGTGCGCGGGCACGCGATGCCGCCGGGGCGCGGGTACTTCGCCTCGCGGCGCCGGGGGAATCCTCTGGTGCAGATCGGCCGGCTGCCGGAGCAGCACTGATCCTGTGTGCTGGTGCCGTGAGGGGTGCTGGGGTCCTTCGTTCGGATCGGGCCGGATCAGGGAGCGGGATCCGGTGTCGTGCATCGCAGGGCGGAGGAGGGAGTCGGGGCAGAGCCCTGGCGACCGACGACAACGCGGCGAGGTGCGGCACCGGGGCACGCGAGCCCGGCGTGATCCAAACGAGAGGCCCTAGCACACGACCGGTCGTCCGTACACCGGGGCGGTGGGCGGCGGATAGTCTGCCGATGGATCCGAGAAGCGTTCCGCCGCAGGAGAGGGAAGGCGCCCGATGGGTACTCAGCAGGAGAAGGACGAGCTGTACGCACTCGACATCTCGGGGGTGGAGTGGCTCAGCGCGCCCGGCACCGAGGAGGCCGAGGAGCGTGTCGAGATCGCTCATCTGCCGGGCGGTGCGGTGGCGATGCGGTCCTCGTTGGATCCCGGGACGGTGCTGCGGTACACCGAGGCCGAGTGGCGGGCCTTCGTCCTGGGGGCGCGGGACGGCGAGTTCGACCTGAAGTAGACGGTGTACGTACGGCAGGGAGGGGCACGCTCGGGCGAGCGTGCCCCTCCCTGCTGTTCGCGTGACCGCGGTCAGTACGCCTCGGAGAATGCGAGCGAGGCCTTGTGGTCGGTGGCGCGGTAGCTGTCCTTGCCGTTCTCGACGATCCTCGCGACCTGCTCCAGGCGGTCCTTCATGTGTTCCGCCCGGCCCTTGTACTTGCCCTGCAGGCTCACGTACTTGCCGTGGGCCTCACCGTCCCAGGTGTCGGTGACGACCTTGAGTGCGGCGTCCATCTCTTCGAGGTCCTTGACGATGTTCCTGGACACCGCGCGGATGCGGTTGGCCATCTCCTGGACGGTCTCGTACTTGACCTTGGTGTTCGGGTCGTGACCCATGTGTCTTCTCCTCGGTGCTCGGCGGGTGCGGAAGGGGTGGTGCGACGCCGCTCAGACGTTGTTCAGCCCGGAGGTGTTGGCGGGCGGCGCCTGCTCCTTGACGGCGTTGAAGGCCGCGCGGACCTCTTCGTCGTTGGCGTTGCTGAGGTTCTTGGTGCCTTCCACCGCGTTGAGGAGGACGTCGAGGAGCCGGCGGATCTGGTCGTGGTCCTCGTTGATCATGACCTGCGCGGACTTGAACCCCGAGGCGCCGACGCCCGTCCAGCCGGCGCCGACCGTCTCCAGGATGTCGGCCAGTTCCCTGGACTGACGGGACACCGCACGGCCCGTCTCGATGATCTTGTTCTTCGCCTGGACGATCGGATCGTCGGCAAGTCCGAAACCGCCTGAGGGGCTGGTCATCCGGAAGTCCTATCTCTCGGTTGCCTGGCCTGTCCGTCTGTCACGGTCAGGATCCTTCCGTTCCCATGTGCTCCGGCAAAGGAAAGGGGAAGGACCGGGCCCGGAATGCGCCGTCCCGGCATCCCGGCGCCCCGAACTCGGCGTCGGCCACTTCTCGTTCCCCCGTCACACACGTGAAGTCTGTTACCACCCTAGCCACTTCGCCGGTTCCACCCAACCGGTCCCGGCCACACCGGCGGGCGGCTCCTTCACCGTGCGACGCGCCTTCGGCGGGCGTCCCGGACGACCGTCGCGGTCCCGGCGATCACACCGACCAGGACGGCCGCCGCGGCCAGTGCGTAGGTGGCGTACCGCTCGCTGCGCTCCTGCGGGGTCTCGGACAGGGACAGCTGCGCGGGCTCGGGGGCCGGTGCCTTCGGGGGCGCCGGATCCGGGTGCGGGGTCTCGTCCGGGGCGGCGTCGCCGGAGAGGGCACGGACGGGGTCGACGACGCCCCAGCCGACGTAGTCGTCACGGCCGGTGACGGAGCGCTCGGCGGTCTGCTCGATCCGGGCGATGATCTGGGCCGCCGTCCACTTCGGGTACTTGGCGCGCATCAGGGCGGCGACCCCGGCGACGTACGGGGCGGAGAAGCTGGTGCCGTTGTCGGTGCACTGGCCGTAGCCGGGGACGGTGGAGACGATGTCGACGCCCGGGGCCGCGACCCCGACGAAGTCGCCGGCCTGGGAGAACGGGGCGCGCTCGTTGTTGCGGTCGGACGAGGCGACGGCGAGGACCCCGTCGAAGGCCGCGGGGTAGGTGCGCTTCGGCCTGCCGTCCATGCCGTCGTTGCCCGCGGAGGCGACCACGACGATGTCCTTGTCTAGCGCCCTGCCCACCGCCCTGCCGAGCCTGGACGTCTGCGCCAGTGGCCTGGTGGTGTCCTGGGAGATGTTGATGACCCCGGCCCCCTTGGCGATCGCGTGGTCGATCGCGGTGGCCATCGTGGTGTCCTTGCCGTTGTTCTTCTCGTCGTTCTGGCGGATCGGGATGATCGTGGCCTCGGGGGCCAGCCCGACGAATCCGGTGCCCTTGCGGGGGCGGGCGGCGATGATGCCGGCGACCTTGGTGCCGTGGCCGACCTCGTCGACCGTGCCGTCGCTCTTGCCGCCATCGAGATAGTCGGCGCCCGCCGACGCGTCGACGGCCGTGCGCAGCTGCGGGTTGACGTTGTCCACGCCGGTGTCGATGACGGCGACGCGTACGCCCTTGCCCTTGGTGTCCTGCCAGAGTTCGTCCAGCAGCACGCGTTGCAGCGGCCAGGGACGGCCCTCGTACTGCCGCTTCATCGGGAAGGTGCACTCGCCGCCGCCGTCTATGCCCAGGTCGCCGGGGACCTGGCCGTCCCCGGCGGCGTACGCGGCCTGCGGCGCCGCCAGTGCGGCCAGCACAGTGGCGAGCGCCAGAGCGCGGCCCGTCCTGCGGTACCCCATCTGCTTCTCTCCCCCGGGCCGCACGCCGCCCGCCGCGTTCCGGAATCTCATGAACCCTGGGGCTGGCGGGCGCCGTTGGTGTCCAGCCGCGGCCCCTTGGCCAGGAAGTCCGACCATTCGATCGGTACGAGGGCGGGCATCACCTTCTCGTATCCGAGCCTGCTCTGCGCCTGGCTGGGCTCGGGGCGGCCGTCCGACTGCCGCTGCTGGTCGCCCGCGCCGATGTCGGAGCGCCGGGCGTCGCTGTCGCCGTTCGCCTGGACCGCGTAGCGCAGTCCGGTGTCGGTCACCAGGAACAGCGATCCGTCGGGCCTGGTCTGCCGGCCCCGGACCTGGGTGTAGAGCAGGCCGCTGCCGGGGGTGACGTAGGTGCTGGTGCCACCGGCGGCGATGGTGGCGGGGTACGCGGTGCCCGCCCAGGTGCTCAGGGTGGTCCGGCCCGTGCCGTCGACGTTGCGCAGCACACTGCAGACGGTGTCGCGGCTGCCGCTGCCGCCCTCGGCGGAGTTCACCTGCCTGGTCCGGTGGGCCGGCCAGTGGGCGGCCTGACCGGCGAACGGCGCGGTGTCGGGCACGAAGTCCTGGAGGCCGACGGCGCGTGCCTCGCCCTCCAGGTTCAGCTCGGCCGTCTGCGGTGAGGTGATCAGGAGCCAGGCGGTGAACTCGGAGACGCGCTGTGCCCTTCCTTCGAGCACCACGTAGTAACTGGTGCCTTCGCCGGTCCTGGACCTGAGGACCATGCCGACCCTGTTCTCCTCGTCGGAGAGCTGTCCGGCGACGTGTGCGGGGTCGCCGACGTTGCCGGGGATCCGCGGGAAGACGACCGGGCTGCCCTCGTGCAGGGTGGCAAGCCAGTCGTCGGTGACGGACTGCGGCTGCCTGCTCCCGACCAGGGCGCTGGTCAGGTGACCGTCGTCGGCGGCGGTCTCGGCGATGCGGTACTTGGTGCCCTTCGCGTCGACGAGGTAGCGGGTTCGGTCCTGGCCCTGGACGTAGAGCACCTGGCCGCCGGCGAGCCTGTGCCGGCCCTCGGTGAGCCCGTTGTCGCGTGCGCCGAGGACGAAGGCGGCCTTCTGCACGGTGTTGCCCTTGCCGCCGGGCTGTACGCAGACGGCCCACCGCTTCGCCGTCCCGGCGTCCTTCGCCTCGGGCAGCCGGTCGGGGGCGTACGGGATGCCGAGGATCGGTCCGCGCGGGGGCTTGCCCGCGTCCAGGACGTCGTCCGCGACCTGGATGACGTCGTACTCCGCCGGGTTGAGCAGCAGCCGGGCCGAGGCGAGGTTGAGCACGGGGTGCAGCAGGGTCTTTTTCTTCTTGCCCTTGCCGGTGGTGAGTACGACGTAGCGGGTGGTGGACTTCTTGCCGACGATCACCTTGGTGGCGGGCTTGTCCCAGTCCTTGGGCGCGGTGGGCTTGAACATGCCGACGGCGCCGAAGCCGGCGAGGATCAGCGCCCCGACGACAACGCTCGGCAGGACCGCGCGCAGCGGGCGCGGGGCGCCCTCCTCGGTGCCGCCCGGCGAGGGTTGGAGGAAGGCCGCCACCGTTCGTTTCTTCGCGAAGGTGTACGCGTTGAGCTCGTCCCGCCGTGATGCCATCTGTCGCTTCGTCTCCCGTGTCTCCCCGCGCGGCACCGGAAGCGGTCGCGTCGCCGGCCTCCGTGCCGGGGCGCGACGCCGGACCTGGGTGCCGGACCGGCCCCCTACTATGCCTGCCGACCGCGGGTGTTGATGGGGCGGGTAGGGTGATCCGGCCGCCAGGACCCCGAGCGGGACGGGCGGTATACGGGTGGAGTTGGGGACCGATGAACGGGGGGAACGCCGGAATGACGGCTTCCGCGACACGGACACGTCCGGCCGGAAACGCGACGGGCCCCGCGGCCGACGGGCCCGGTGGCCGACCCGCTCCGCACGCCCCCGCACAGGGCTCCCGAGGTCCGGCCTCCGGCCGGGCGAACGGACGTGTCGGGAAGCTCGGTTCGTTCCGATTGCAACAACTGGTGCTGCTGGAGATCGCGGCCGCGCTGCTGCTCGCGGCGTGGGTGGTGGAACCCCTGCTGCTGGCACCGGCGGTGGTGATCGCCGGGGTGCTGGTGCTGCTGGCCGTGGTGCGCAGGCACCGCCGGTCGCTGCCCGAACTGCTGGGCACCGTCCTCGCGTTGCGCACGCGTTCGCGCCGGGCCGCTTCACTGGAGCTGCCCGTGGGGACGGAGCCGGGGATCGCGCCCGCCGTGGAGTGTGACCCGGCGCTGCGTACGTACTCCTTCAGCGACCGTGACCGGCGGCCGGTCGGCATGGTCGGTGACGGTACGTTCGTCACGGCCGTCCTCCAGGTGGAGTCGGACGCGTCGGCGCTCAGGCCGGACCGGTCAGCGCGTCCGCTGCCCCTGGCGCTCGTCCGGGACGTGCTCGAAGTCGACGGCATCCGGCTGGAGTCGGCGCAGATCGTGCAGCACACCCAGCCCGCGCCCGCTCCGCATCTTCCCCAGCAGTCCGTCGCCGCCCGGAACTACGCGCCGTTGCAGTCCCAGACGGGTTCACCCGCCGTCCGGATCACCTGGATCGCGCTCAAGCTGGATCCGGAGCTCTGCCCGGAGGCCGTGCAGGCGCGCGGCGGTGGCATCACCGGGGCTCAGAAGTGCGTGGTGCGGGCCGCCGACCAGTTGTCCAGCCGGCTGACCGGGGCCGGTTTCCGCGCGACGGTGCTGACCGAGCAGGAGCTGACGTCCGCGATCGCGACCTCCGTCTGTGCCAGCGCGCCCGCCATGACGCAGGCCGGTCTGACCGGGACGCCGGTACGCCGTACCGAGGAGACGGCGCGGACCTGGCGCTGCGACGACCGTTGGCACACCACCTACTGGGTGGCGCGCTGGCCGCAGTTCGGCGCGGGCGGTGCGGCGATGCCGCAGCTGGTGGCCCTGCTGACCTCGATCCCGGCACTCGCCACGACCTTCAGCCTCACACTGGGACACGGCGAGCGGCAGGGCGTCTCGATCACGGGACACCTCCGGATCACCGGCCGCAGCGACGAGGAACTGCTGGGCGCACGCCATGAGTTGGAGCGCACCGCCCGCGGGGTGCGGACCGCGCTGGTACGGCTCGACCGCGAGCAGCTGCCCGGCGTGCTCGCCACACTGCCGCTCGGGGGTACCCGCTGATGTCCGCATCCACCAGCGCCAGGGCCCGGCTCGGCTTCGGGCTGATCGGTCCCCGGCGCGCACGGCAGTCGGTCTCGCTCGACCAACTGGCCTCGCTGGCCCTGCCGGTCGGCGACGACGGCGTGGTGATCGGCGTGGACGCCCAAGGCCGCCCCGCGGTACTGGGGATCAACCGGCCGGCTCCGTACGACGTCACGCTGATCGGCGGGCTGTGGACGGCGCAGGTGCTCGCGCTGCGGGCGGCCGCCACCGGTGCGCGGATCGTCGTGGAGACCGGGCGGGCCCAGCCCTGGACGGGGCTCGCGCACGCGGCGGGCGGCGGTCAGCCGTGCATCACGCTGCACGATGTCGGGCGGGTGCCGCCGCAGGGGCCGTCGGCCGGATCGCCGGTGGTCGTGGTGCGGGACTGCGGCATGCGACCGCCGCGCGGGCGGGTGGTGTCCGGGCCGTGGCAGTCGGTGCTGACGCTGCTGCCGTATCTCAGCCCGGTGGCACCGGGGCTGATCGGGAAGTCGGCGCTGGTCGGCATTCAGCGGGTGTCTCCCGACGAGGCGGCACAGGTCGGCCGGATACTGCATCTTCCGGCCGCCGAGACCCAGGCGCTGTCCACCCTGGCGGACGGGGTCACCCTCTGGTGCGCGGGCCGCGACCGGCAGTTCGTGATGACCCGGGCGACCGATGCCGAGACCGGACTCCTGGGCGGCGCACGCAGGATGGACTGACGGGCCCGGCCGGTTCGCGGCCGCTCGCGAAGAACGTTCACCTTTCCGTACGTAGATGTACATGTTTGACCGCTTCGCCCTTCACGGTGTGCCGTATTCGGTCCGCTCGGGGGCGAGCAAGTGATGCACGGGACAGTTCTTGCGATGCTGTACGCCCTGCCGGAGAAAGCCCCCTGACGATTAGGGTGGGTCCGGGCGCGGCAGAGGAACCTGCGGGCAGGCAATGCGTGTCCCAGGGGGAGAGCCGGGCGGTCAGGCAGACAGGAACGGTCGCCCCCACCCACCACGGCACAAGGGTGCTCGACCACACCAGGAGGCAAAGTGAACGGCGATCGGGACGAGATCCGCGGGGGCTGGAACAAGCCCGTCGACGAGTCGTCCGACGCGGAGCCCGCCGAGATGACGGGTGAGTTCACCATCGACTACACCCCTCCCGCCTGGTACACGCAGAACGCGCCGGGGGACTCGTCGGGCGGTGCCGGTACGCATCTGGCACCTCCGCCGCCGAGCGGAGCGCCGCTGTCCGTGCCCGCGCCGTCCTCCGGGGGCGGTTTCGACTCCGACTGGACGCCGGCGCCGCCCGCGCCCATTCCGGCGCCGGTTCCCGCCCGGTCCTCGGCGGGCGACCCCGCGCCTGCTCCCTCGGACGGGACGGGGGACTCCGGCGGTGATGTGGAGAGCGGCTCGACGATGCGGTTCTCGCCGGCCTCGCTGAAGCGGCAGATCGCGGAGATCGAGGGACGTCCGGCGGACGAGGCCGGGGACGAGCCCCGCACCGCCTCGGGGTCGGGCGTCGCCACGTCCGGCGACGGTGGTTCGGGTGCGGGTTCGAGTACGGGTTCGGGTTCGGGTTCGGGTTCGGGTTCGGGTTCGGGTTCGGGTGAAGCGTCCGACACCGGCTCTGCGCGGAGTGCCGACGCGTCCGCCGAGGAGCCCGATGGCGCTGCCGCCCCGGACTCCGGCGCGGGCTCTGCCGATGCCCCGGCGGACGGGCCGCAGGACTCCACGCCCGCGCCCGCCCCCGCCGTCGCGGACGCGGCGCCCCAACCCCAGGACGTACCGCCCGTCGGCGCACCGCAGAGTGCCGTCGCGCCCGTCGCGCCGAGCCCCTGGACACCGGCGCCGCCGCAGGGCGGTCTGCCGCCGCTGCCGCCCGCCTTCCAGCCCGCCGCGCCGCAGCCGGCCCAGCAATGGCCCGCTCCGGGCCCGACCGGCCAGGCGCCCGGCGGCTACGGATTCCCGCAGGGCCAGGCACCGCACCAGCCGCACGCACCCGTGCCGCCGCAGAGCGGTTACGGATTCCCGCAGCAGCCCGCTCCCCCGGCTCAGCAGACCCCGCCGCAGGGCGGTTACGGATTCCCGCAGGGTCAGGCTCCGCAGCAGCCTCAGGCTCCGCACCAGCCGCAGGCCCCTCAGCCGCCGCACGCACCTCAGCCTCCCCAGGCAGCTCAGGTACCCCAGCCCTCTCAGCCGTCCCAGCCCGCTCCGGGTGCTCAGTGGCCCGCACAGCCGGGCGCGCCCCTACCGCCGCAGGCCCCTCAGGGCGCCCTGCCACCGGCGCAGGCCGCGCCCCATCTGCCCGCCCAGGTCCCCCCGCAGCAGTCGGCCGAGCCCCAGGCGCCGCAGCAGCCGCAACACCCGCAGCAGGGGCAGCCCGTCGACCCCCGCACCGGTGGTGCCTGGCCGACCCCGGTGACGCACGATCAGCGCGAGCGTTCCGTTCCCGGCGCCCCGCTCGGGTACACGGCGGCCGTGGAGCTCTCCTCCGACCGGCTGGTCCGGGGCAAGCAGAAGGCGAAGAGCAGCCGCACTCCGTCCGGCGCGTCCCGCTTCAAGCTGGGCGGCAAGAAGGAGGAGGCCGAGCGGCAGCGCAAGCTGGAGCTGATCCGTACGCCCGTGCTGTCCTGCTACCGGATCGCGGTCATCAGCCTCAAGGGCGGCGTCGGCAAGACCACCACGACCACCGCCCTCGGCGCGACCCTGGCCACCGAGCGGCAGGACAAGATCCTCGCCATCGACGCCAATCCGGACGCGGGCACGCTCGGCCGCCGGGTGCGCCGCGAGACCGGTGCCACCATCCGCGACCTGGTCCAGGCGATCCCGTACCTCAACTCGTACATGGACATCCGCCGGTTCACCTCGCAGGCGCCCTCCGGTCTGGAGATCATCGCCAACGACGTGGACCCGGCGGTCTCCACGACGTTCAACGACGAGGACTACCGGCGCGCGATCGACGTGCTGGGCAAGCAGTACCCGATCATCCTCACCGACTCGGGCACCGGCCTGCTCTACAGCGCGATGCGCGGGGTGCTGGACCTCGCCGACCAGCTGATCATCATCTCCACGCCGTCGGTCGACGGCGCGTCCAGCGCGTCCACCACGCTGGACTGGCTCTCCGCGCACGGCTACGCGGACCTGGTGCAGCGCTCCATCACCGTCATCTCCGGGGTCCGCGAGACCGGCAAGATGATCAAGGTCGACGACATCGTGCAGCACTTCGAGACGCGTTGCCGGGGCGTGGTCGTCGTACCGTTCGACGAGCACCTGTCGGCCGGTGCCGAGGTCGACCTCGACATGATGCGCCCCAAGACCCGCGACGCGTACTTCAACCTCTCCGCGATGGTCGCCGAGGACTTCTCCCGCGCCCAGCAGCAGCAGGGGCTCTGGACCTCGAACGGCTCCAACCCGCCGCCGCAGTACGCCCCGCCGATGCCCGGCCATCAGCAGTACCCCCCGCAGCAGCAGCCGTACCCGCCGCAGCAACAGCAGCCGTACGGCGGCCAGCAGCCCCCGCAGTCCTACCCGCCGCAGCCCGGCCCCGGAGTACCGCAGCAAAGCGGCTGGCAGCAGGGTCAGCCCCACCAGCCCGGACAGCCGGTTCCGCCCGAGCCGCAGGGTCCGGTCCCGCCCGCCGGATGGCCGCAGCAGCCGCCGCCAGCGCCTCAGCAGTAAGGCATCAGAGGTCTGAACCAATGAGGGCCCGCACCGTCTCCACGGTGCGGGCCCTCTGCACATTCCCGCAGCCCACACGCCGTTTCGATGACCGTTGACGCAGCTCGACCACCGCTGATAAACCTTCGCTTCACCAGCTGGCGAACCACAGATCAACCCGCCTTCTCCGTGCGAGTCATGACGCGAGGTCCCTGACCATGGTCGAAAGAGTTCCACCGCCCTCTGCCCAGCCACGCTCACGTCTGCGTGTTCTCCTGGCCTCCGGTGCCGCCGCGCTGGCGCTGGCCGCCGGATCCGTCGTCCCGGGCGTGCCGCTCGGTGCCGCGCCGCAGCAGGCGCAGGCCGCCGACAGCGGAAAGTCGACACTGACCGTCGCCGTCGCACAGAGCGTCGACTCCCTGAGCCCGTTCCTGGCCCAGAAGCTGATGAGCACCAGCATCACGCGGCTCATGTACGACTTCCTCACCAACTACGACACCAAGGACAACCACGCGATCCCCGGCCTCGCCACCAAGTGGGAGCCGTCCGCGGACAAGCTGACCTGGACGTACACCATCCGGCCCGACTCCAAGTGGTCGGACGGGCAGCAGGCCACCGCCGAGGACGCGGCCTGGACGTTCAACAAGATGATGACCGACGAGGCCGCCGCGCAGGCCAACGGCAACTTCGTCGCGAACTTCAAGAAGGTGACGGCTCCCAGCCCCACGCAGCTGGTCATCGAGCTCAAGGAGCCGCAGGCCACCATGGCGGCACTCGATGTGCCGATAGTGCCGAAGCACGTCTGGGAGAAGGTCGGTGACTTCTCCAAGTTCAACAACGACAAGGCGTTCCCGGTCGTCGGCAACGGGCCGTTCATCCTGACCGACTACAAGGTCGACCAGTATGTGAAGCTCAAGGCCAACAAGGACTTCTGGCGCGGCAAGCCGAAGTTCGACGAGCTGGTCTTCAAGACGTACAAGGACCAGGACGCCGCGGTCGCCGCGCTCCGCAAGGGCGAGGTCTCCTTCGTCGCCGGCTCCCCCGCGCTGACGCCCGCTCAGGCCGCCTCGCTCAAGGGCGAGAAGAACATCAAGGTCAACGAGGGTCCGGGCCGCCGCTTCTTCGCGCTGGCCACCAACCCGGGCGCGCAGACCAAGGACGGCAAGAAGTTCGGCGACGGCAACAAGGCCCTTCTCGACCAGAAGGTGCGCCAGGCCCTCTTCCTGTCCATCGACCGCAAGACCATCATCGACAAGGTCTTCCAGGGGCACGCCGTCGAGGGCCAGGGCTACATCCCGCCGCGCTTCTCCGCGTACCACTGGCAGCCGACCGCAGAACAGAGCCTGGCGTACGACCCGGCCAAGGCGGCCAAGCTGCTCGACGAGGCGGGCTACAGGCTCAAGGGCGACCAGCGGGTCGGCAAGGACGGCAAGCCGCTAGACCTGCGCATCCTCTGCCACGCGACGGACCCGAACGACAAGGCGATCGGCAAGTACCTCAAGGAGTGGTGGGGCAAGCTCGGCATCGGCCTGAAGGTCGACTGCCTCGACGACGTCTCGGTGCCCTGGTACGCCGGTGAGTACGACCTCGCCTTCGACGGCTGGTCCGTCAACCCGGACCCCGACTTCGTGCTCGGCATCCACACCTGTGCCGCGCTGCCTGCCAAGGCGAAGGACAGCGCCACCACCGACAACTTCATCTGCGACAAGAAGTACGACGAGCTGTACAAGAAGCAGCTCGCCGAGTACGACCCGGCCAAGCGTGCCGGAATCGTCAATGAGATGCAGTCGTGGCTGTACGACTCCGGGTACATGAGCGTCATCGCGTACCCGAACGCGGTCGAGGCGTACCGCACCGACCAGATCAAGTCGATCACCACCATGCCCGAGGCGGCCGGCAACATCTACGGCCAGGACGGTTACTGGAGCTGGTGGTCGGCGGCTCCCGCTTCCGGCGACAGTTCGGACAGCTCCGGCGGGTCGGGCTCGACCGGCGTCGTCATCGGCATCATCGTGGTGGTCGTGGTGCTCGCCGGCGGCGGGCTGTTCATCGCGAAGCGGCGCCGCAACACTGCGGACGACCGCGAGTAATCACTCGGACGGGATGAGAGGGGCCGGCCGGGGAACATGCGCGTCGTCGGCCGGCCCCTCCACGTGCAGCACGAGTAACGAGAGTTCCCCATGACAGCTGACAGCACTCCGGCGCTCGTGCAGATCGCGGACGCGGACACCGAGGGCCCGGCTCCGGCCGGCCCGTCGGCCGCCCGCGGTCCACGGGCGCGCAACACCAAGGCCTATCTCCAATACGTGGCGGCCAAGATCGCGGGAGCAGCGGTCTCGCTGTTCGCGGTCCTGGTCACCAGCTTCTTCCTCTTCCGGCTCATTCCCAGCGACCCGGTGAAGCAGATGACGGGCGGCCGGCCCGTCTCCCAGGAGCAACTCGCTTCACTACGGCGTCAGTTCGGCCTCGACCAGCCGATGTGGCAGCAGTTCACGACGTATGTCGGCGACGCCCTCACGGGCGACTTCGGCACCTCGTTCCAGTTCCACGCTCCGGTCATCGACAAGATCACCGAGGCGCTCCCGGCGACCCTGCTCCTCACCGGCACGTCGTACGTCCTGTACACCGCGCTCGGCATCTGGCTCGGCACCCGTACCGCCTGGCGTAACGGTTCAGCGAGCGACCGCTTCAACACCGCGTTCGCGCTGACGCTCTACTCGGTGCCGTCGTTCTGGCTGGGCCTGCTCCTGATCATCGTCTTCTCGGTGGGGATCGGCCCGATCCCGGGGATGTTCCCGACGGGCGGCCTGGAGTCGGGCAACGAGACCGGCTTCGCCTACATCCTCGACGTGGCGCACCATCTGGTCCTGCCGGTGATCACACTGGTCGCGGTCGGATACGCGCAGACGCTGCTGGTGATGCGTTCCTCGCTGCTCGACGAGATGGGCAGCGACTATCTGACGACGGCCCGCGCGAAGGGGCTGCGGGACGACGTCGTGCGCCGCAAGCACGCCGTGCCGAACGCGGTGCTGCCGACCTTCACCCTGATGTTCGTGAACCTCGGGCATGTGGTCGCCGGACAGATCCTGGTCGAGACGGTGTTCTCCTGGCCAGGTCTCGGCGGCCTCTTCTACCAGGGGCTCAGCGTGCCCGATCTCCCGCTCGTGCAAGGGCTGTTCTTCGTCTTCGCCACCGCGGTGATCCTGGCGAACACCCTTGCCGATGTGCTCTATCCGCTGCTCGATCCCCGGGTGGGCCGATGACGACCGAATCCATGCCCACTCCCACGCCCACGAAGGCGGAGACCGCGCAGAATCCGCGTGCGCTGGCCCGCGCGCGCAAGCGCCGGTCCATGGCCCGCTTCTGGCGGGAGTACCGCAGCCACCGGAGCGGACTGTGGGGTCTGGCCGCGCTCGTCCTGATCGCGCTGGTCGCCCTGTTCGCGCCGCAGCTCGTCGGCGCCGACTCACAGAGCGTCACCGGTGCCCCCGGCGGCGCACTGGAGGCGCCCAGCGGTGAATTCCCGTTGGGCACCGACCAGTTCGGGCGCAGCGTGCTGGCGCTGCTGGTGTGGGGCACCCGGGTCTCGTTGACGGTCGGCCTGCTCGCGGCGTTCCTGTGCGTCGCCATCGGTACGGTCGTCGGCATCGTCGCGGGCCACTTCCACGGCTGGTACTCGACGGTCCTGATGCGGATCACCGACTGGTTCCTGGTGATGCCGACCCTGGTCCTCGCGATCGCGCTCGCCACGGTGATGGACCGCTCGATGTGGACGGTCATCATCGCGATCGGGGTGACCACCTGGCCGACCACGGCCCGGCTGGTCCGGGCCCAGACGCTCGCCGTGGAGTCCCGCCCGTACATCGAACGGGCCCGTGCGCTGGGCGGCGGCCACGGACACATCATGGTCCGGCACGTGCTGCCGAACGTGATGCCGCTGGTGCTCGCGCAGACCACACTGGTGATCTCCAGCGCGATCCTCACCGAGGCCACCCTGGCCTTCCTCGGCCTCAGCGACCCGACCACCACCTCCTGGGGCGGCATGCTCCAGGACGCCCGCGAGGCGGGCGCGGTCAGTGCGGGCGACTGGTGGTACCTGGCACCGCCCGGCCTCGCCATCGCCCTGGTGGCGCTGTCGTTCACGCTGTGCGGCCGCGCCATCGAGTCCGTCCTCAATCCCAAGCTGGGGGTGGCCCGTTGAGCACGACGAGCATCCTGAAGACACCGCTTCTGGACGTACGGGACCTCACGGTGACGTACGCCGGCGGAGCACAGGCCGTCCGTGGCGTGAACCTCTCCGTCGACGCCGGGCAGAAGCTCGGCATCGCCGGTGAGTCGGGCTGCGGGAAGTCGACGCTGGCGCTCGCGCTGCTGCGGCTGCTGCCCGCCGGTACGAAGGTGTCCGGCCAGATCCTGCTGAACGGCGAGGACGTCCTCACCATGAAGTGGGGGCAGGTCCGGGCGGTGCGCTGGGCGGGGGCGTCGATCGTCTTCCAGGGTGCGATGCACTCGCTCAACGCGGTGCACCGCATCGGGGACCAGATCGCTGAACCGATCCTGCTGCACAGAAAGGCGACGCAGGCCGGGGCCGCGAAGAGGGCCGGCGAGCTGCTGGAGCAGGTGGGGCTGCCCGCCGCCCGCGCCTCCGCCTATCCGCACGAGCTCTCCGGCGGGCAGCGGCAGCGCGTGATGATCGCGATGGCGCTCGCCTGCGACCCGGGGCTGATCATCGCGGACGAGCCGACCACGGCCCTCGATGTGATGATCCAGGCCCAGATCCTGCGGCTGATCGAGCAGCTGGTGTCCGAGCAGGACCTCGGCCTGATCATGATCAGCCATGACCTCGCGGTGCTCTCGGACACCTGCGACCGGCTCGCGGTGATGTACGCGGGCCGGGTCGTCGAGGAGGGCCCGGCGTCCGAGGTCTACGAGAACGCGCACCACCCGTACGGCAAGGCCCTGTCCGGCGCGTTTCCGCGCATCGGCGACCCGGCCTCCCGGTTCGCGCCCCGCGGGCTGCCCGGCGATCCGCCGGACCCGTCGGCGCTGCCCGGCGGCTGCACCTTCCACCCGCGCTGCCCGGTGGCCCTGGACTCCTGCGCGAGCGAGGACCAGGAGCTGCGGGACTCGGGGCCGCTGCGGCGGGCCGCCTGTGTGCTGGTGGAGCCGGGGCCGGCCGCGGTGCCGGCCCTGCCCGGCGCCGAGGAAGCAAGGAGCACACCATGACACCCACCACTCCCCTGCTCAGCGCTCAGGGGCTGCACGTCACCTTCCCCGGCCGGCACGGGGCCGCCCCGGCGCGCGCCGTGGACAGCGTCGACCTGGACATCCGGCCCGGCGAGATCGTCGCGCTGGTCGGCGAGTCCGGCTGCGGCAAGACGACGCTGGCCCGTTCGCTGCTGGGCCTGGTCCCGCCGACGTCCGGGCAGGTCACCTTCGGCGGCAAACCGCTCGACTACGCGAGCCGGGCCCTGAAGGCGTACCGCAAGCGGGTCCAGCTGGTGCTCCAGGACCCCAGTGGTTCGCTCAACCCGAGGCACACGGTGTACGACGCCGTCGCCGAGGGCCTGCGGATCCACGGGTACGCGGGGGACGAGCGGGCGGCGGTCACCGAGGCGCTGTCGCGGGCCGGTCTGCGGCCGCCGGAACGGTTCTTCCTGCGGTATCCGCACGAGCTGTCCGGCGGTCAGCGCCAGCGGGTCGTGATCGCGGGCGCGCTCGTGCTGGAGCCGGAGCTGATCGTGGCCGACGAGCCGGTGGCCTCGCTGGACGCCTCGGTGCGCGGCGAGATCCTGGCGCTGCTGCTGCGGCTGCGCGACGAGCTGGGCCTGTCCGCACTGGTGGTCACACACGATCTCGGCCTGGCGTGGAACATCGCGGACCGGGTCGCGGTGATGTACCTGGGGCGGATCGTGGAGACGGGCAAGGTGGAGGAGATACTGACGGCTCCTCAACATCCGTACACCCAGGCGCTGTTGTCGGTGCTGCCGGAGTCCGGGGCCGAGCCGGTGGTCCTGACCGGTGAGCCGCCGGACCCGTCCAGGGTGCCGTCCGGCTGCCGGTTCCACGCCCGCTGCCAGGTGCTGGCCTCGGGCGAGGCGGAACGGGCGGGTGTCGCGGACGCCTGCCGTACGAAGGATCTGCCGGTGCTCGCGGGCGGCGGGGAGACGCAGGTGGCGTGCCACTGGGCGGTCGAGGCCGCGAAGGCACGGGCCTAGTACGGCATCGAAGCGAAGACGCGGGGCCGGAACCGCCTTGACGGTTCCGGCCCCGCGTCGTCCCGTACGGGAAGGGGTTCAGCCGCGCTCGTACGCGGAGACCAGCTCGCTGCACCGCTTCACATCGGCGGCCATCGCGACGAGCAGATCGTCGATCGAGTCGAACTTCAGCATCCCGCGTACGTACGCGAGGAAGTCCACCGCGACATGGAGCCCGTACAGGTCGAGGCCGACGCGGTCGATCGCGTACGCCTCCACCGTCCGCTCCGTGCCGTCGAACTGCGGGTTGGTGCCGACCGAGATCGCGGCGGGCATCGCCTCGCCGTTCACGTTCAGCCAGCCCGCGTAGACGCCGTCGGCGGGGATCGCGGTGTGCGGCAGGGTCTCCACGTTGGCCGTGGGGAAGCCGAGCTCACGGCCGCGCTGCGCACCGCGGACCACGATGCCTTCGACCCGGTGCGGCCGGCCCAGGATCTCGGCGGCGCCCGCGACATCGCCCTCGGCCACCAGCCGCCGGGTGAGGGTGGAGGAGAACGGCTCGCCGCCGCCCGCCTCGCCGCTCACATAGAGGTCGATGACCTCGACACGGTAGTCGTAGGTCTCACCGAACTCGGTGAGCAGCTGTACGTTGCCGGCCGCCCTGTGGCCGAAGCGGAAGTTCGGCCCTTCGATGACCAGCTGCGCGTGCAGCTTGTCGACGAGCACCTTCACGATGAAGTCGGCCGGCGCCAGCTTCGAGAACTCGGTGGTGAACGGGAGGATGAGCACCGCGTCCACTCCCAGCTCCGCCATCAGCTCGGCACGCCGGTGGTGCGGGGCGAGCAGCGGCGGGTGGCTGCCGGGCCGTACGACCTCGCTGGGGTGCGGGTCGAAGGTCACCACGACCGACGGCACGCCCAGCTCGCGGGCGCGCTCCACGGCCCGGCCGATGATCAGCTGGTGTCCGCGGTGCACCCCGTCATAGGAGCCGATGGTGACGACGCTGCGTCCCCAGTCCTGGGGGATGTCCTCCAAGCCACGCCAGCGCTGCACTCTGACCGCTCCTCGCCCGAACCTGTGTACGTGGGTTTGTCTCTTACGCAGGTCTAAGACTGCCATGCTCACGCCGCGCGGCCTGCATCGGCATCGTCTTCGGGCTTCCCAGCGCCTTCACCGTCCGCTGTGCGCCGGGGCCGACGAGCGTCTCCCATTCCTGTGGGGCGTCGGCCAGCCACCCGGTGACCAGGGCGGCGAATCCGGGCACGTCACGGGCGAGCTCGACCAGCCTGCGGTCGAAGCGGACCGCGCCCTCGGGGGTCCGGACCAGCAGCGTCCCGGTGCGGTGGACCAGGGCACGGGTGCGGGCCGGGGCGCGCCCGCCGGAGCCGGTCGCGGCGGCCCGCAGCAGCGCGTCGAGCACCGCCGGATCCCGGTGGGCGTCCTGCTCGAAGTCCAGCAGGACCTCCAGCAGCTGTTCCCGCAGCGGTGCGGAGGCGGGGCTCCCCGGCGCGGCGAGCACCCCGGCGAGCGCACCGCGTACCGGCGGCGGCACGGGGCGGTCCCGCAGCAGCCCGGTGAGCAGCGGCAGCAGCAGGGCGCGGGCGGCGGGGCCGCGCTCCAGCCTCCGGTCGAGGTAAGAGGCCGCGTGCACGGCGTCGTCGGGGTGGCTGTCGATGTAGGCGCGCACCAGTCCGGCCGCGTGCAGGGCGAGCGCGGGGGCGTCGGTCCCGGCGAGCGCGCACAGCGCCTCGCCCGCCCCGTCGTCGGGCCGGGTGAGCCGTTCCCGGTACGCGGCGAGCACGGGCTCCGGATGGGAGGGCAGGGCGACGGCGAGCGCCTCGGCGGACGGCGCGGGCCCACCCGCGACGAAGGCCCGGAGCGTCTGCGGAAGGTAGCGGCCCCTGGTCTCCGGATCCTGTACGAGGAGGGTGAGCGCGGCCCCGTGCAGGGCGGCGTCCGCCGGGCGGGCCAGCAGGGCGAGGGCCGATCCGCGCAGCAGCGCACGGTCGGCGTCGAGGGTGGCGTGAGCGGCGGTGACCAGGGCGTACGAGGCGGCGGCGGTGCGGCGGGCGCTCCGGTCCTCGTCGTGGGCCCAGCGGTGGACGGCCCGGCAGAGCGCGGAGGGCTCGTCCTCGGCCAGCGCGCCGAGCAGCTCCTCGGCCCTGGGGTGGAGAGTCGAGACGAGTGCGTCGGTGAGATCGTCGACGGCCAGGTCCCGGCGGGCGTAGAGGAGCGCCTGGGCGGCGGCCGCCACGGTCGGCCGGAGCGCGTCCCCGTCCCCGGCGGGGAGCGGCCGCTCGTCGGTGAACCAGTCGCAGAGCAGTGGCTGCACGGTACGGGGCCGGTCCACGAGCCGTCGCGCCACGGCGTCCAGGAACCGCTCGCCGCCGTCGCCGCGGGTCTCGCCGCGGTGCGGGCCGTCGGCGGGGACGAGCCGCCGGAACAGATCGATCCGGTCCTTCTCGGACAGCCTGAGCCGCCGCCAGAACCACGGCCCGAACGCGGCGTACGTCCCCGGGCCCCCCGGGGAGCCCGTGGCCGCCCGGCGTACCACCCGCCCGGCCAGGAGCCGCAGTACGCCCAGATACGGGCGGGCGTCCGGCACCCGGAGCAGGGTCTCGGAGAGCAGCCGTACCGCCCACCAGCGGGCATCGTGCCCCGGCGCCCCGTCATGGCCGGGGGCGGCCTCCCGGACCGTGGCGACCTCCGCCGCGCCCTCCCCCGGATCCGCCCGCGCCGACAGCCGGTCCAGCGCCTCGATCAGATCGGCCAGCTGGTGGGAGAGCGCGGCGGGGCCCCTGCGGCGGCCCAGGAGCAGCAGCGCCTGGATCACCGGGCCGATACGGTGGCGGGGTACGGGCAGGGTGCGCGGCCCGGTCGCCGCCGCCTCCGGCAGTGCTGCGCGGCCCGGCCCCGGCCGCCTGGGACGCGGGACACGGTGTTCGGCCGCCGCCCCCGGCAGTTTGTTCCGCTCCTCCGGCGCATGCCACCGGTGGACCAGGGCGTGCAGCGCCGCGTCCACGTCCAGGTGGGCGCCCTGCACCCAGTCCCCCAGCTCCTCGTGTGCGAAGCGGTATCCGGCGCCCGCCGGGACGAGCAGGCCCTCGGTGAGGACGGCCGACGCCCAGCCCGTGCGCCAGGGGAAGACCTCCTCGAACGCCTCCCGGCCCAGCTCCCCCTGCCCGGGGCCCAGACAGCGCCGCGCCGCCTCGTGGACCTGCCCCGCCACCCGCGCGGCCAGCCTGCGGACCGCACCACCCCCCGGTGCCGGGCCCGACGCCGCCGCGATCCGCACCGCGATGCGCAGACACATCAGGTCCAGGTGGGCGGCGAAGACCTCCTCGGTGTCGGGCTGCCCGGCGACGTCCCCGGGCAGTGCGGCGCGCACCTCCGCGAGCAGACGCAGGGTGAGCGGGTGCCGGTCGTGGCCGGGGGCGAGCGCTCCGGGCGGGATGGCGTACCGCTCGGCGGCCTGCGCTGCCTGGCCCGCGGTGAGGTCGCCGAGGCGGACCGCCAGGGGCAGCCGCCCGGCCGGCCTGGCGGGGCGGTGCAGCGCGTCGGGCGGGCAGAGCGCACCGGTGCTCTCCCAGAACTCGGGACCGCAGGCGACCACCAGCCGCGCCCCGTTGTCCCGCAGCCATTCGACGGTGGCGGCGGTCCACCGGGCCGACCCGTGGGCCAGCGCGGGAGGCATCTCCTCGGGGCCGTCCAGCAGAACGAGCAGCGGGCTCCCGGACTCCTCGGCCAGCCGGGCCACCCGCTCGGGGCCGGCGGTCGACATGTCGCCCCCGGCTCCGGCGGCGGTGACGATCCGTCCGGCCCGGCGCAGCGCGCGGGCGACGGCGTCGGCCACCGAGGTGTCGTCGGCCAGCAGATCGGCGCCGCGCAGCCAGAGGGTGGGGGCGGGCACCGGGCCACGCGCCCGGCGTGCGGTGAGCGCGGCCAGTTCGGTGGTGCGGCCGGTGCCCGGCGCTCCGACGAGGGCGAGGACGACGGCGGGGCCGTCCGGCGTGGACGTGGGCCGGTCCGGGCCCGCGAAGGCGGCGAACTCCGCGCTGATGTCCGGGCGTTCGACCGGATCGGACGGGGCTTCGGGGCCGCCCGCCGAGCCGAGCGAGGTCGCGGTGAGGTGCAGGGCGCCCGCGAGATTCAGGTCGCGTCCGTACCCGGGAACGCTTGTCGCGTTGCGCCGCAGCAGTGCGTCGAGCGGGCCGCCGGTGCCCGCCGCCCGGAGCGGCACGGCGAACCCCGCGCTCTCGTGCCCGGCACGCAGCGCGCTGCCCAGCACGGCGATGACCGCGCCGCTCGCCGGATCGAGGACGGGCCCGCCGACGGCCGTACCGCCGAGCCGCAGCGCGTCCCTGCCGTCCGTGCCGAGCGCCAGCTCCAGTGCCGCGTCGATCCGGTGGCAGCGGCCGTTCGCGGTGTACGTCACGGGGGCGGTGCCGAGCACCCGGGCCTCGCGCCAGCCGTGCGCGGCGATCGTCACATACGTACCGGGGTCGATCCGGTCCCGCAGGGCGATCGGGGCGGGCTCCACGCCCAGCCCGGCGGGGCTCCCGGGGTGCAGCAGGGCGAGGTCCAGCTCCGGCAGCGCGGTGATGCCGGCGGCCTCGACGGTGCGGCTGCGGCCGCCCGCTCCGTGCAGGACGAGCCGGGTGGCGCCGTCGACGGCCTCGTGGCTGGTCAGTACCGTGCCCCGGTCGTCCGCGACGAACCCGGTCCCCCGCGGCCGACCGGCCGAATCGCAGATACGTACCAGCGCTGCCCGGTCCCCGCTTGCCATGGTCCGAACGTTAGGTCCGATGATCAGCGCCCGTACCGCCCGACGTGAAAGCGCCCCCGAATACACCCCTGATTCACTCCGAGCGCCTGCCCATTGGGGTGAATTGCTGGCGTCCGGTGGACAGAACATGTGGGGGACCGTGGAGCGGGCGCAGGGATCTGCCCCGCCCGCTCCACGATGAGGTCACCGGTCAGGCGAAGACGGCGAGGCTCTTGGCCTTGCCCTTCTGCTCCTCCACCAGGACCAGGAAGCGCCCGTCGGGCCCGAAGACGCCGACCGGTCCCGGCGGGAAGGCCGGCATGTCCAGCCGTACGCCGTTCAGCAGCAGCTTGGCGCGCTTCTCGTCCACGTCCCAGCGGGGGAACGCCGAGGCCGCGGCCTCGGCCACCGGCATCACGGTCAGCTCCTCCTGATGCTGGTCGAGCGTCCGCGCCGCGTCCAGGCCGTAGGGCCCGACCCGGGTGCGGCGCAGCGCGGTCAGATGACCGCCCACGCCGAGTCCGGCGCCCAGGTCGCGGGCGATCGCGCGGATGTACGTACCCGAGGAGCAGACGACCGAGACGACCAGGTCGACGACCGGGGTGCCGTCCTCGGCGGTCTCCTGGCGGACGTCGTAGACGTTGAAGGACGAGATCGTCACCGGCCGGGCCGGGATCTCGAACTCCTCGCCGCCGCGCACCCGCGCGTAGGACCGCTTGCCGTCGATCTTGATGGCGCTGACCTTGGACGGTACCTGCATGATCGGTCCGGTCAGGGCCGCGACGCCCGCGTCGATGCCGTCACGGGTCACCCCGGAGGCGTCGGTGGACGAGGTGATCTCGCCCTCCGCGTCGTCCGTGATGGTGTCCTGGCCGAGCCGGATCGTGCCGAGGTACTCCTTCTCGGTCAGTGCGAGATGGCCCAGCAGCTTGGTGGCCTTCTCGACACCGAGCACGAGAACCCCCGTCGCCATCGGGTCCAGGGTGCCGGCGTGGCCGACCCGGCGGGTCCGGGCGATGCCGCGCATCTTGGCGACGACGTCGTGCGAAGTGAAGCCGGACGGCTTGTCGACGATGACAAGGCCGTCCGGCGTTTTCTGCGGTGTCATTCGGAGGCGGTGTCCTCGTCGTTCTCGTCATCCGCCTTGCGGTACGGATCGGCACCACCGGCGTACGTGGCGCCCGAGGACGCCTCGCGCACCCGTGCGTCCGAGGCACGCGCCCGGTCGAGGAGGTCCTCGATGGCCTTGGCGTTGCCCGGCAGGGCGTCCGCCACGAAGGCCAGCGTGGGCGTGAACTTCGTCCCCGCCGCCGCTCCGACCGCCGACCGCAGGATGCCCTTGGCGCTCTCCAGACCGGCCGCGGCGCTCGCCCGCTCCTCGTCGTCGCCGTAGACCGTGTAGAAGACCGTGGCCTCCCGCAGGTCACCGGTGACCCGGGTGTCCGTGATCGTCACGTGCGTACCCAGACGCGGGTCCTTGATACCGCGCTGCAGTTTCTCGGCGACCACCTCCTGGATGAGGTCCGCCAGCTTTTTCGCCCGCGCGTTGTCGGCCACTGGTCCGTCTCCTTCTTCGCCTTGCTCAATCGTCTTCGTCGCTGTGCAGCCGCCGTCGTACGGACAGCAGCTCCACTTCCGGCCGTGCGGCCACCAGTCGCTCGCACCGGTCCAGAACATCTGTGAGGTGTCCGGTGTCCCCGGAGACCACGGCAAGGCCGATCTCGGCCCTGCGATGGAGATCCTGACCGCCCACCTCCGCCGCGCTCACCGCGTATTTCCGCTGGAGCTCGGCGACGATCGGACGGACGACGGAGCGCTTCTCCTTCAACGACCGTACGTCGCCGAGAAGCAGATCGAAGGACAGTGTCCCCACATACATGTATGTCCGGATGTCCCGCCGGTTCGGGTTCGCGCCCTGCCAGTGCTTGGCAGGGACACCAGAACCGTACACGGAACGGCCGGGGCCGATCGACGGAAATACGACCCGTCGACCGGCCCCGACTGTTGAGGAGAGGTCCGGGGGTGCCCCCCGGAATCCCCCGTGGATCAGCCTCGCGGCTTCTCGCGCATCTCGTACGTCGCGATGACGTCGTCGATCTTGATGTCGTTGAAGTTTCCGAGGTTGATACCGCCCTCGAAGCCTTCGCGGATCTCGGTGACGTCGTCCTTGAAGCGGCGCAGACCGGAGATGTTGAGGTTCTCCGCGATGACCTTGCCATCGCGCAGCAGGCGCGCCTTGGTGTTGCGCTTGACCTCGCCGGAGCGGACCAGCACACCGGCGATGTTGCCCAGCTTGGACGAGCGGAAGATCTCGCGGATCTCCGCCGTACCGAGCTCGACCTCTTCGTACTCCGGCTTGAGCATGCCCTTGAGGGCCGCCTCGATCTCCTCGATGGCCTGGTAGATCACCGAGTAGTAGCGGACGTCGACGCCCTCGCGCTCCGCCATCTGCTGGGCACGCCCGGCAGCGCGGACGTTGAAGCCGATGACGATGGCGTCGGAGCCGGTCGCCAGGTCGATGTCCGACTCGGTGACCGCACCCACACCGCGGTGCAGGACCCGGATGTCGACCTCGTCGCCGACGTCGAGCTGGAGCAGCGAGGACTCAAGAGCCTCCACCGAACCGGACGCGTCGCCCTTGATGATGAGGTTGAGCTCCTGGACCAGACCGGCCTTGAGCGCCTCGTCCAGGTTCTCCAGGGAGAACCGGACACCCTTGCGGGCGAAGTTGGCGTTGCGCTCACGGGCGGCACGCTTCTCGGCGATCTGACGGGCCGTACGGTCCTCGTCGACCACCAGGAAGTTGTCGCCGGCACCCGGGACGTTGGTGAGACCGAGCACGAGGACGGGGGTCGACGGACCCGCTTCCTCGACGTTGTTGCCGTTGTCGTCGAGCATCGCCCGGACTCGGCCGTACGCGTCGCCGACCACCATCGTGTCGCCGATGCGCAGCGTTCCGCGCTGGACGAGGACGGTGGAGACGGCACCGCGGCCGCGGTCGAGGTGGGACTCGATCGCAATACCCTGCGCGTCCTGCTCGGGGTTGGCCCGCAGGTCGAGCGAGGCGTCGGCGGTGAGGACGACGGCCTCCAGCAGTGCCTCGATGTTGAGGCCCTGCTTGGCGGAGATGTCGACGAACATCGTGTCGCCGCCGTACTCCTCGGCCACCAGACCGAACTCGGTGAGCTGACCGCGCACCTTGGTCGGGTCGGCACCCTCGACGTCGATCTTGTTGACCGCGACCACGATCGGCACCTCGGCCGCCTTGGCGTGGTTCAGCGCCTCGATCGTCTGGGGCATCACACCGTCGTTCGCCGCCACCACGAGGATCGCGATGTCGGTGGACTTCGCACCGCGGGCACGCATGGCGGTGAACGCCTCGTGACCCGGGGTGTCGATGAAGGTGATCCGGCGGTCCTCGCCGTTGACCTCGGAGGAGACCTGGTAGGCACCGATGTGCTGGGTGATGCCACCGGCCTCGCCCGCGACGACGTTCGTCTTGCGGATCGCGTCCAGCAGTCGGGTCTTACCGTGGTCGACGTGACCCATGACGGTCACGACCGGCGGACGGGAGACCAGGGCCTCTTCGCCGCCCTCGTCCTCGCCGAACTCGATGTCGAAGGACTCCAGCAGCTCGCGGTCCTCCTCCTCGGGGCTGACGATCTCAAGGACGTAGTTCATCTCGTCCGCGAGCAGCCTGAGGGTGTCGTCGGAGACGGACTGCGTCGCCGTGACCATCTCGCCGAGGTTCATCATCACGGCGACGAGCGACGCCGGGTTGGCGTTGATCTTCTCCGCGAAGTCGGTGAGGGAGGCACCGCGCGACAGACGGACGGACTGCCCGTTGCCGCGAGGCAGCATGACGCCGCCCACCGACGGGGCCTGCATGGCCTCGTACTCCTGGCGCCTCTGCCGCTTCGACTTGCGACCACGACGCGCGGGACCGCCGGGGCGGCCGAACGCACCCTGTGTGCCACCACGGCCACCGGGGCCGCCGGGACGTCCACCGAAGCCGGGACGACCGCCGAAGCCGCCGCCACCGCCGGGACGACCCGCACCGCCACCGCCGCCACCGGGACGACCGGCGAAACCGCCGCCACCGCCACCGGGACCGGCCGGACGGCCGGCGAAGCCACCGCCGCCGGGACGGCCTGCGCCGCCACCGCCGGGACGACCGCCGCCACCGGGACCACGGCCACCGCCGGGGCCACCACCGGGACGCGGGCCGGCAGCGGGACGCTGCGGCATCATGCCCGGGTTCGGACGGTTACCACCCGGGGCACCGCCCGGACGGGGAGCCTGCGGACGGGGCATGCCGCCCGGAGTCGGACGGGCGCCGCCCTGACCCTGGGGCCGCGGAGCACCACCGGGGCCGCCCTGCGGACGCGGGGCGCCCGGACGGTCCTGGCCGCCACCGGGACGCGGGGCGCCGCCGGGACGGGGCGCCTGCGGACGGGCCATGCCCGTCGAGCCGCCGGAGGTGTAGGGGTTGTTGCCCGGACGGGGACCGGCCGGACGGGCGCCGCCGGGGCGCGGGGCACCCTGGCCGGCGGGACGCGCGGGGCGGTCGCCGCCGCGCTCGCCACCGCGGCCGCCGTCGCGCTGACCGCCGCCCGGGGCCGGACGGCCACCGGTCGGACGGGGCCCGGGGGTGGCACCCGTGGGGCGCGGGGCCTGCTGCTGCGGGGCAGCGGGCTGGGCCGGAGCCGGAGCCGAGAACTCGGCGGCGGGCACCGGGGTCACCGGAGCGGGCTTGGGCGCGGGCTTCGGGCCCGGACGCGGGCCGGCAGACGGCGCGGAAGGCGCTGCGGGGGTGCTGCTCGCCGGGGCGGCGGGGGCCGGCTTGGGGGCCGGGGCGCCGGGCTTCGGGGCAGCGGGACGTGCCGCAGCGGCCGGGGAGGGCGCTGCGGGCTTTGCGGGCGTCGCCTTGCGGGGCGCGCCAGGCTTTGCAGCGGACTTGCCGGCGTTGCCGCCGGGCCCCTGCAGTGCGTCAGTCAACTTGCGTACAACCGGCGCCTCGATCGTCGAGGACGCCGAACGGACGAATTCACCGAGTTCTTGGAGCTTGGCCATGACGACCTTGCTCTCGACGCCGAACTCCTTGGCGAGTTCGTATACCCGGACCTTAGCCACTTCGCTCCTTTTAGGTCCGGGTTACCGCCGGACCGTCGCTACTTCATGGGCGTACTCATCGCGTACTCATCGAGTGCTCATCGCAATCTCGACCTACTTCCAACTCGCGAGGTACCTGACCGCACGGGGGCCCGTGCCGTTCATTTCTTACGGTGTCACCCGCTCGACGAACCGCTGCACTGCGGCGGGGTCGAACGGCCCCTTGGCCTTGAAGGCCCGGGGGAAGGCCCGGCGGCGAACCGCCAGGTCCAGACAGACGGAGGCGGGGTGTACATATGCACCCCGGCCGGGCAGCGTACCGCGAGGATCAGGGACGCAGGCGTCCCCGTCCGCGACGATGCGCAGCAGCTCGCTCTTGGCCGCCCGCTCCCGGCATCCCACACAGGTTCGCTCAGGGCAAGCGCGGGCGTGCGTCCGGCCAGACACAGCTAAGTCTACCTCCCCGCACCGACCTCACCCCTTTGGGGCAAAAATCGAACGGATGTTGTCGTGATCTCAGCGGCATTGCCACTGAGAAATATTCCCGACGGCGCCGGTTCAGCGCCGCTCGGACCGCTCGCGGGCCCGTTCGGCCCGCTCCCGGTCGGCGACGTCGCGTTCGGCGTCGGTCTCGGTGTCCGGGCGGATGTCGATGCGCCAGCCGGTGAGACGGGCGGCGAGGCGGGCATTCTGCCCCTCCTTGCCGATCGCCAACGACAGCTGGTAGTCCGGCACGGTGACCCGGGCGGACCGGGCGCCGAGGTCGACGACCTCGACCTCGCTCACCCGTGCGGGCGACAGCGCGTTGGCCACCATCTCGGCCGGGTCGTCCGACCAGTCCACGATGTCGATCTTCTCGCCGTGCAGCTCGGCCATGACATTGCGCACCCGGCCGCCCATCGGGCCGATGCAGGCGCCCTTGGCGTTCAGCCCGGAGCGGGTCGAGCGGACCGCGATCTTGGTGCGGTGACCGGCCTCGCGGGCGATGGCGCAGATCTCGACGGAACCGTCGGCGATCTCCGGCACCTCCAGCGCGAAGAGCTTCTTCACGAGGTTGGGGTGGGTCCGCGACAGCGTCACGGACGGGCCCCGCACGCCCTTGGCGACCCGTACGACATAGGTGCGCAGCCGCAGGCCGTGGGTGTACTCCTCGCCCGGGACCTGCTCCTGCACCGGCAGGATCGCTTCCAGCTTGCCGATGTCGACCAGGACGTTCTTCGGGTCCTTGCCCTGCTGGACGACGCCGGTGACGACATCGCCCTCGTGGCCCGCGTACTCACCGAACGTCTTGTCGTCCTCGGCGTCGCGCAGCCGCTGCAGGATGACCTGCTTGGCGGTGGTCGCGGCGATCCGGCCGAACCCGGACGGGGTGTCGTCGAACTCCTTGGGCTCCTGGCCCTCTTCCAGGTCGGCCGGGTCCTCCTTCGCCCACACCGTCACATGGCCGCGCTCGTCGAGCTTCACTCGCGCGCGGCGCTGGCTTCCGTCGGTACGGTGGTAGGCGATGAGGAGGGCCGACTCGATCGCCTCGACGAGCACGTCGAAGGGGATCTCCTTGTCCTGTGCCAAGCCCTTCAAGAGCTTCACGTCGATGTCCACGGCTACGCCTCCTCTTCCTTCTTGTCCTTGCGGCTGAATTCGATCTCCACGCGCGCCTTGGCGATCTCGTCGAAGGCGACCCGGCGGGACGTGGGCTTGCGGCCCTTGACGCCCGGCACTTCGAGGTCGAGTCCTTCTTCGTCCACGGCGAGGATGCGGGCCACCAGCTCGCCGCCCTCGCGCAGATGCAGCTTGGCCAGGCGGCCCGTGGCACGTACGTAGTGGCGGTGCTCCGTCAGCGGACGGTCGGCACCGGGGGAACTGACTTCGAGGACGTACTCGTCGTCGCCCATCGCGTCGGTCTCGTCGAGCTTCTCGGAGATCGCGCGGCTCAGCTCGGCGCAGGCGTCCAGCTCGACGCCCTCTTCGGAGTCCACGATGATCCGCAGCACGCGGCGGCGGCCGGCCCGGGACACCTCGATCTCTTCGAGATCCAGCTGTTCGGCGCTGACGAGCGGTTCGAGCAGCCCGCGCAGCCTCTCGCTCTGGGTGGTGCTCATCCGGGTGACTCCTCGGCCGCGTGTGCTGTTGTGGGGATCGTCGCGTGTCAGGTCAAAGGGTATCCGGTCCCGAGGGGTGTTGCCGTCCGCCGGCTCCGCGGCCGCAGGTACGCTCGCCTGCGGTGATCACTTCAGGACAGATCCAGTCAAGTCAGGGCTAGGGTCTTCCGTTTTGATCAGGCCGGATCAGGGAGCGGGGTCCGGTGCCGTGGATCGCAGGGCGGAGGAGGGAGTCATGGCAGAGCCATGGCGAGTGACGACAACGCCGCGAGGCGCGGCACCGGGGCACGCAAGCCCGGCATGATCCGGACGAAAGACCCTAGGCCCGAAGGAGAACAGGTGCGGCGCACGGGGACGACGCGCAGAGGTGTGTTCGGCGCGACGGGAGCGATCGCCCTGGGGGCGGTGCTGGCCGGCTGCGGTGACGGGCCCGGACGCGGGAAGGAGACCGGCCGGACCGGGGCAGCGACCGCGGCCGAGCAGGCCTCGGTGGCACGGGCCGAGAAGAAGATCCGGGCGACGGCCGCGCGGACCAGTCTGGAACTGCTCGGCGGGTACGAGCACGTGGTCAGGGCCCATCCGGCGACCGAGGCGGGGCTCGCGCCGCTGCGGGACGCCGTGCGCGCCCACGCGAAGGCGCTGGCCCCCGACGGGGCGCAGGCGCTCGCCTTCACGCGGACGCGCGCGACCGACGCCCGGTCCGCCGTCAAGGAACTGGCCGCGGCGGAGCGCCGTGCCGCGGACGCGCATCTGGCGGCCCTGATGGAGGCCCCGCCGGAGCTGGCCCGACTGCTGGCGTCGATCGCGGCGGCGGGCGCTGCCCACGCCTATCTGCTGACCGAACTGGCCAAGGAGACCTCGTCATGAGCGCCGCGACACGAAAGGCCGCACAGGCGGCCCTGGCCGCCGAACACGCGGCGGTGTACGGGTACGGGGTGGTCGGCGGCCGGGTCGCCGAGGGCCGCCGGGCCGAGGCGACGGCGGCCCACCACGCGCACCGGGCCCGGCGCGACGCGCTGACGCGGACCGTGCGCGGACTGGGCGGTGAGCCGGTGGCGGCACAGGCCGCGTACGCTCTGCCGTTCGCAGTGCCGGACCCGGCCGCGGCGGTGCGGCTGGCGGCCGTGCTGGAGAACCGGGTCGCGGGCGTGTACTCCGATCTCGTACGGGCCGCCGAGGGGCCGCTCAGGCGGGAGGCCGCCGACGCGCTGCGGGAGGCCGCGGTGCGCGCGGTCCGCTGGCGGGGCGGCGGCGTAGCCTTTCCCGGGCTCGCCGAGCGGGCCTCCGAAGGCAACGGCGCGAACGCCGGGGCCGCCGCGAAGAGCGGGGCCGGTGGGACGAACAGGTCCGGTGGGACGCACTGAAAGAGCTCTGAAAGGGAACAAGGCACGTATGGGTTTCGAACCGCCGCAGCGTCTGGTGCGGGCGCTGGGCGAGTCGCACGGGGACGAAGGCGCCGCCGACTGGCTCGCGCGGCTTCCCGCACTGACCGAGGAAGCGCTGTCCGCCACCGGGCAGAACACGACCGTGGAGCGGGTCGCCGCCCCGGGGGGCCGCAGCAGTCTGGTCCTGTTGGTGACCAGCGCCGACGGCACCCCGGCCGCGCTGAAGATCGCGCCGCCCGGGGCCGCTCCCGAGCTGGAGCGGGCGGCGCTGGCCCACTGGAACGGCTGGGGCGCGGTGCAGCTCATCGCATCCGGACCCGGCGCACTGCTGCTGGAGCGGCTGCACCCCGAGGTGTCGCTGCGTTCGCTGCCGGAGGCGAAGGCGCTGCTGGAGGCGGCGGGGACGGTGCGCCGGCTGTGGGTCGAGCCGCCGGCCGGGCACGGTTTCGAGACGGTCGCCGAACGGACCGGGCGCCGCATCGAGCCGATGCGGGCGAGCGCGGCGGCCGACCCGGGCCTGGAGCCGCTGGTCTCCGCGGCGCTCGCGGCACGCGAGGAGCTGGTCGCCCACTCCCCCGAACTCCTGCTGCTGCACGGCAACTTCCGGCAGAGCAAGGTACTGGCCGGGGAGCGGGTGCCGTGGCTGACGGTCGGCCCGGAGCCGCTGGTGGGTGAACGTGCCTACGATCTGGCGCGGCTGGTGCGCGACCGGGTCGAGGATCTGATCGCCTCGCCCGGCGGCGCGGTGACGGCCCGCCGCCGGGTCAAGAAGCTGGCCGATTCGCTGGACGTGGACCGGGAGCGGCTGCACGGCTGGACACTGTTCCGTGCGGTGGAGTCGGGAACCCGGGCACTGGCGGTCGGCCGCCGCCAGGAGGGCGAGCTGACGCTGGAGTTCGCGAGCTGGCTCTGAGACGACGGATGGCCGCAGGCCCCCCACGCGGTGCGTGGGGGGCC
>NZ_JBHXTM010000057.1:0-7663 GCF_042677325.1 Streptomyces sp. NPDC127117
CCCATTCCAGCGTCATGTTGGCGGCGTCGAACTCGCCGGAGTTCTTGATGTGGTCCCAGATGCCGTGGATGACCGCCCACAGCTCGTCACGGATGGCATCGTTGTCATGCACCGTGTCCAGCTCACCGCCGAACTCGATCCACCAGTACGCGCAGCCGTTGTCACCGGACTTGATGATGCGCCGCTGCGGGATGGAGGTCTCGGCGATGTTCTTGGCGAAGGACGGCGGCACGTACTTGACCGGGTGCCCGGCGTCCTTGGTGTAGAAGAGCAGGGTCGATCCCAGCGTGATGCGATCGGCCTCCTCGGGTGCCCAAGCCTCGTCGTACTCGGCGCGCGACTCCCGGCCGATGCGGTGCCGGGCACCCGCCAGGTGGCCGATCAGACCGTCCCCCGAACAGTCCAGGAACATCTCGCTCTCGAAGCGGATGTGCCGCTCGGAGCCCATCATCCACCCGGTGACGGCGGTGATGTGCCGGGCGTCCTCGGGCCCCTGGGCGTCCACTTCCCTGACGTCGGTGTTGAGGTAGAGCGTGATCCCGGGCTCGGCCCGGACCGCGTCCAGCACGACCGTGTCCCAGTAGTACGGATTTCCGTCCGGGTTGCGGAACTGGTTCTCGACGAAGAGCTCGCCCATGATGCCGCCCTCGCGGGCGTTGTGGTTGTTGCCGTGCGCGGTGGCGCCGACGACCCAGACCCGGACCTCGCTGCTGGAATTCCCGCCGAGAACCGGCCGGTTGTTGATGAGTGCCACGGTACGGCCCAGCCGGGCGGCGGCTATCGCCGCACACACACCGGCCAGTCCGCCGCCGACGACGGTGATGTCGTGCCGTGCGGTTTCGCGCCTCATTGTTCACGTCCCATCGGGGTTGGTTTCGAGGCTGTGGAAAACATGCGGTGCACCGGCGAGCACAAGGCGTTCTTCCGTCCCGGCCGGTGCGGCAGGTCCCGCGGAGGCACGCGGAACCAGGCGGGAGCCTATCTCCACGAACGGCGTCCCGCCGCAGCTTCCTCGATCAACATCCGTCGTCCCGCGGGCCGTTCGTCCGGCCCTCCCGCCCGCTGTTCCGCTGTGCGGAACGCGGACCCCGGTCCGGGCGGCGCGAAGGGGGCGGACACCGGCTGCCCGCCCCCTCCGACACCTTTGGTGGATCAGTACGTCAGTGCCACGGTCCCGTCACCGCGAACGTGGTTCCCGGCGTGTAGCAGTTCACGAACATCGTCCCGCCGTCCGGCGAGAACGTGACCCCGGCGAACTCTCCCCACTCCGGTTCCTGAGGTGTCCCGATGTTCTGCCGGCCCCGCGCCATCGCGTACACCTCGCCGCGCCGCGTCAGCCCGAACACATGCTGTGCGCCGCCGCCGTCCTCGCACACCATCAGCCCGCCGTCGGCGGCGAGACAGATGTTGTCCGGGGACTCGCCCGGCAACTGCACGTCGGTGCCGGGGCCGAAGACGATCACGAGGGTGAGGCGGCGCCGCTTCGGCTCGTACCGCCAGACCTGGCCGTAGTGGTCGGCGGCCGACCCCTCCGCGCTGTGCGCGAAGCTGGAGACGAAGTAGACCGAGGAGCCGCCCCAGTAGCAGCCCTCCAGTTTCTGCGCGTGGGTGATGCCCTTCGGGCCGAAGTCCTGGAACCGGATCGGTGTCCCGGCCGCCAGCGGATCGGGGACCGGAACCCACTCGATGCCCTCGAAGCTCGCACCGGTCTCCTGGACCACGGAGAGGTCGGGGACGCCCGGCACCCGCATGGCCTCCAGATGGCCGCCGGCCCGCAGCGAGCCCGTACCGCCGAGCGGCTTGTTCGGCAGGAAGCGGTAGAAGAGCCCGAACGGCTTCTCGAACGCGTCCTCCGTCTCGTAGACGATCCCGCTCTTCGGGTCGATCGCGATGGCCTCGTGCTGGAAGCGGCCCATCGCGGTGAGCGGCACTGCCCCGGTGCGGTGCGGATCGGCACCGTCCACCTCGAAGATGAAGCCGTGGTCCTTGGTGTAGCCGTTGGTGCCGGCTCTGTCCTCGGTCTCCTCGCAGGTCAGCCAGGTGTTCCAGGGGGTGCGGCCACCCGCGCAGTTCACCGCCGTACCGGCGATGGCGACGCGTTCACCGAGGACGTTGTTGCGGCCGTCCAGCTCCAGGGCCGTACAGCCGCCCTTGCCCATCGGGTCGTAGGTGAGGCCTTCGACGACCGGGACCGGACGCTTCGCGGTGGCGCGGTTCTCGTGGTTGCGGACCAGGCGGACGTGGCCGTGGCGGCCCGCGAAGGCGGCCATGCCGTCGTGGTTGCCGGGGACCTGGCCCTCGCCGGAGCGGAGCGGGTCGCCCTCCCGGGACAGCACCCGGTAGCGGAAGCCTCCGGGAAGGTCGAGCAGTCCGTCGGGGTCGGGCACCAGCGGGCCGTACCCGCTGTGTCCCCGGGCGGCCGCGGTGCCCGCGAAGAGTTCGGAGAACGCTCCGGTGAAGGCGACGGAGGCGATGGCCGCGCCGCTGCCGGCCAGGACCTGACGGCGGGTGGCGGCGGGTCGCGACATTTCTGCGGTCGGTCGTGACGTCTCTGATGACATGGGGCAACTCCCTGCTGGCGGACAGGAGAAGTGACCCGCATGTGTGTACCACGCGTACAGCCGCGCGGGAACCATGCGGGTCACTGTGCCGCAGGTGTGTCCCGGGCCGGGAGTGGCCCCTGTGGTCAGGCCAGCGAGGCGGAGAGCGTGATCGTCGTGCCGGTCAGCGCCTGGCTGACCGGGCAGTTCGCCTTGGCGTCCTCGGCGGCCTTGACGAAGTCCGCCTCGTCGATGCCGGGCACCACACCCTGGACGGTGATGTGGATGCCGGTGATGCCGGTGCCGGGCTGGAGGGTGACGTCGGCCGTGGTGGTCAGCTGGGTCGACGGGGTGCCGGCCGAGGCCAGCCCGTGGGCCAGCGCCATCGAGAAGCAGCTGGAGTGGGCCGCCGCGATGAGCTCCTCGGGAGAGGTCTTGCCGTTCGCCTTCTCCGCGCGGGACGGCCAGGAGACGTCGAATTCGCCGATGCCGGAGGAGTCGAAGGTGACGACACCCTTGCCCTCGATCAGGTTGCCTTCCCAGACCGTGTGGGCCTGGCGGGTGGTAGCCATGCTGGATCCCTTCAAACGGTGTGCGCGGTCGCTACGGGAGCCCCGGGGCGCCCGGGGGCGCTTCGGGTGGTACGCCCCCGAACCTACTGCGCCACCAGCCCCTTCGCGTCACGCGCCAGCGCCGTCAGCCGGGAGATCGCCCGGAAGTACTTCTTCCGGTACCCGCCGTTCAGCATCTCTTCGCTGAACAGCCGGTCGAACGGCAGCCCGGAGGCGAGCACCGGGACCTCCCGGTCGTACAGCCGGTCGGCGAGGACGACGAGCCGCAGCGCGGTCGACTGGTCGGGGACCGGCTGGACCTCGGTGAGGCAGACCGCCCGCAGGCCGTCCGTCAGCGCGCCGTAGCGGCTCGGGTGGACCCGGGCGAGATGGTCGAGCAGCGAGGGGAAGTCGTCCAGGCTGGCCCCCTCGGTGGCGTACGCCGCCCTGGTGACCTGCTCCTCGGAGTACGGTGCGGGCGCCTCGGGCAGCCCCCGGTGGCGGTAGTCCTCGCCGTCGATCCGCAGCGGGCGGAAGTGCGCGGACAGCCCCTGGATCTCCCGCAGGAAGTCCGCCGCGGCGAACCGGCCCTCGCCGAGCTTGCCGGGCAGCGTGTTGGAGGTGGCGGCGAGCGCGACCCCCGCCTCCACCAGCCGGCTCAGCAGCGACGACACCAGCACGGTGTCGCCCGGGTCGTCCAGCTCGAACTCGTCGATGCACAGCAGCCGGTGCCCGCTCAGCGTCTGCACGGTCTGCTGGAAGCCCAGCGCGCCGACCAGGTTCGTCAGCTCGACGAAGGTGCCGAACGCCTTCAGCGACGGGGCGGCGGGGGTGGCGTGCCAGAGGGAGGCCAGCAGATGGGTCTTGCCGACGCCGTAGCCGCCGTCGAGGTAGACCCCGAGGGGTGCCGACGGAGCGGCGGGCTTCCTGCTGAACCACTTGCGCTTGCCCGAGCCGCTGGCGTGCGCCCCGCCGAGCCCGGCCGCGAAGCCGCTCAGGACCTGGACCGCCTCGGTCTGGCTCGGCTGGTTCGGGTCCGGGACGTACGTATCGAAGCGCACGGAGTCGAAGCGAGGCGGCGGCACCATCTCGGCGACCAGCCGGTCGGCGGGAACGCGGGGCTCCAGTGCGCAGAGGGACAGGGGGGCCGTTTCGGCTATGGGGCTCTGCCCCGGCAGGGCTGTGGAGGACGACACAACTCTCAACCTTAAGCGCCGTGCCAGACTGCACGACATGCGACGCCTCTTCCCTGTGACCGACCTGACACCGGCCGACGACGAGGGGGAGTGGAGTCTGGACGCCCTGGCCGACGCCTACGCCTACCCCGAGCAGGACGGCCCCTGGCTGCGCGCCAACATGGTTTCGACGCTCGACGGGGCCGCCCAGCACGACGGCCGCTCGCAGCCGATCTCCTGCGAGAGCGACATGCGGATCTTCGGCACCCTGCGCGGTCTGGCGGACGTGGTCCTCGCCGGAGCGGAGACGGTACGCCTGGAGGGCTACCGCCCGGCCAGGGCCCGTGAGGCGTTCGCCGCCCGCCGGGCCGCGGCCGGGCAGGGGCCCGCCCCGGCGATCGCCGTGGTGAGCGGCAGTCTGGACCTCGACTTCTCGTTGCCGCTCTTCACCGAGCCGCTCGTCCCGACCCTCGTACTGACCGGCGCAGGGGCCCCGCCCGGCCGGATCGAGGAGGCGCGCCGGGCGGGCGCCGAGGTGGTGACCGCGGGGGAGGGCTCCCGGGTGGATCCCGCCAGGGCCGTGCGGGAGCTGGCGGACCGCGGGTTCAAGCGGCTGCTGACCGAGGGCGGCCCCAGGATGCTGGGCCAGTTCGTGGCCGCCGGGGTGCTGGACGAGCTCTGTCTGACCCTCTCGCCGATGATGACCGCCGGGGGCGCGCAGCGGATCGCGGGCGGCCCCTCGGTGGCTGTGCCGGAACGATTCGCCCTGGCATCGATGCTGGAAGAGGCCGGGTTCCTCTTCACTCGGTACCGTCGGAGCTGACATTCAGCGGAATTTGCCGTTCCGGTTAGCTTCCGGTGGGCACAATTACTCTCGCAGACCCCGTGCGAGCACGGGGAAGGATGGTTTCAGCAGTGATCGGCGACGGTCACTGAAGCAGAAGGGCGCCCGTGGTGTTCACCAGCGTTTTGATGATCGAGAAGCCTCTCACCTCCGAGGACGTCGAGTTCGTCACCACCCTGCACGGGGAGGAGCAGATCTCCTTCGTCGTGCTCATGCAGCCGCGCGGTGACCAGGCCGATGTGCTGCTGCGGGCGATCGACGACCTGGCGATGGGCGAACTCAAGGAAGCCGCCAGGGAGAGCGAGGAGCCGGAGGGCGAGAACGCCAGACGACCCGCCGAACTCGCGCTCGAAGTGTCACTGGAGGCGCTGCGGCAGGCCGGCTCCGAAGCGGTCGGACAGGTGATCGAGGACCACCCGCTGGACAAGCTGAAGTCCGTGGTCGACGACGCGGAGGCGGACGAGGTCATCGTGCTGACCGCGCCGCACTACGTCGAGGAGTTCTTCCACCGCGACTGGGCGTCCAGGGCCCGTCACAAGGTCGGCGTACCGGTGCTCAAGCTCTTCGCGCACAGCGAATAGGCTGGGCGGGCACCTCGTACCGACTGCGGTACCCGCATCGACCTCTGGGAGACACACGCATGGCACCCGGTATTCCTGCCGCCATGGAACGGCCGCACTTCATCGGCATCGGCGGCGCCGGAATGTCGGGCATCGCGAAGATCCTCGCCCAGCGCGGCGCCAAGGTCGCGGGCAGCGACGCCAAGGAGTCGGGTACCGCCGAGGCACTGCGGGCGCTGGGGGCGACCGTCCACATCGGGCACGCCGCCGGACATCTGGCGGACGACGCCTCGTGCGTCGTCGTCTCCAGCGCAATCCGCGCCGACAACCCGGAGCTGCTGCGCGCCGCCGAGCTGTCGGTCCCCGTCGTGCACCGCTCCGACGCGCTCGCCTCGCTCATGGGCGGGCTGCGTGCCCTCGCGGTGGCCGGTACGCACGGCAAGACGACCACCACGTCGATGCTGGCCGTCGCCCTGACCGAGCTGAACCTCGACCCCTCGTACGCCATCGGCGGCGACCTCGCCGGCCCCGGCACCAACGCCGCGCACGGCGAGGGACCGATCTTCGTCGCCGAGGCGGACGAGAGCGACCGCAGCTTCCAGAAGTACGACCCCGAGGTCGCGATCGTCCTCAACGTCGAGCTGGACCACCACGCGAACTACGCCTCGATGGACGAGATCCACGAGTCGTTCGAGGCGTTCGCCGGCAAGATCGTCCCCGGCGGCACCCTGGTGATCTCCGCCGACCAGGCCGGCGCCGTCGAGCTGACGGAGCGGGTCCGGTCCCTCCCCTCGCTGAACGTCGTCACCTACGGCGAGGCCGAGGCCGCCGACGTACGCGTCCACAAGATCACCCCGCGCGGACTGACCAGCGAGGTCACGGTCGTCCTGAACGGGAAGTTCCTCACGTTCACGGTCTCCGTGCCCGGCCGTCACTACGCCCTCAACGCCGTCGCGGCCCTCGCCGCCGGTGTCGCCCTCGGCGTCCCGGCGCACAACCTGGCCTCGGCCCTCGGCAAGTACACCGGGGTCAAGCGCCGCCTCCAGCTCAAGGGCGAGGTGGCGGGCGTGCAGGTCATCGACTCGTACGCGCACCACCCCACCGAGATGACCGCGGACCTCGAAGCGATGCGCGGCGCCGTGTCGGACGCCCGTCTCCTGGTCGTCTTCCAGCCCCACCTCTTCTCCCGCACCCAGGAACTCGGCACCGAGATGGGCCAGGCCCTCGCGCTGGCCGACGCCTCCGTGGTGCTGGACATCTACCCGGCCCGCGAGGACCCGATCCCCGGCATCACCAGCGACCTGATCATCGACGCCGCACGGGCCGCGGGCGCCGACGTCACCGCCGTCCACGACAAGGCCGCGGTTCCCGGGGTCGTCGCGGGAATGGCGAAGCCCGGCGATCTCGTTCTCACCATGGGAGCGGGCGACGTCACCGACCTCGGCCCGCAGATCCTGGACCACCTGTCGAGCTGAGGGAGCGACGTGTCGTACGACATCGAGAAGCCGGACGAGCAGTGGCGGGCGGAGCTGACCCCGGCCGAGTACGCGGTCCTGCGCCAGGCCGGCACCGAACCCGCCTTCGTCGGCGAGTACACCGACACCAAGACCACGGGCGTCTACTCCTGCCGCGCCTGTGGCGCCGACCTGTTCCGCTCGGACACCAAGTTCGAGTCGCACTGCGGCTGGCCGTCCTTCTACGACCCGAAGGACAGTGACGCGGTCGAACTGATCCAGGACCGCAGCCACGGCATGGTCCGCACCGAGGTCCGCTGCGCACGCTGCGGATCGCACCTCGGCCATGTCTTCGAGGGCGAGGGCTACCCGACCCCCACGGACCAGCGGTACTGCATCAACTCGATCTCGCTGCGGCTGGCCCCGGACGAGGGCTGAGACAGGCAGGACGCGGCGGGGGGGGGGGGGCCCCCGGCGGGGGGGCCCCCCCCCCCCCCCGCGGGCGAAAAACACGCCACCGCCAGGCGCCCCAGACCCCC
>NZ_JBHXTM010000057.1:7673-45933 GCF_042677325.1 Streptomyces sp. NPDC127117
GTCCGGGGCACCCGCCGCGCCGCGCGGAGTCAGTACACGTCCCTGCGCATCGGCACCAGGACCGCGACGAACGCCGCGACCAGTGCGTACCCGGCCAGCAGCAGTGCGCCGCCGACGGGGGAGAGCAGCGGCACCGGGCCGGTCGCCAGCTCCGCGGCCATCGTGTCCGTCACATAGCTGAAGCCGGTCAGGGACGCCGTGGCGCCGCCGGGCAGCAGCGGGTAGAGCAGCTTGACGCCCGGGACCATCATCAGCAGGTACTCGCCCGCGTACAGATAGCCGATGACGACGGCCAGCGCCGCGACCTGATGCCGGATCAGCGCCCCGGCGGCCACGCCCAGCAGGGTGTACACCGCCATCGCCACCGCCGGCCGGACGAGCAGCCCAAGTACCTCGCCGGTGGCCATGCCCGGCGTCACCCCGCGCGCCGCGACACCCCCGAAGAAGGCGGCCGCCGCGGTGCCGGCGAGCACCAGCCCGTACAGCAGACCGGCGGCGCCGTACGCGACGAGCTTGGCGCTCAGCACCTGCCGGCGCCGCGGGGCGTGCAGAAAGGTGTACGTGGCGGTGCGGTGGCGGTACTCCGACGTCATCGCCAGGGTGCCGAGCGCGGCAGGCAGGAACACCGTGAAGCTCAGCATCCCGAGCACGGAGCGGACGCCGGCCCCCGTGTCCAGTCCGGGCGCCGGCGGATCGAAGTTCTCCGGGCCGACCAGCGTCATCGCCCCCACCATGCCGCCGCCGAGGACCACGGCCGCGAGGAGTGCCCACAGCGGGAGGCGGGTGGCGGCCAGCCGCCGGAACTCCGCCTTGACCAGTGCGTTCATCGCCGTGCCGCCTTCTCGTCCGTCGCTGCTCGCGGCCGGTCGTGGCCGCCCGCTCCATCGTCCCCGGCCAGCCGGAGGAAGAGCTGCTCCAGGCCGGCCTCGGCGGTCAGCCCGTGGACCCGCAGCCGCTCGGCGGCGGCCAGATCCGCGACGGCGCGGTCCGCCATCCCGTACACGCGCAGGCTGCCGTCCGCCATGAGGTCCACCCGGTCCGCCGCCCCGTCCCGCGCGGTGCCGCGCAGCAGTGCGGCGCGCAGAGCCGCCGCGTCCGGTGAGCGGACCAGCACCGTGCCCGGCGACGACCGCTCGATCTCCGCCAGCGGTCCCGCCGCCACCAGCCGGCCCTTCCGGATCACGACGACGTCCTCGACGAGCTGCTGCACCTCGCTCAGCACATGACTGGAGACCAGCACGGTGCGTCCCTCGGCGGCCAGCCCGCGCAGCAGTCCGCGCAGCCAGGCGATGCCCTCCGGGTCGAGCCCGTTGCCCGGCTCGTCCAGCAGCAGGACCCGCGGGTCGCCCAGCAGCGCGGTGGCGAGCGAGAGCCGTTGCCGCATGCCCGTGGAGAAGGTGCGGGTCGGGCGGCCCGCCACCTCGGCGAGTCCCAGCCGGGTCAGCAACCGGTCGACCCGGTCGGCCGGGTGGCCGCCCATGGTGCGGTAGATGTGCAGATGGTCCCGCGCCGAATGGCCGGGGTGGACCGCGGAGGCGTCGAGCACGGCGCCCACGGTGGCGGAGGGCCTGGGCAGGTCCACGTACCGCCTGCCGCCGATGGTGGCGGTGCCGGAGGTGGGGGCGACCAGGCCGAGGACCATCCGCATCGTCGTGCTCTTGCCCGCGCCGTTGGGGCCGAGGAAGCCCGTCACGACGCCCGGCCGCACGGTGAAGCTCAGGTCATCGACGGCCCGGACCGCTCCGTAACGCTTGGTCAGCCCGCTGACCTCTATGTGCGGGCCCTGCGGCCGTCCGCTCATCGGTGGCTCCCCACCCGCTGCTCGATCAGCCGTGCGGCCTGCCGCGCATCGTCGAGCGAGAGGATCAGCTCGTCGAAGTCGCCATCGGCGGCGGCGCGGTCCAGCTCCACGCGCAGTCCCGGCCTGCCCCGGTAGGCGGCCACGAGCTGACGAGGGCCGACGACCAGTCCCCAGACGCCGATCTTGGCGATTCCGGAGGCGTGCAGGCCCTTGCGGGTGCCGTGGGCGGCGCGCAGGGGGTTGTCGATGACGGTCACCCGGCGGACCGCGGCGAGCGGGACGGTGAGGGAGCCGCGCAGGGTCCAGGTGCGCTCGCGACCGCTGAACTCGATGGTGAGGCCGGTGTCGGAGATGTTCATCAGTGCCATGGGGATTCCCCCTCCTTTTGGGGCCCGGGCGGGGCCCCCGGGCAGTCGCGCGCTGTCGCCGCGCCTGCCGCGTTGCCATGAGCGTCTGTTCTATTAGATGTATAGCAGATAGGATTGCGGTGTGTACCTAGTGCTCGACCTCGACAGCGAGGTGCCGATCTATCAGCAGATCCGGGACCGGGTGGTGGAAGCCATCGCGGAAGGCGCGCTGGCGCCCGGTGCCGGACTTCCGTCCACCAGGCAGCTGGCAGTCGATCTGGCGATCAACTTCCACACCGTCAACAAGGCCTATGACCTGCTACGACGCGAAGGGATCATCCGCATCAACCGCAAGAGCGGCGCGGCGGTCCGGTCCGACGTCAAGCAGCCGTCGGACGAACTGCGGGCCGGTGTCGACTGGGAGGCGCGCATGCGCACCCTCCTGGCCGAGCTGGATGTCCGCGGGATCCCGAGACAGGAGGTGACGCGCCATGTCGAGACGGTCCTGGACGGTTTCCCCGGGCGACCGGACGAGACGCCCTGACCCGTGGGACCGCCGCGAGGAACGGCTCGCGGAACGCGGATCGGAAAGACCGCGCCGGATCCCGGCGCGGCGTCCCGCCCAGCCGGGATCAGCGACAAGAACGGACAGGTGAACACCTTGCTGGTCGACGCAGCTCTCAACTTCGGCATCCTCGCGGTGCTGAGCGCCGTCCTGTACGCCGCCCCCAGCCCGCTCCTCAACCCCGCCGCCGTCCCCTTCGGCGTACGCGTCCCGCCGGACAAGGCGCGAGCCGCCGCCGTCGAGGAACAGCGCCACCACTACCGCGGCGCGATCCTCGTCGCCGCGGCCGTCGTCACCGTGCCGGCCTCGACGCTCGGCGCCGCCCTCGGCACCCTCACCACCGGAGCCGCCGGCTCCCTGCTGCTCTGCGCCCTCGCCGCCGCCCTGTGGGTACGGGCCCATCGCGGCATAGCCCGTGCGAAGGCGGACGGCGGCTGGTACGAACACACCCGGCAGGGCGCCGTCATGGACACCTCGCTGCGCACCGACCCGGTCCGCTTCCCCTGGTACTGGAGCGTCCCCGCGCTCGTCGTGATCGCCGTCAGCGTCGCCGCCGGCGTCGTCGTCTACCCCGGGCTGCCCGACCGCGTCGCGATGCCCCGGCGCTCGGCCGGCGGCACCGTCTACGAGTCCTACCCGACCACCGTGTGGACGGCCTTCGGCCTCGTCCTGTGCCAGGTGCTGCTCACCCTCGTCGTGGCAGCCGTGGTCGCCGGACTGCTGCGCGCCCGCGCCGACCTCGATGTGGCCCGCCCCGCGGCCGGCGCCGCACGGTACCGCCGCTACCTCGTCCTCACGGCCCGCTCCATGATGGGCATCGCCGCGCTGCTGAACCTGATGCTGCTCGGGCTGTCCGCGCTGATGTGGAGCGACACCCGCTCCACGCCCATGACCTGGGCCGTCACCGGCGTGCCGCTCGTCGCGATGCTCGCCCTGGTCGCCTGCCTCGTCCTGCGCGTCGGGCCCGCGGGCAGCCGGCTGCCCGCGTCCGCGGACGAGAAGGACACCGGACTCGTACCGCGTGACGACGACCGCTTCTGGCGCGGCGCCGGCACCGTCTACGTCAATGCCGACGACCCCGCGGTCCTGGTGCCCAAACGGGTCGGCATCGGCTGGACGGTCAACCTCGGCAACCCCCGGTTCCTGATCACCGCGGCCGCGGTCCTCGCCGTCGCGGCGGGAACGGCCGTCGTCCGGGCTGTGCTGTGACGCCGTGCCCCGCCCCGGGGGCGACGCCGGTCGTCAGCCCTCGTCCTCGGCGCTCTCCGGCTTCAGCAGCGGATGGGCGACCCCCGGGAACACCCGGGCCCGCACGACCGGCTCCGCGGATCCGCCCTGGACCACCGTCTCGGCGACACCCCACGGCCGTCCGGGCAGTACCACGGTCAGGATGTACGAGGACGCACAGCCCATGCAGTCGTAACGGTCGGCCCAGGTCTCCACGTCCGTGACGCTGCCGGGGTAGCGCGCCACGTGCCGGTGCAGCGCGTGGCAGCGCTCGCACCGCTCGCCGGGCTCGCAGGTGCCGCCGCAGGGGCACGGGACATCGAGCGTGTCCGCGGGGCGCCAGCGCTGGGTCAGGACGGCCTCGCGCGTGGCGCCCATGTCCTTCATGGCCTTCAGATTGCGGGCCGCGACGTTGTACGACTCGCCGGTCGCGGCCATCCGGTCCCGGATGACGTCCTTGCGTCCGCGGTTCGTCGTCATCTGTTCCTCCTGGGGGTGTCACGCAGCCCGCCGGGAGCGCACGAGATCGATAGGTCACACGGTACCGGTCGCCCAGGACGGGCCACGACTTCCGCGTCCCGTCCGGAAACCGCGGGCGGGCTCGGTCACCACGGCCCCGGGAGCCCCGGCCACGGCCCCTGGTTCATCCGGGTCTCCCGCTTCTCCCGCTTCTCCCGCTTCTTCCGGGCCTTCCGGGCCTTCCGGGTCCTTTTCGGGTCCTTCCGGCTACGACCGGCGGACCCGTGCCGAGATCCTGTTGCCGAGCCGTCTGCGGAAGCCGTCCGGCCGGTTCCACGCCCGGAACGCCTCCGCCGTACGGCTGCTGCCCGCCCGCTCGGCCGCCTCCTCCACCGCCGCGACCTCGCCCGCCGACAGCCCGCGCACCACCGGACGCAGCACCCCCGACAACAGTGCCTCCCGGGTCTCGCCCCAGGCCCGGCCCGCGTGCGGGTGGGAACTCCAGACGGTGAAGCAGTCCGCGACATAGGCCGGATCGGAGCGCAGCCGGGCGAGCACCGCGTCCCGACGGGCGGCGCTGCCGTAGGCCGCGATGAGGTCCGGGTCGTCGCAGTGGACGAACGCGTACAGCTCCGCCTCGGGCCGGTCCGGGTCGAGCAGCCGCCCGGCCAGGGCGCCGAACGCCTGCTCGCGCACCCCCGGCTCGACCGGTTCGGCCCCGGCGCACAGCGTCCGGGCCTGCTCCGCCCAGCCGGGCCCCGCCGCCCCCGACCGGACGTCCCGCGCGAACTCCAGGAGGTGCAGCGCACCGCGCGCCCGCGCGTCGATCTCCCGCGGGAAGCCGCGCAACAGATCATGGGCGAGTTCGGGTGCTTCCGGGTCGTCGGCGGGGGCACCGAGCGCCGCCGCGACGAGAACGGACCACGTACCGGCCGTCCGATGCGCGTCGGACGTGCTCCCGGCCAGCAGCAGCCGGGCCTCGCCCGCCGTGGGGGCACCGTCGCCCCAGACCAGACCCACCGCCGTCCGCAGCACCAGCGGCTCGGTGAACGGTGACATTCCACCGGCCCGCAACACCGCGTTCAGCACCTTCACCCGGTCGTCGCCGCCGCTCGCCCTGGCCTCCGGCGCCGCCGCGCACATCCGCAGATGCGGCAGCGCCTGGGCACCGGTGAACGGCAGCGCGACCCCGCTCAGCAGCCGCTCCGTCGCCGACGGGTCCTGCGGGGCGATCCGGTCCAGCTCGCCGAGGAGCGCCGTACGGACGTCGAACTGCTCGTCCAGGAGGTCGAGCAGCACCTCGGCACAGTCGGCCGCCCCTTCGTCCAGCAGGGACCGGGCCATCCGGCCCACCACATCGGGGAGCAGTTCCGCACAGTCCAGATCGAGCAGCCGCGCGATCCGCAGCAACTGCACCGCACGCCCCACGCTGTGGCCGGGCACGGCGCCCGGGGAGGCCGGCCCGCCGGTGGTCAGTTCGGTACGCAGATCGTCGCCGACGGCCTCGACGAGTGCCGCGGCGACGCGTTCCCCGCCCGGCCCGGTGAAGACCGAACGCCCCGGTGGAGCCACGGAGACATCGGCCCCGTAGACCGCCTCCGTCACCAGCAGGGCGCCGAGGGAACCGGTCACGGTGGCCGGGGCCCGCCCGTCGAGCGCCGTCAGCAGAAGGGCCACGGCGGCGAGTTCGTGCGGCGTGCGATCGAGGTCCGGGTCGGTCAGCGCGTCGGCGAGCCGGTGCGTGCGCTCTTCGTCCAGCGCGTACGGCCGCTCGGCGGCCCACTCGGCCGCCGCGGCCCGCTCGGCCGCCCCGAGCGGAACGCCCGCGCAGAGCGCCGTCACGGCGAGCGGACCGGCGGCGAACGGCCCGCCGGGCAGTTCGGCCGCCGCCCGGAACAACTCGGGGGACCGGTTCCGCCAGATCCGGGCGCAGGTCTCGGCCCAGGCGTCGTCCACCGGCTCGCCGGGCCGGGCGCCGGCGCAGTCGCGCACCCGCAGTGCCTGCGCCCCGGAGCCGCCGTCCTGCGGGGCATCCTGCGGGAGTACGCCGACGACCTGGTGCGGGGAGTGCGCCGGGCGGCGGGTGTACGTCGTGAACGTCAGCCGGTGCGCGTCGTCCGCCGGGAGCACGGCCGAGGCGAGGGCGATCCACCTGGCCACATCGGCACTGTGCCGCTCCACCAGCACCAGGCGCCCCGCCGACGGGTCCTCGCACACCCGGCGCAGGTCGGCGAAGACCGCCGCCAGCCAGGGGCTCCGGGAGACCGCGAAGTCGTTCAGCGCCTCGGGGCCGAAGGCGGCGGAGGCGGGCAGCGTGGATATCCGCTCGGGGGCGCCGCCGTCCGGCGGGGTCGAGGCCCAGCTGGGCGACCGCCAGGCGGTGATCGGCAGGGCGTCGCCCGGCAGCCGCGTACCGGCCGTCAGATGCACTGCGTGCGCGTGGAACCCGAGGGTGCCGTGACCGGCGAACGCCACCGCACGGGACAGCAGGTGTCCGCCGTCCGGCAGCGCGCTGAAGCTGAACGCCTCGGGGAGAGAGCGGAGTTGGTCGGCCGTCAGCCGGTTCGGGGCGTCGGCGGGCGGCTCGTAGCGAAGGAGCTGTTCGGCCTCGGCCAGCACCTGCGTGGGCAGTCCTGTGCTGACCGCGGTGAAGTGCGCGCCGCTCCCGCCCCCGCCGTCGTCCGCAGAGGCAGCAGAGGCAGAGGTGTAGTGCAACTGCGCGAGACTCATGCGTCGGGCCCTCTTCGTCCTTGCCGCAGAACTCCCCGTGCCCCTCGGGGCGGACCGTACGACGCACGGCGACGACCCCGGCGGGAGGCGGAAACCGCGATCGCGGGAGCGACGCTATCAAGGCGCGTGCCTCCCTCGCGCGCTCCGCCGAACGGCCGTACCGCGTACCGGAATCGCTCCGGTACGCGACACGGTGTGTCAGACGCGCGCGGTGCCCACCGCGTACATCACGCAGCCGGTCCGGGCCGGCGCGCCGGGCGGCCGACGGGCGGTGCTGGACCGCAATCCCTACGGGCAGGACGGTCCGTGTCGAGCTGGACGGGTCGCACTGACCCCTCGGTCCTCGCGGCGGTGTACCCGCACGATCACCGAACTCGCCCGCCACGCCGGAATCTCCCCGGCCGGCGCAGGCCGGCACGCAACCGTCCTCCGCACCGCCGGCCGCATCCGCACCACCCGGCATCACAACACGGCCCTCCGCACCACCACTCCCGCAGGCCAGGGCCTCCTCAACAACGCCGCCTGACGGCGCACTTCGGGGGCGTGGCGGGCCGTGCCCAGTGCGCCGGGCTCACCTCAATGGCCCACGTACCGGCCACCGGGCCGGTCGTTGGTCGTCTTCGGATCGATCGATTCCCCGAGGGCGCCGCTCAGCGGGCCCAAGCGGGCATCCGAGCAGAGGAGATGCTCCATTGAAGCGCAAGACATTCGCCGCGGCGGTCGCCGCCGTGGCCCTGGCCGGTCTCGCCGGAACGACCTCGGCCGGTGCGGTTCCCGGCACGGTCTCAGGCGACGGCGGCAACCGCATCGGCACCCTGCGTGTCAACGGTGACGCGTTCGTCAAGGAGGGCGGCCTCAGCGCGACGTGGGTCAAGGAGTCGGGCGACGTCAAGCAGATCACCCTCTCCGGCAACCGCATCGGTGTCCTCACCGGTGACGGTGTCGCGTGGGTGAAGGAGGGCGGCCTGAGCGCGACGTGGGTCAAGGAGGCCACGGACGTCAAGCAGATCGCCCTGTCCGGCGACCGCATCGGCGTCCTGAAGGACAACGGTGACGCCTACGTGAAGGAGGGCGGCCTGAGCGCGACGTGGGTCAAGGAGTCCGACAAGGTCAAGGAGCTCGAACTGTCGGGCGACCGCATCGGTGTCGTCACCGGTGACGGCGTCGCGTGGGTCAAGGAGGGCGGCCTCAGCGCCAGCTGGGTGCGCGAGTCCGACAACGCCATCGGCATCGACCTGGCCGGCAACCGCATCGGCGTCCTCGCCGGCAACGGTGTCGCCTGGGTGAAGGAGGGCGGCCTCAGCGCCTCCTGGGTGCGCGAGGCCGACGACGTCATCCAGCTCGAACTGTCGGGCAATCGCATCGGCGTCCTGAAGGACAACGGTGAGGCCCACGTGAAGGAGGGCGGCCTCAGCGCGAGCTGGGTCCACGAGTACAACCAGGCCATTCAGATCGCCCTGTCCGGCAACCGCATCGGCGTGCTCAAGGGCGACGGTGACGCACGGGTCAAGGAGGGCGGCCTGAGCGCGACGTGGGTCCTGGAGGCCGACAACGTCACGGAGCTGGCTCTTTCCTGAAATGCGGGCGTGTGACATGTGACGCCTGGATCCGGCGAGTGACGTGTGACATGGCGCGCCTGGCGTCCGGCGCGTGACATGTGACGCGTGGCGCCGGACACCGGGCACGTGACGCGTGGCGCCGCACACGGGACACGTGACATGTGACACCTGAAACCCCGCCCCGCCGCGCCGCGTGCCGGAGCCGACTCGGTGCGCGGCGTGGTGCGGTGCGGTCCCGTGCGCTGCGGTGCAGCGCGCTGAGGGCGTGCGCTGCGGCGCGGCGGGGTGTGGTCAGGAGCGGGTGGCGCCCTCCCGGGTCGACACGGTGACGTGTTCGACGCGCATCGGGTGGCCCGGTTCGGTGCCGGGGCCCGCGGTGGCGCCGTCGGCGGCCGGGAGCTTGCCGCCCATCGCCACGTTCAGGATCAGGAACAGCCCGTGGTGCACCGCCCGGTCCCACGTCCCGGCATCCATCCGGGCCGCACCGACCCGGTGGTGGATCCGGCCGTCCAGGTACCAGCGCACCTCCTCGGCGCCGGGCGTCAGATCGACCTCGACGGCGTAGGTGTGGAAGCCGGTACGGCAGCCGGGGCACGGCTGCGGACCCGAGGTGAGGCCCACCGGCTCCTCGCAGGGGCCACCGTCGGCGATGCCGCAGTGCATGCTGCCGAAGAAGGTGTCGCGGCCGTTGACGGACTCCATGATGTCCAGTTCGCCGACGGACGGCCAGCCCGTGTAGCCGTCGCGGAGCTTCGCCCCCAGGGTCCAGAAGGCCGGCCAGTAGCCCGCCGCCGCGGGGCCGGTGACATCGGGCAGCGCGATGGACGCCTCGATCCGCATCACACCGCCGGGCGGCGGGGCGAAGTCGGCGCGGCGGGACTCGATCCGGCCGGAGTACCACTTCCCGCCCCTGCGGGTGGGGACGATCTCCAGCGCCCCCTTCCCGTCCAGCCGTACGTTGTCGGCCGAGTCCGTCATGGTCTCGATCTCACCGGTTCCCCACCGGGGGGCCGGGCAGCCCGGGTAGCAGGTGCCGATGTCGTACTTCCAGCGGGCGGCGGACGGGCGGGCACCCGCCGGTCCTTCGAAGTCGTCGTGCATGACCCGGGTCCAGCCGTCCGGGCCCGCCGCCGCCCCGGTACCGCCGGCCGGTGCTCCCGCCTCCGAGAGGAGCCGTTCGAGCCGGGGCGTGAGGACCACCGCGGCGACATCGGTCAGATGGGCGTCGTCCCGGTACAGCAGGATCCGGTCCAGCACCGCCGGGCAGCTCGCCCCCTCAGGCGGGCACAGCACCGGGTTGACCGAGACGGCCCGCACCCCGGGCAGCCGGCCGGCCGCGATCCGCCGGGCGAGCGGGTCCGGCCACCATGCGGTGGAGCGGGCGAACGCACATGCCTCCGGGTCGGTGGTGTGCCCGGATACGCAGGCCGGGATGTCCTTCCCCGGTACGGGTGTGTCCTCCAGGTACACGATCGGGACACCGAGCGCACGCAGCGGCTTCAGCGTCCGCTCCCAGCCCCTGGCGAGGAGCCGCTGGTCGTCGGTGTAGCGGTTGAGGGAGGCGATCACCACGAGGCGGGGCTTGGGCCCCTTCGTGATCCGGGCCAGCGCGTCCGCACGCCAGGTGTCGCACTCGTGATACGTACGCCCCAACTGTGGGTTGACCACGCTCAGTTCGGGCAGCGGGCAGCCCTGCTTCACCAGTTCCTGGAGCGCCCAGCCGCGTTCTGCGGCCAGCGCGAGCATCGGGGAGAACCACTGCCCGGCATGCGAGTCGCCGAGCAGCACCATCCGGTCCGGGCTGCCGGCCGCGCCGAACAGGCAGCGCGGGCTGCGGGTCACCGGCGGGGCCACTTCACAGGCGCCGTCCGGCGGGAAGTCCTTGCGCGCCTGTACGGGGCTGGGCACCACGGGACCGCTCCGCAGCGGCGTACCGTCCCGGAAGAGCAGATGAGGGCCCTCGGCCGCGCCGGGCGGCAGGCCCTTCACGTCCACCGGTGTGGCCGGGCCCAGCAGACGCAGGGTCGTGGTGCCCATCACCAGCGCGAGGACGACCGGGATGGCGACGGCCGAGACCCCCACCGACAGTCCGCGCCGGGGCAGTTCGGAGACCGTACGGCTGTGCCGCACCGGCTGCTCGACCCAGCGCATGGTGGCCAGCGCGGGCAGCACGGCCGCCACCGTCAGCGCCGCCTTCGCCGTCCAGTCCAGGGGCCCGAGGCGGGCCTCGGCGAGCACCAGCACGGGCCAGTGCCACAGATAGAGGGTGTAGGAGAGCCGCCCGATCGCACGGGGTGCCCGGCCCGCCAGCAGCCGCCCGACCCCGTACACGTCCGGGCCGTCGGTGTTCCCGCCGGCCGACCGGCCGGGTATCGCGGCCAGAATGATCGCCGCGGTCGCCAGCGTCGGCACGAGCGCCGCGTACCCGGGGTACGGAGTCGACGCGTCGTACTCGGCCATGCACCACAACAGCGCCCCGGCCCCCGCCCACCCGGACAGCAGACGCAACGGGCGCGGGCCGCGCAGCAGGTGCCACGGCAGCAGCGCCAGCAGCGCGCCCACGCCGAACTGCCATACCCGCGAAGGAGTTCCGAGGTAAGCCAGCGAGACGGAGTCGTCCGTCCAGCGCAGCGACAGGACGAAGGCGCCGAGCGTGAGCACCGCGGTGAAGGCGGTCACCGCCGACCGTACGGCGCGCCCACGGCGTGCCGCCCTGGCGGCGGCGTACACGAACCCGGCGAGCAGCGGGGCCCAGAACACGTAGAACTGTTCCTCCACCGCCAGCGACCAGAAGTGCAGCAACGGGCTCTGGTCGTGCCCCGCCGCGAGGTAGTCGGTCTGCTGCTGGACGAAGCGCCAGTTGGCGGTGGACAGGGCCGCCGCCACCACGTCGTACTCCAGCTCGGTGCGGCGCAGTGGGACGGTGAGCCAGGCCCCGGCCAGTGCGACGGCGCCGAGGACCACGGCGGCCGACGGGAGCAGCCGGCGGGCCCGGCGGGAGAAGAACTCGCCGAGGCGGATCCGCCCGGTGGTGACGGCCTCGCGCAACAGGAGCCCGGTGATCAGATAGCCGGAGATGACGAAGAAGACGTCCACCCCGACGAAGCCGCCGGTCAGACCGGGTACGGCTGCGTGGAAGGCGAGGACCCCGAGCACCGCGACCGCGCGCAGCCCCTCGATGTCGGGGCGGAATCCGGCGCGGCGCGAACCCGGCCCGGAACCTCCGGGCGGCGTGACGGGGGATGTGGGCGTGCGCATTGTTCTGACGGGCCTTTCAACTCAGCCAGGGCAGCATCGGGTTGACCCAACCGGATGCGAGCAGGGCGGTGAGCACGAGCAGTGTTGTGGCGGCCAACGCCTCGGGCCAGCGTCTGGGCAGCAGTGAGCGCCCCCTCGGCCGTGCGGACCGGGCGGGTGGGCGTGTTGTGGAATCGGGGCGCAGTCCGGCCCACAGGCCGCGGATCAGGGGCAGGTTGATCTGCCACTGCACCAGCAGATAGAGCGCGAGCCCCCAGTTGGGCGCCCACCCGTTGCGGACCAGGGCCAGGGCGAGACCGGCGGTGGCCGCGCCGGTGGAGCAGCAGAGCCAGAGGAGGGAGACGATCACGACCCGGCGGGCCATGCCGCCCTTCGCCGCGCCGCCGGCCCCGGTGGGCACCCAGGCCGCGCTGCGGCCGCGCAGGGTGTGCAGGAAGGCGGCCCCGGCGGCGACGCTCGTCAGGACATTGGCCCGGATCACCTCGACGCGCCAGCGGGTCCGGCTGATCCGCGGCAGCAGCACGTGCCAGAGCCAGAGCGGGGCGAGCAGTGGCAGTACGTGCCAGGGGCGGACGTCGTCCGGGTACCGGAACAGCATCACCAGCGGCGGCAGTGGGGCGGCGAAGGTGTTCACCGCCGTCGTCAGATACCCGACGACGCCCTCGTAGAAGCACAGCCGCATCCGCCAGGGGGCGCGCATCCGGGCGAGTACGGGCGTGCCCAGCAGGTGCAGGTTTCCCATCGCCCAGCGGTACTGCTGGTTGACGAACGACGCGAGGTTGTCCGGCGAGGTGCCCTTGGCCACCAGCACCGGTACGTACAGGGTGCGGAAGCCCTGCTCATGGAGGGCGAGCCCGGTGAACAGGTCCTCGCTGTGGTCGAGTCTGGCGAAGCCGCCGGCGAGGTCGATGGCGCTGCGGCGGTAGACCGCGTTGCTGCCGCAGCAGATCGCGGCATCACTCGCGTCCCTGGACGGCTGTATCCAGCGGAAGAACCACTCCTGCGCGGATCCTGCGGCGCGCTGGATCCAGCTCATCGTTCCGTCGGTGTCGAAACACTGCGGGCTCTGCACGATGCCGACCCCCGGATCGGCGAGATACGGCACCAGATGGCGCAGGAAGTCGGGTCTGGGCGCGAAGTCGGCGTCCAGGACGGCGATGTACTGGGCGCTGCTCAGGGTGAGCGCGTGGTTGAGGTTGCCCGCCTTCTTGAGGTGACCCCGGTCGGGCCGGACGACGTACCGGTACCCGTAGGAGGCGGCCAGCTCGGCGACCTCGGGGCTCGCGGCGTCGTCCAGCACCCATACGGTCAGCGCGCCGGGCCAGTCGACCGCCGAGACCGCGCGGTAGGCGTTGTCGAGCACGGCGAGGGGTTCGCCGCAGGTCGGTAAGTACAGGTCGACACCAGGGAGTTCGGCCGGATCCCAGGCGTGCACGAGCACTTCGTGCGAGCGCCTGGTCAGTCGCCGCTGGCGCAGGCTGTTGACCGAGGAGAGCACCAGGGCGACGAGGTTGAGGGCGAGCACCGCGAGGAAGGCCCACAGGGCCGGGGTGCGCAGGGCGAAGGTCAGCATCGTCGCCGCGGTGAGTACGAAGGCCAGCGAGGAGCTGATCAGTACCCAGCGGCGCTGCGGGCCGAAATACCAGTAGAGCTCTTGATCGGACGGCGGTTGCGGAAGGTGATGGATCGTCATATGGCCCCCATGGCCGTGCATGTGGTGGCATCAGGAGAGATCCACCGTACCGCCAAAGGTATAGACCATTCGCTAAGGGAGTGTTAAATGCGATGCGGATCAAGGTGTCCGGGAGTGGTCCGGACCTATTCGAACGCCCGCGTCCGTGCCGTGCGGGAATCGCGAGGCCGCACGCGGGTTAACAGTCGTCCAACTCCCGGACCGGCGGCTGGCCGGTGGCGCCGGGAACGGCGGGGCCACCGGGGGCGGTGCGGCCCGTCGTGCCCGTGACCGGCGGATATTCGCTGGCGAGGGCCTCGGTAGTCGGGTAGGAATGCCGCCATGAGCACATCCATGCACCCGCAGACCGCGCAGGACCCCGCAGACCGGCGGGACTTCGTCCGCACCACATTCGACCTCGGTGATGTGGTGCTGCGCCCGTGGAGCCGGCGGGACGCCGAGTCGGAGGGCATGCTGGACGGCCTGGTGGCCGCCGCGGCGGATCCGCAGATCGCCCTCTGGAACCCGATCGCGACAGCCGACCGCGCCGCCGCCCTCGCCTGGGTGGAGGCGCGCGACGGAGCCTGGGACCGCGGCGCCGTCGCCCCCTTCGCCGTGGTGGAAGCCTCCGGCGGTGCGCTGCTGGGTGCCGTCACACTGCGTTGGGTCGACCGCGAGGACGGCCTGGCGATGATCGGGTACTGGCTGCTGCCGGCCGCCCGCGGACGGGGAATCGCCACCCGGGCGACCGGCGCGGTGACGAGTTGGGGCTTCGCGACGGCCGATGCCCGCCGGATCGAGATAGCCCACGCCACCGGCAACGAGAGCTCCTGCCGGGTGGCCGACCGCTGCGGCTACCTCCCCGAGGGCACCCTGCGCGACTCCCACCGCTTCGGCGACGGGAAGTACCACGACGAGCACCTGCACGCCCGCCTGGCCACCGACCCGGAACCGGACGCGGCGGCGCCCACGGCGTGAGCGTCACCACAACGTCCTGAAGGCGCAACAGTTTTGCCCTGATCCCCCCGTGCCCGGCCCGCGTTCGTAGGATCGACGCGGCATCGGGAGACGGGGTGGTCGATCGTGAGGTGCGGCGGGCCGATACGCAGGTACGGGATCCTGGTATTGACGCCACTGCTGCTGGTGGCCTGTTCCAGCGGCGAGGAGAACCAGGGGCGGAAGGGCGGGAGCCCGCACCCGTCCGGCAGCGCGAGCACGAAGCCGGACGGCCCGATCACACCACCCGCCACCGGTTCCGAGGAGGAGGCCGGGTCCATCGACGCGGACCCGGCCCGGCTCCCCGCCTCCAGGAGCGCGGCGCTCGATCTCATCGCACGGGTGATCGCCGACCCCGACAGCTTCGGGCCCGGAGTGGTCGAACGCAGCCCGTACGAGAGCGATCCGGCCACCTGGCCCGTCCTCGGGACCGACTGCGTATGGCGCCAGGAGAAGCCGGTCGGCAGTGTCCTCGCCACCGTCACCCGCTCCTTCGAAGTACCCGCGGCCCGGGGCAAGGGGCCCATCCGGCTCTCCGCCGTCATGACCGTCCACCGCACCCGTGGGGACGCGCGGTGGGAGATGGCCGAGTCGATCGAGGAGACGATGCGCTGCCCCACGCAGCAGTTGCGCAAGGGCGAAACGATCGGCTCCATGGTCTCCGCCTCGCTGTTGCAGGGCGAGAGCTCCCAGAACAACTCCGAGGACGCGTTGACCGAGGTCGGCGAGTACCGGAGCGCGGAGCTCGGCGGCCCCCATCCGTACCTCTGGCAGCAGTCGCAGATGCTGCGGTTCACCCTGGCCGTGACGGGCAGGGGGGCCAAGGGGCGGACCGAGGACGAGATCGGCGATCTCACCACCCGGGCCCAGGCCGCCATGGAGGTCCGGCTCAAGTCCGCTGTCGAGAAGCAGAGTTGAGGGAGAGACCGGCCGATGGATGAGCTGCACGCCTCGGACCCGTCACGGATCGGCGGACACCGGCTGCTGGGCCGGCTCGGAGCCGGCGGGATGGGGGTCGTCTACCTCGGCCGCACGGACACCGGGGCGCTCGCCGCGGTCAAGGTGATCCTGCCCGAGTACGCCGGGGACGACGACTTCCGGGCCCGCTTCCGTCGCGAGGTCGAGGCCGCCCGCCGGGTCGAGAGCCCCTGGACGGTTCCGGTCACCGGCGCCGGGACGGAGGGCGAACGCCCCTGGCTGGCGACGGCGTTCGTGCCCGGTCCGGCGTTGTCGGAGGCGGTCGCCCGGTGCGGGCCGCTGCCCGCACGGAGCGTCCGGGTGCTCGGACGCCTGCTGTCCCGTGCGCTGGCTTCCGTGCATGCCGCCGGACTCGTCCACCGCGACGTCAAACCGGGCAATGTGCTGCTCACCGTCGACGGACCACGCCTGATCGACTTCGGAATCGCCCGGGCCGTCGACGCAACCGCGCTGACCGCGACGGACCTGCTCGTGGGAACCCCCGGTTTCCTCTCGCCGGAGCAGGCCACCGGCGGCGGCACGTCCGCCGGTCCCGCGAGCGACGTCTTCTCGCTGGGCTGCCTCCTGGCGTACGCCGCGACCGGACGGCCTGCCTTCGGCAGCGGCGCCGTGGAGGCCCTGCTCTACCGCACCGTGCACGACGAACCCGACCTCGACGGGGTCGACGACCCCGAACTGCGGGCACTGCTCGGTGCGTTGCTGGTCAAGGACCCCGCCGCGCGGCCCACCGCCGCGCAGCTCGACGGGCGGATCGTCGAGGACGCGCCCGACGGTTCCGTCGACTGGCTGCCCGAGGACGTCGTACGGCTGATCGCCGACCGGTCCGCCGCGATGCTCGCGCTGCCCGGGATCGACGCCACGGTCACCGCGCAACCCACTGCGGTCGCGCCCCGCACCGGGCGGCGAGGGCTCCTGCTGCTGGCGGGCGCCGGAGCGGTGGTCGCGGCCGGTGGCGGCGCCTTCGCCGTACGGGAGTGGCTGCGCGACGACCCGGACGCGAGCGGTGCGGCCACGCCCGGCGGACGGGCCTGGATCATCGGCGTACAGGCGGATCTCTCCGGTCCGGGGCGCGCGGCCGGACGGGCGCAGGAACGTGGCGTACGCCTGGCCGTCGAACGGTTCAACTCCCGTACGGACAAGCCCTTCACACTCCGCGTGAAGACCCTCGACGACCGGGGGGTGGCCGCCCGCGCCGTGCGGGTCGCCGAGCAGTTCGCCCGCGACCGCGATGTGCTCGCCGTGATCGGCCCGACCGGGGATCCCGCCACCGGTTCCGTGCTCGGCGCGTACGACGAGGCGATGCTGCCTCTCGTCACCGTGTCCTCGCTCCAGCTCGCCTATCCCGCCAGGTCCAAGAAGTCCTTCTTCCAGGCCGCCCCGACCGACGCCACGCTGTCCGCCCCGATCATCAGCCGGCTGCTGCTGCGGCCCGACGTCGAACGGCTCGGGGTGCTGCTCGACCGCTCCGGCGGCCAGTCCGCCTACCAGGTGGGCTACCTCACCAACATGAACGTCGGGCTGCTCACCACCGGCACCACCTACCCACGCGTGGTGCCGACCGGAACCCGCGACTTCGCTCCGGTCGTCGCGGACATGCTCGCGCACGCCAGCGACGCCTTCTTCTACGCGGGAGACACGACCGGCGCCGCCCGCACCGCGCGCGCCCTCGCCGCCACCCCCTTCAAGGGGCCCCGCATGGCCATGCACACGGTCATGGACGCCCGCTTCCTCAAGGACGCCGGGAAGAGTGCCGAAACCTGGGAGTTCACCGCCCCCTACATCGACGCGACCGCACCCCGGGCCAAGGAGTTCGCCGCGGCGCACCGCGCGAGATTCGGGGGCGCTCCCGGTCACTGGGCCGCCGAGGCGTACGACGCGGCCGGGCTCGTCGTCGCCGCCCTCACCGCGCTCACCAAGGGAGCCCAACGGCCCGCGCGGTCCGCACTCGTGGCGAAGATCGCCGCGTCCACGTACCGAGGAGTGTCCCGGACCTACGCCTTCGACGAGAACCACCGTCTCAAGGGCAGCGACGCTTATCTCTACGCAGTGCGCGACGGCGGCTATCGCTACCTCGGCCCGGCGCCGAAGGCCGGAGCCTGATCCGGTATGAGGCCGCTCACTCCGGAGGACCCCCGCGCCATCGGCGAGTACCGCACCCTGGTGCGGCTCGGCGCGGGCGGAATGGGCGTGGTGTACCTGGCCCGATCGCCGGGCGGGGCGCTCGCCGCGGTGAAGGTGATCCGGGCCCAGCACGCCGCCGACCCCGGCTTCCGGGCCCGCTTCCGGCGGGAGACCGAGGCCGCCGGGCGGGTCACCGGACCGTGGGTTGTCCCGGTGACCGGAGCCGACACCGAGGCCCGGGAACCGTGGCTGGCCACCGCGTTCGTGCCGGGCCCCTCGCTCGCCGAGGCCCTCGCCGCCGAGGGGTTGCTGCCGGCCGGGACCGTCCGGGTGCTCGGCGCCCGCCTCGCCGGTGCGCTGGTCGCGGTCCATGAGGCCGGTCTCGTCCACCGCGATGTCAAGCCCGGCAACGTGCTCCTCGCGCTCGACGGGCCCCGGCTCATCGACTTCGGCATCGCACGCCACGAGGGGGCCACCGCCCTCACCGCGACCGACGCCGTGATCGGCACCCCCGGCTACCTCGCTCCCGAACAGGCCTCGGCGGGCCCGGTCGGACCGGCCTGCGACATCTTCTCGCTGGGCTGCGTCCTGGTGCACGCGGCCACCGGGCGGCGTCCGTTCGGACACGGCACCGCAGCCGGGGTGCTCTTCCGGACCGTCCACGAACAACCCGACCTGGACGGACTGCCGCCCGGACTGCTGCCCCTCGTCGAGGCATGCCTGGCCAAGGACCCGGCCGACCGGCCCACCGCGCGTCAGGTCGAAGAACGGCTCACCGATGCCGCGCCCCCGGACGCGCGCTCCTGGGCGCCGCCGGGCCTGTCCGCCCTGATCGCCGAACGCTCGGCCGCCGCCCTCGCACTCCCCACCCCCGAACCACCCACCGTCATCGGGGATCCGGGCCCGCCCGGCCCGTCCCGGCGCCGGCTGCTCACCGCAGCGGCCACCGGCGCGGTCCTCCTGACCGGCGGCACCGCCGCCGCCCTGGTGGCGGGGCGGCAACGCGGCAGGGGAACGCCCTCCCGCGCCCTCCCCACGTACACGATCGGTCTGCACGCCGACCTGAGCGGGCCGGGCAGGGCGGTCGGCCTCGCGCACGAACGCGGCATCCGGCTCGCCGTCGACGACCACAACTCCCGGACCGACTCGGGCTTCCGGCTCGCCCTGCGCACCGAGGACGACGCCGGGGACGCGGGCCGCGCACTGCACACCGCCAACCGGCTGGTCGCCGATCCGGACGTGCTCGCCGTGGTCGGCCCCACCGGGGACATCGCCGCCGCGGCCGTCGTCAGCCGATACGAAAGCGCGCGCCTCGCCCAGGTCGTCGTCGCGGCGGGATCCACCACCGCCGAGCAGGCGGTCGCCAAGACCCTCTGCGTGACCCGGCCCTTCGACCAGTCGCTGTCCATCGCCCTGATCCGCTACGTGGCCCAGGTCCGCCCGGCCGAACGGGTGGTCGTCATCGAGGACCGCGCCGACCCCCGGAGCAGCTGGGCGATCGCCCACCACTTCCGGGAAGCCTCGATCGCGGGAACCCGGACGACGGTGCACCCGGTCGACGCGGACACCACCGGCTTCGCCCCGGCCGCCCGCGCGGCGGTCGCCGCCCGGGCGGACGCGGTCGTCTACGCCGGATCGTCACCCGGCCGGGGCGCCCGCTGCGCCACCGCCCTGGCCGACGCCGGATTCACCGGCACCGGCATGTCCGTCGGGCCGGTCCTGGCACCCGCCTTCCTCCGCGGCGCCGGCAGGGCAGCCGAGGGGTGGGTCTTCGCCCAGGCATACACCGACCCGAAGGCGCTCCCGGCCGCGAAGGCGTTCACCGCCGCGCACCGCGAGCGGTTCGGCGCCCCGCCGGGCCGCTGGTCCGCCGAGGCGTACGACGCGGCCGGCCTGATCGCCCGGGCGGCCCGGACCACCAGCGCGGCCGACGCGGAACGCGGCGGCATCGCCCAGCGGCTGTTCCGGACCACCCACCCGGGCATCACCCGGACGCTGTCCTTCCACGCCTCCACCCGTCAGGTACGCACCGAGACGGGGATGTTCCTCTACCGGATCAGCGACGGACGGGCACGCTTCCTGGGGCTCTACTCGAAGGTATGAAGCGGAACGGCGCAGATACGGCGCGGGAGCGGTACGCACATGCGGCTCCCCGGCCGGAGCACGGCATGAAGCGGATCTTCGGGCGCGCTTAAGAAAACCTCGATGGACCTGTGGCGCGGGGTGCGGCAGATTTCTCCGTGACGGCAGAGGATGGTGCGCGGCGGCCGGTCGACGCGCGCTGCCATCGCCCCGCCCCTCTCGATCCTCCCCGGGCCGCAGGCTTCGTTCAGGTAAGCCCCCGGCCCGGGGCACTCAACGCCGCACCAGCGCAGGGAGCCACCGCCGTGAAGGCACTCGTGAAGCAGAAGGCCGAGCCGGGACTCTGGCTGATGGACGTGCCCGAGCCGGAGATCGGCCCCTCGGACGTACTGATCAAGGTGCTCCGTACCGGCATCTGCGGCACCGATCTGCACATCCGCAACTACGACGGCTGGGCGCAGCAGGCCGTGCGCACCCCGCTCGTCCTCGGCCACGAGTTCGTCGGCGAGGTCGCGGAGACCGGCGCCGACGTCGTCGACATCAACGTCGGCGACCTGGTCAGCGGCGAGGGCCACCTGGTGTGCGGCAAGTGCCGCAACTGCCTCGCCGGCCGCCGCCACCTGTGCCGCTCCACGCTCGGGCTCGGCGTCGGCCGGGACGGGGCGTTCGCCGAGTACGTCGCGCTGCCCGCGTCCAACGTCTGGGTGCACCGGGTGCCCGTCGACCTCGACGTCGCCGCGATCTTCGACCCGTTCGGCAACGCCGTGCACACCGCGCTGTCGTTCCCGCTGGTCGGCGAGGACGTACTGATCACCGGCGCCGGACCGATCGGCATCATGGCCGCGGCCGTCGCCCGGCACGCGGGCGCCCGCAACGTCGTCATCACCGACGTCAGCGAGGCCCGTCTCGAACTGGCCCGGAAGGTCGGCGTCAGCCTCGCCCTGAACGTCGGCGAGGAGACCATCGCCGAGGGGCAGAAGCGGCTCGGACTGCGCGAGGGCTTCGACATCGGCCTGGAGATGTCCGGCCGGCCCGAGGCGATGCGCGACATGATCGCGAACATGACGCACGGCGGCCGGATCGCCATGCTCGGACTGCCGTCCGAGGAGTTCGCCGTCGACTGGGCCCGCATCGTCACCTCGATGATCACCGTCAAGGGCATCTACGGCCGGGAGATGTACGAGACCTGGTACGCCATGTCCGTACTGCTGGAGGGCGGCCTCGACCTCGCCCCCGTGATCACCGGCCGGTACGGCTACCGCGACTTCGAGGCGGCCTTCGACGACGCGGCGAGCGGCCGCGGCGGCAAGGTCATCCTCGACTGGACCTCCTGACCCGACGCCCTCGTAGACGACGCCACCGCAGACACCTGGGAGACACCCCTCATGTTCGACTCCGTACGCGACGACATGCGCACCACCCTCGAAGAGATCGAGGCCGCCGGACTCCACAAGCCCGAGCGCGTGATCGGCACCCCGCAGTCCGCGTCGGTCGCCGTCACCGCAGGCGGCCGCCCCGGTGAGGTGCTCAACTTCTGCGCCAACAACTACCTGGGCCTCGCCGACCACCCCGACGTGATCGCCGCCGCCCACCAGGCGCTGGACCGCTGGGGCTACGGCATGGCCTCGGTCCGCTTCATCTGCGGCACCCAGGAGGTCCACAAGGAGCTGGAGCAGCGGCTCTCCACGTTCCTCGGCCAGGAGGACACGATCCTCTACTCCTCCTGCTTCGACGCCAACGGCGGTGTCTTCGAGACCGTCCTCGGCCCGGAGGACGCGGTCATCTCCGACGCCCTCAACCACGCCTCCATCATCGACGGCATCCGCCTCTCCAAGGCCAAGCGGTTCCGCTACGCCAACCGCGACATGGACGACCTGGAGAAGCAGCTCAAGGAGGCGTCCGGCGCCCGGCGCAGGCTCGTCGTCACCGACGGTGTGTTCTCCATGGACGGGTACGTCGCACCGCTGCGCGAGATCTGTGACCTGGCCGAGCGCTACGACGCCATGGTCATGGTCGACGACTCGCACGCCGTCGGCTTCGTCGGCCCCGGTGGCCGCGGCACGCCGGAGCTGCACGACGTGATGGACCGGGTCGACATCATCACCGGCACCCTCGGCAAGGCGCTCGGCGGCGCCTCCGGCGGCTATGTCGCGGCCCGCGCCGAGATCGTCGCGCTGCTGCGCCAGCGCTCCCGCCCGTACCTCTTCTCCAACTCCCTCGCCCCGGTCATCGCGGCCGCCTCGCTCAAGGTCCTCGATCTGCTGGAGGCCGCCGGTGACCTGCGCGAGCAGCTCAACGCCAACACCGCGCTCTTCCGTACCCGGATGACCGAGGAGGGCTTCGACATCCTGCCCGGCGACCACGCCATCGCCCCCGTCATGATCGGGGACGCGGCGAAGGCAGGCCGGATGGCGGAACTTCTCCTGGAGCGCGGTGTGTACGTGATCGGGTTCTCCTACCCGGTCGTCCCGCAGGGCGCGGCCCGCATCCGCGTCCAGCTCTCCGCCGCGCACTCCACGGCGGACGTGAACCGCGCCGTCGACGCGTTCGTCGACGCACGGGCCGCGCTGGGGGAGTAGCCCCGGCCGGTCCCCGGGTCACGGAGCCCCGCCCGAGCGGCGGAACTCCGTGACCTGGGACAATGGGGCACATGATCGATTCACGGCGGCTGCGCATCCTCCGTGCGGTGGCCGACCACCGCACGGTGACCGCCGCGGCCGCCGCGCTGTATCTCACCCCCTCCGCCGTCTCCCAGCAGCTCGCCGCGCTGGAGCAGGAGACCGGGCACCGGCTCGTCGAACGGGGCGCGCGAGGCGCCCGGCTCACCGCCGCCGGGGAGATTCTCCTGACCCACACCAACGCGGTGCTGGCCCAGCTGGAACGGGCCGAGGCGGAGCTAGCCGCCTACAGCGCGGGCGACGCGGGCACGGTCACCGTCGCCGCGTTCGCCACCGGCATCGGCCTGGTCCTCGCCCCCGCGATCGCCGCGCTGGCGCGCACCGCGCCCGGCATCCGGGTCCGGGTCCAGGACGCCGAGGGCGACGCCAGCGTGCCGATGGTGCTCGACCGGCAGGTCGATGTGGCGGTCGCCGTCGAGTACCGGGGGGCCCCGGACGAGGACGACCGGCGGCTGACCCGGGTGCCGCTGTACTCCGAGCCGTTCGACGCGGTACTGCCGGTCGGGCACCGGCTGGCCGGCCGGGAGCAGGTGGCGATCGCGGACCTGGAGAAGGACGCGTGGATCGGCCCGTACCCCGGCAACCCCTGCCACGACGTGGTGGTCCTGTCCTGCGAGTTCGCCGGTTTCCAGCCCAGGATGGAGCACTCCTCGGACGACTTCCGCGCGGTGGTCTCGCTGGCCGGGGCGGGCGCCGGGGTGGCGCTGGTGCCGCGGTCGGCGCTGCGGGGGATGGAGCTGACCGGGGTGGTGGTGCGGCCGGTGGAGGGCAGCGCGCCGACCCGCCGGGTCTTCGCGGCGGTGCGGCACGGGGCGGCGGCGCATCCGCTGATCGCCCCGGTGCTCGACGCGCTGGCCGCCGCGGCGGCACGGGAGGGGGCGCTGCCCCTGCCCGCGTCGCCATGACACCGTGCCGCGATCCGGGCGGGACTTCACGGACGCGGCCCAGGCCCTGTCCGGCGGGGCGTCCTCACGTCCGGCGTCCGAGTACGGAACGGCCGCCGCCCGACCAGCCCGGCCACAACGCCCCCGCACCCGCCGCCACCGTCACGGCCAGCGCGAGCGCCCCGTACCGGACCGGTGGCAGATACGGCAACGAACCGGTCACCGACACCGCGAACGCCAGCAGCGGGACCACCGCGACCAGTGTGCCGATCGCCAGCCCGGCCACCACCACCATTCCCGTCTCCAGCACCAGCATCCGCCGCACCTGACGGCGGCCCGCACCGACCATCCGCAGCAGCCGGAACTCGGGGCGTCGGCCCACCGTGATCAGGGACAGCGTGCTGACCACGGCGAGCAGCGCGAAGCCGCCGATCACTCCGACGCCGATGACGATCATGGCGTTGTCCTGGTCCGAGGACGGAGGCGCGATCCGTACGTCGTCGGCCGTCGCGGGACGCACCCGGACGCCCGGATACGGAGCGAGGGCGCGCCGTACGGCCGCGGCCGCCCCGCCGTCCGCCGAGCGGACCAGGATCCGCTGGTCGCGCGGGACCGGGACATGCCCGGCCAGTGCCTCGCGGGGCAGCATGAACTCGCCCAGCCCCAGGGCCCGTTCGTAGAGCGCTACCACCCGCAGCCGTACCTCGGTGCCGTCTCCGAGACGGAGCTCCACCGAGTCGCCGATGCCGACATCGAGATCGGAGGCGCGGTCCTCGCCGACCGCGACCGTGGCCCTGCCGGTGAGGTCCGCCGGATCGCCCGCCGTGATGTGCGGGTCGAGCGTGCCGGCCAGCTGGTCCGCCGTCACACCCAGCACGGGGAACCGGTCCAGCTTCGGCTCGCCCATCTCGCGGTGGGCGAGCACGACGCCGGAGCGCAGCACCCCCATCGCCGCCCTCACCCCGGGCGCCTCGCGCACGGCCCGCGCCGCACCGGCCGGCAACCCGGCGGCCTGGCCCGTCACCACCAGGTCGGCGCGGAGCGCGGCAGCGGCCTGCCGGTCGGCGGCCCGCTCCAGCGTCGAGCCCGCCGTCAGCTGCACACACACGAACGCCACCACCAGCACGATCGGGGTGATCGCCGCACCGAGGCGCCGATGGTGCGCGGCGGCGGACCTGTCGGCGAGGAAGCCCGATACCCCGCCGGCCCGCCGCAACGGTGTGCCCAGCACCCGCGTCGCCCCCCGGGCGATCCACGGACCGAGCAGCGCCACCGCGATGATCAGCGAGGTCGCCGCGCCCGACGCGGCCACCGCCGCGGCCTGCCCGCCCTGCGCCGTCGCCGCACCGGCCGCGCTCACCCCCGCCAGGGCCAGCACCGCCCCGGCGACCGTACGGGCCCGTCCCGGCTCGCCCGGCTCGGGCGCACCGGCCGCACCCAGCGCTGCGGCGGGGCGCAGCCCGGTGACGGCCCTTGCCGCGAGGACCGCCACCGGACGGGCGGCGAGCGCGACGAGCGCCCCGGCCGCGACCGTCGCGGCGAGCGGCAGCCACACCGGCACCGGCAACGGCAGCGGGTCCGTCGTCAGCAGCGACCGCATCAGCAGCCCCAGCGGTACGGCCCCGACCGCGCCGAGCACCGCCGCGGCCCCGGCCACCCGGCTCACCTCACGGCCGACGGCCGACCTGAGCTGCCTCGGCGTCGCCCCGACGGCGCGCAGCAGCGCCAGCTCGCCGGAGCGCTGATGGACTGCCTGGGAGATCGTGGTGGCGATCACCAGGAGCGCCACCATGAAGACCGTTCCCGTGATGGAGGCGAGCAGCGGCAGCAGTTCGTTGCGGGCGCCGAGCGCGTCCGGGTACCCGGCCTGGCCGCGCTCCGCGCCGGTGAGCACCCGGACCTCGCGGTCGCCACGGGCCCGGTCGGGCAGCGCCTTGTCCAGCGATGCCCGCAGCGCGTCCGTGGATACGCCGTCCTCGGCGAGGACGCCGATCGCATCGACCGTGCCGGGGTGTCCGGCCAGGGCGGCGAGGTGGTGTTCGGTGAGGAACACGGCGGGGGAGCCGCCCCGGCGATCGGTGCCGGCGATCCCGCTGACGGTGTACGGCCGGGGAGCCCCGTCAAATTGCAATGTCACATGCGCACCGGTCCCGCTCCCGGTGGCGGCCGCCAGCGCACCGTCGATCACCACCTCACCGGCGGTCCGGGGCGCGTGTCCGTCCGTCAGCCGGTACGGAGTGAGCGCGGCGGCCGCCCAGGAACGGCCGACGGCGAACACCCCGCCCGCCCCGGCACCACTGCTCGTCCCGGTGCCACTGCTCGTCCCGGCACCCCCGCCCGCCCGGCCGGCCACGGTCACCGGCACCGAATCGTCCGCGACGGCCTCGGCGACGCCCCGCGCGCTCGCCGCCCTCGCCACCACGGAGCGGTCGAGCCGCACCCGTTCCGGCAGATACGCCGTCGTGGTCTTCGGCTCGCTGCCCCACGGCTTCGCCGTGTACGTCACCCGCTGATCGGCCGCCACCACCGCGTCGGCCCCCGCGTAACGCTCCACCGGCGGCTGCGCCAGCAGCAGTGAACCGACGACGAGGGCGAAGGCGCCGATCAGCGCGGCCGCCGCCGTGGTCGCCGTGAACACCGCACCCCAGGCCCGGCGATGGGCCTTCAGCGAACGCCGGGCGAGAAACGCCGACGCCCGCCGGACCCCGGCCCGCACATCCGTCCGGGTCCGCGCAGCGCCCTCACCACCGGACCTGCTCCTGCCCCTGGCCCCGGCCCCATTCCTGTCTCCGGCCCCATTCCTGGCCCCGGCCCCGTTCCTGTCCCTGGTCCCGTTCCCGCTCATCGCAGCCGGCCGCCGTCCATCGTCAGCACGGTGTCCGCCCAGCTCGCCGCCACCGGATCATGGGTGACCATGACGACCGTACGGCCGTCGATCCGCACCGCGTCCCGCAACAGGCCGAGCACCAGCGCCGCCGCCTCCGGGTCCAGGGAGGCCGTCGGCTCGTCCGCGAAGATCACCTCGGGTTCGGTCACCAACGCCCTCGCCACCGCGACCCGTTGCTGCTGCCCGCCGGAGAGCGTCGCGGGCCCCTGCGCGCCGTGCCCCGCCAGTCCGACCCGGGTCAGCAGATCCCGTCCGCGGCTCAGCAATCCCTCGTCCTCCGGGTCGGCGCCCGCCAGCACCAGCGGCAGCACGACGTTCTCCTCGATGCTCAGCGAGGGCACCAGATTGAGGGCGTGCGACTGGAAGACGAAGCCGATCCGGTCCCGGCGCAACCGGGTCAGCGCCGCCTCGGAGAGCGCACCGAGATCGGTGCCCCCGATCCGCACCGTGCCCGCCGTCGGGCGGTCCAGCCCCGCCGCGCACTGGAGGAACGTGCTCTTCCCCGATCCCGAAGGACCCACCACCGCGGTGAAACTCCCCACCGGCACCGCGCAGCTGACCGCGTCGAGCGCGGTCGTCTCCCGGCCGCCCCGGCCGTGGCGCCGGCTCACCGACTCCAGACTCAGCGCGGACGCCCGCACCGCCGTGATCGTGTCCACCGTTGACTCCACCATTCCTTCGCCTGCTCCACCGGGTCGGTTCCGACCTGCGTAAACGCTATGAACCGGGGGGCGGCCGGGCGAGGGTGCGCGATCCCGGACCGGGGGTGCAGCCAGCTCCACCGGAGCCCGGGGGAGGGCCCCACTCCGGTGGCCGAGCAGCCCCCGTAACGTGGTCCGTCATGAGCACCGCCCCCGCCCCGCTGACAACCGCCATCCGGCGTTCCTGGGATGCGTCGCGCTATCTGGCCACCGGCATCGCGGTCGCGCTGCTCGCGTATGTGAGCGCGTTCCTGGTGCTGGCGGTCCTGCTGTTCGGCGCCGTGCTCATCGGGCTGCCCGCGCTGCCGGAGGCCGCCAAGGTGCTGCGCCGGTTCGCGGAGTACGAGCGGCGCAGGGCGGCGAAGCGGCTGGGCATCGAGTTCACGCCGACGCCCTATCCGTCGCTGGACAGCGCCGAACTCTCCGAGCGGGTCCGTCGCGTACTCACCGACCCGACGGTGTGGCGCGATGCGCTCTGGCTGCCGCTCCAGGCGCTCATGGGCAATGCCGTCGGATACGTGGCGATGGTGCTGTGGCCGGTCGGGCTCCTCGTGGACGGCGCCGCGCTGCCGGTCGTGCACCTGCTGGACCGGCGGGCCGCCGACGAGTACGGAACACCGATGCCCGAGCGGCCCGGGTGGGTGCTGCGCTGGCACTGCGTACTCGCCGACCTGTCGGCCGGCTGGACCAGGTCCCTGCTCACCTCCTCGCCGTCCACCGCGCTCGCCGAACGCATCGACCAGCTGACCGAGAGCCGGGCCGGTGCGGTCGAGGCGCACGGCGCCGAACTGCGCCGCATCGAACGTGATCTGCACGACGGCGCCCAGGCCAGGATCGTCGCCCTGTCCCTGCGCATCGGTCTCGCCAGACAGCTCCTCGACAGCGACCCGGCCGCCGCGCGCGTCCGTCTGGACGAGGCGCAGGACGGCGCGGAGGCGGCCCTCGCGGAGCTCCGGCACGTCGTGCGGGGCATCCATCCCCCGGTGCTGACGGACCGTGGACTGGCCGGCGCGGTAAGGGCGTTGGCCGCCGACGCGGGCGTTCCCGTCACCGCGGAACTGGACGGTGTCGAGGACGGCCGGCGGCTCCCGGCCGCGATCGAGGCAGCCGCCTACTTCGTCATAGCCGAGGCGCTCACCAACATCAGCAAACACAGCGGTGCGACGGCCGCTGCCGTGCGCATCGCCCGTACCCCCGGCACCCTGAGGGTGACCATCAGCGACAATGGGCACGGCGGCGCGGACGAACGGCACGGCACCTCGCAGAACCCCTCCACCGGCAGCGGTCTGGTCGGCATCGGGCGCAGGATCGCCGCTCTGGACGGCACCACCCGCATCAGCAGCCCCATCGGGGGGCCGACGGACATCGAAGTGGAGCTGCCGTGCGGATCGTGATCGCCGAGGACAACGCGCTGTTGCGGGAGGGCCTGATCCTGCTGCTCACCAGCTCGGGCCACGAGGTGGTGGCCGACGCGGCGACCGGGCCCGAGGTGCTGCCCGCCCTGCTGGCACACCGTCCGGACGCCGCCGTGCTCGACGTACGGCTCCCACCCACCTTCCGCGACGAGGGGCTGCGTGCCGCGCTCGCCGCCCGCGCGGAGCTGCCCGAACTGCCGATCCTGGTGCTCTCGCAGTACGTGGAGGAGACATACGCCGCCGAGCTGCTCGCCAAGGGCGCGCAGGGCATCGGCTACCTCCTGAAGGACCGGATCGGCCGGGTCGACCAGTTCCTCCAGGCACTGGAGCGGGTGGCGGGCGGCGGCACCGCGCTCGACCCCGAGGTGGTGACCCAGCTGCTGACCCGCAAGTCGTCGGCCGAGCCGCTGCGCAGCCTCACCCCGCGCGAGCGCGAGGTGCTGGAACTGATGGCGCAGGGCAAGGCGAACGGCACCATCGCCGCCGAACTGGTCGTGACGGAACGGGCGGTGAGCAAGCACATCGGCTCGATCTTCGCCAAGCTCGGCCTGGAACCCGACGACGGCACGGTGCACCGACGGGTGCTGGCGGTACTGGCATACCTGGAGGGCAGGGGGGCGCGCTGACGCGTCGCGGCGGGACAATGCCCCGCATGGACACCAGCGAACCCACCGGGCCGGCGGCCCGAGCCCGCCGCCTCGCCGTCCCCGGCCACCGCCGCATCCTCGGCATCGCGGGGCCGCCCGGGGCCGGGAAGTCCACCCTGGCGGCCGAGCTGGTCGACACGCTCGACGGCCTCGCCGTCCTCGTCCCCATGGACGGCTTCCACCTCGCCGGGGCCGAACTGGAACGGCTCGGCCGCGCCACCCGCAAGGGCGCCCCCGACACCTTCGACGCCGCCGGGTACGCCGCCCTGCTCGGCCGCCTGCGCGCACCGGAGCCGGGCACCACCGTGTACGCCCCCGCCTTCGACCGGGCCCTGGAGGAGCCGATCGCCGGAGCCGTCCCCGTGCCCCCGGACATTCCGCTGGTCATCACCGAGGGCAACTACCTGCTGCACGACGAGGGCCCCTGGGCACCGGTGCGCGGACTGCTCGACGAGGTGTGGTTCCTGGAGACCGACCCGGTGCTGCGGGTACGGCGGCTCGTCGAGCGGCACGTGCGGTTCGGGAAGCCCAGGCCGTACGCCGAGCGCTGGGTGACACGGTCCGACGAGGCCAACGCCCGCCTGGTCGAGCGCGGCCGGACCCGCGCCGACCTCGTCGTACGGCTCGGTCCGGAATCCTGAGCCCCACTCGCGTCGCGCGGCCCGGACGGGCAGGATGCTGTGTGCCGTGTCGCGTCGCCAGGAGGTCCCGCATGTCCAGCCACAGCCAGCCCGTGCCGTTCACCGCAGACGACTACCGGGCCCGCATGGCACGCGCGGCCGACGCCGCCGCCGAGGCCGGGCTCGCGGGCGTACTGGTCGCTCCCGGCCCCGATCTCGTGTACCTCACCGGCTACCGGCCGGTGAACACCGAACGCCTCACCGTCCTCGTCCTCACACCGGGCCAGGACCCGGTCCTCGTCGTCCCCACGCTGGAGGCCCCGGACGCCGAGGAGGCCGTCGGCGCCCCGGCGCTCACCCTGCGGGACTGGACCGACGGCATGGACCCCTACGCCGTCACCGCCCCGCTGCTCGACGGCCGGGGCCGGTTCGGGATCAGCGACAACGCCTGGGCGATGCATCTGCTCGGGCTCCAGCGGACGCTGCCGGACACCTCGTACGTCTCGCTCACCGATGCCCTGCCGATGCTGCGCGCGGTGAAGGACGCCCACGAGCTGGAGCGGATCGCCGCCGCCGGAGCCGCCGCCGACGCCACGTACGGCGAGATCCTCAAGGTGCGTTTCTCCGGCCGCAAGGAGACCGACATCGCCGCCGAACTGGCCGGACTGCTCAAGCGGTTCGGGCACTCCCAGGTCGACTTCACGGTCGTCGGCTCCGGCCCCAACGGCGCCAATCCGCACCACGAGGCCGGTGACCGCATCATCGAGCGGGGCGACATGGTCGTACTCGACTTCGGCGGCCTCAAGCACGGCTACGGCTCGGACACCTCCCGCACGGTCCATGTCGGCGAACCCACCGCCGAGGAGCAGCGGGTCCACGACATCGTGCGGGAGGCCCAGGAGGCGGGCTGCAAGGCGGTCCGGCCGGGCGTCGCCTGCCAGGACATCGACCGGGCGGCCCGCGCCGTCATCACCGAGTTCGGCTACGGCGAACGCTTCATCCACCGCACCGGCCACGGCATCGGCGTCACCACCCACGAACCGCCCTACATGATCGAGGGCGAGGAGCTGCCGCTGGTGCCCGGGATGTGCTTCTCGGTGGAGCCGGGCATCTATCTGCCGGGCCGGTTCGGGGTACGGATCGAGGACATCGTGACCGTGACCGAGGACGGCGGCCGGCGCCTCAACAGCACGGCACGGGAGCTCGCGATCGTCGAGTAGCCGGACGCGGGGGCCCGGCCCGCCGCGCCCGAGCCCCCTCAGCCGTCGGCCAGCACCACGCACGACTCCGGCGGCAGATGGAGCAGCCCGTCGGCGCCCGGGGCCGCCACCGGCTCCCACGCCGCCACCACCCGGTCCCCGCCGCCCCGGCGCCGGCCACCGCCCAGCGGGATCGTGGCCGGTTTCTCGCCCAGGTTGACCGCGATCCGCAGATCGCCCCTGCGGTACGCCAGCCAGCGCGCCTGTTCGTCGTGGGCGGTGCGCACCGACGCCAGATCCGGGTCATGGAGGTCGGGCAGCGCACGGCGCAGCGCGATCAGCTCCCGGTACCAGGCGTGCAGACGGGCGTGCGGCTCCCGCGACGGTTCGGTCCAGTCCAGGCAGGAGCGGTTGCGGGTGGCCGGGTCCTGCGGGTCCGGAACGTCGTCCGCCGCCCAGCCGTGCGCCGCGAATTCCCGCCGCCGGCCGTTGCGGACCGCCTCGGCCAGCTCCGGATCGGTGTGGTCGGTGAAGAACTGCCAGGGGGTGCGGGCGCCCCACTCCTCGCCCATGAACAGCATCGGAGTGAAGGGCCCGGTCAGCACGAGGGCCGCGGCGCAGGCCAGCAGACCGGGGGAGAGCGTCGCGGAGAGCCGGTCGCCCAGGGCCCGGTTGCCGATCTGGTCATGGGTCTGGGCGTAGCCGACGAAGCGGTGGGCGGGCGTGCGGGCGATGTCGACGGGGCGGCCGTGGGTCCGGCCCCGGAAGCTGGAGTACGTCCCGTTGTGGAAGAACGCGCTGGTCACGGTCTTGGCGACGGCGGCCAGCGGAGCCTTGGCGAAGTCCGCGTAATAGCCCTGGGACTCACCGGTGAGCGCGGTGTGCAGGGCGTGGTGGAAGTCGTCGTTCCACTGGGCGTGCAGTCCGATGCCACCTGATTCGCGTGGGGTCGTGGTCCTCGGGTCACAGAGGTCGGACTCGGCGATCAGCGGCAGCGGACGGCCCAGTTCCGCCGCGAGCGTGTCGGCCGCCGCGGACAGCTCCTCCAGGAAGGTCAGTGCCCGGCCGTCGGCCAGGGCGTGGACCGCGTCCAGCCGCAGCCCGTCCAGCCGGTAGTCCCGGAGCCAGCCGAGCGCGCTGCCCAGCAGAAACGCCCGCACCTCGTCCGAACCGGGGGCGTCGAGATTGACCGCCGCCCCCCACGGCGTGTGGTGGGTCTCGGTGAAGTACGGGCCGAAGGCCGGGAGGTGGTTGCCGGACGGGCCGAGGTGGTTGTGGACCACGTCCAGCAGGACCGCGAGCCCGAGACCGTGCGCCGTGTCGACGAAGCGCTTCAGCCCGTCCGGTCCGCCGTACGGCTCGTGCACCGCCCACAGCGACACGCCCTCGTACCCCCACCCGTGGGTGCCGGGGAACGGACAGACCGGCATCAGCGACACATGGGTGACACCGAGCTCGGCGAGATGCCCCAGCCGGGCGGCCGCGGCGTCGAAGGTGCCCTCCTCGGTGTACGTACCGATGTGCAGCTCGTACAGCACGGCACCCGGCAGCCCCCGGCCCGGCCAGCCGCTGCGCCAATCGAACAACGAGTGGTCGACGACGGCGCTCTCGCCGTCCGGCCCGTCCGGCTGGCGCCGCGAACGCGGATCGGGGAGCACCCTCCCGTCGCTCCCGCCCCCGTCCAGGACGAAGCCGTAGCGGTCCCCGTCCGACGCCGGTGCCTCGGCCGTCCACCAGCCGGAGCGGGCCGGATCACGCTCCATCACCCGCGGCTCGCCCGCCAGCCGCAGCCCCACCTCGTCCGCATCCGGTGCCCATACCTCGAACAGCATGCAACGCTCCTCGTCTCATCGCCCCCGTGCCCCATCGTCGGCAGCGGCCACGATCACCTGCCCGCAACACTGGATCGAGCCCGTTACTGGCGATTAAGGTCTGGTTCTGATCATTGCCCCATCAGGTTCCGCTCAATACGCACTCCCTCGTACGGCTGTGGAGGCCGAGATGACTGTGCCGTCGTTCCCGCCCGGCTTCCTCTGGGGAGCCTCAGCGTCCGCCTTCCAGACCGAGGGGGCGGCCGACACCGACGGCAAGGGCCCGTCCGGCTGGGACGCCTTCGCCGCACAGCCCGGACGGATCAAGGACGGCACCGACACCACCCGCGGCACCGGATTCCACCAGCACTACCGCGAGGACGTCGCCCTGCTGGCCGGCCTCGGCGCCGACGCCTTCCGGTTCTCCGTCAGCTGGCCGCGCGTGGTGCCCGGCGGCAGCGGACCGGTCAACCCGCAGGGGCTCGACTTCTACGACCGCCTCGTCGACGAACTGTGCGCCCACGGCATCACCCCGGCCCCCACCCTCTACCACTGGGACACCCCGCTGCCGCTCGACGAGGAGGGCGGCTGGCTCAACCGGGACACCGCCTACCGCTTCGCCGAGTACGCCGGCATCGTCGCCGAACGCCTCGCCGACCGCGTGCCGATGTGGATCACCATCAACGAACCGGCCGAGGTGACGCTGCTCGGCTACGCCCTCGGCGAGCACGCGCCGGGCCGCGCCCTCCTCTTCGACGCCCTGCCCGCCGCCCACCACCAGCTCCTCGCCCACGGCCTCGCCGTGCGCGCGCTGCGCGGCGCGGGCGCCGACAACATCGGCATCGCCGTCTCGCACACCCCCGTCTGGACCGCAGGGGACCGTGACGAGGACCGGCTGGGCGCGGAACTGTACGACACCATCACCAACTGGATGTTCGCCGACCCGGTCCTCACCGGCCGCTACCCCGACGAGAACATCGCCGCACTGATGCCGGGCCCGGTCGAGGACGACCTCACGACCATCTCCACCCCGCTCGACTGGTACGGGATCAACTACTACAACCCCACCCTCGTCGGCGCCCCCGACACCAGCGCCCCGGAGACTTTCTCCGGCTACCGGATGCCCCCCGAACTCCCCTTCGGCATCCGCGAGATAGAGGGTTACGAGAAGACCGACTTCGGCTGGCCCGTCGTCCCCGACGGCCTGCGCGAAACCCTCGTCCAGCTCCACACCCGCTACGGCGACCGGCTCCCCCCGCTCTACATCACCGAGAACGGCTGCGCCGTCGACGAGCCCGCCGAGGACACCCGCCGGATCGCCTACCTCGAAGGACACCTGAGGGCCCTGCGCACGGCCATCGACGCCGGGGTCGACGTGCGCGGCTACTTCACCTGGTCGCTCACCGACAACGTCGAATGGACCGAGGGCGCGAGCAAGCGCTTCGGCCTGGTCCACATCGACTACGAGACGCTGCGCCGGACCCCCAAGGACTCCTACGCCTGGTACCGCGACCTGATCCGTACGCAGAAGACGGGCAGTCCGGCACAATGACCTGACGAACGGCCCCCCGGGTGATCCATACTTCGCGGCATGGTTGCTTCATGGTGGTCCCGGGCCGGCCTCGGGATCTTTGTGCACTGGACGCCCGCCTCCGTGCCGGGCTGGGCCCCGCCGTACGTTCCCGCGGCCGAACTCCCCCTGGCCGGGCGCCGTTCGCCGCTCGGCTGGACGTCGTACGCCGAGTGGTACGAGAACGCGCTCCGGTTCCCCGGCAGCCCCGTCGAGGCCCACCACCGCGCGACCTACGGCAGCCGCCCGTACACCGCCTTCGGGGGCGACTTCAACGACGCCCTGGAGACCTGGGATCCCACCGCATGGGCCCGCGACTTCCGTGCGGCGGGCGCCCGTTACGCCGTTCTCGTCACCAAGCACCACGACGGCTTCTGCCTCTGGCCCTCCGAGGTCGCCAACCCGCACCGGGCCGGCTGGCACACCACACGTGACGTCGTCGGTGAATTCGCCGAAGCCGTACGGGCCGAGGGGCTGCGGTTCGGCATCTACTACTCCGGCGGACTCGACTGGACCTTCGACGACCGCCCGATAGGGACCGGCGCGGACACCGTCTCGGCCGTCCCGCGCGGCCGCTACCCGGCCTACGCGGGCGCCCAGTTGCGCGAACTGATCCGCCGTCACCACCCGGACATACTCTGGAACGACATCGCCTGGCCCGGCACGCGCACCGATGTCCAGCGGATCGTCGAGTTCTACCGCTTCACCGTCCCGCACGGCGTCGTCAACGACCGGCTGCTGCCCCGCGCACCGCTGTGGCGCGCCCTGTCGCTCCCCGGCGCCAAGGCCCTGTACAACACCTGGGAACGCCGCACCATCACCCGAGGCGACGGCTTCGTACCGCGCCGGCCCCCGTACTACGACTTCCGAACCCCGGAGTTCGCCCGTTACACCGGCCCGGACCCGTACGAGATCACCCGCGGCATCGACCACGGCTTCGGCTACAACCGCAACTCCCCACCCGAGGCGTACCTCGGCCGCGAGGCCCTGGAGTCGCTGGTACGGGAGACGGCGGCCCAGGGCGGCAATCTGCTGCTCAACGTGGGGCCGCGCGGCGAGGACGCGAAGATCCCCGCCGCGCAGCGGCTCCGCCTGGAGTGGCTGGCGGAACCAGCTCCTGAACTCACACGAGATGGACGCGTTCCTGGCTGATGCGATGACCGGCCTTCGCGAACGCGGCGGCCATCGGCACATTGCCCCGGTCGGTGGCGCCCGCGACGAACTCGGCACCCTCGGCCGCGAGGAAGTGGGTGCACTCCGCGAGCAGGTCGTACCCGTAGCCGTGACCCCGCTGCTCGGGCACGACACCGATGAAGCCGACGCACGGGCCGGACGGGTTGTGGGCGGGCACCTGGATGCCGGCCAGTTCACCGCCGGCGGTGTACGCCAACTGCCACCAGGAGCGCGGTGAGGGGCACCAGTGGAAGAATTCGAGCTCCTCCCGCGCCGCCTGCTCCAGACCGCCGGGGCCCTCGATGGCCTTCCGGGCATGGGAGTCCAGTGTGACGGAGTGGACCCGGCGCAGCACATCGAGGATCACCTCGTCGTCCGGCTCGGGCCGGAACTCCAGCCGCCCCGGCCGCTCGGGCAGGCCGAACTCCGGTGTCCACCTGTAGCTGTACCGCTCGACCAGCGGCTTCATCCCGGCCGCGCGGGCGGCGGAGATCCGGCCCTCCGCGGCGGCCCGGACGTCGGGCCGCTCCCGCCAGTCGGCGGGCAGGATCAGCTCGTACTCGGCGTGCAGCGGCGTGCGGCGCAGCAGTTCGGCGCCCGCCGCCTCCTCGCCGTCGGCGAAGTCGAACCAGTTGAGCAGCACCGGTTCGGTGTCGTCGGGCCCGGCCCACCAGGCGGCACGGGCCACCACGACACCGTCGCGCAGGGCGACCCAGGTCCACTCGGGGCGGTAGTCGCCGCCGTTGTCCGCCGTGGCGTACCGGTGCCCGAACGCGGCGCGGCCGACGAGATCACGGCCCCGCATGGTGTGGAAAAGGTGTGCGTCGCTCTCGGTGAGCGCGCGGATGACCAGATCGGTCATGGAACAGTCCTCCGGAAGAAGCGGTGCGCTCCCGGTCAGACCGAAATCGCCCGGCGAACGGGACGGGAGCGCGGGAACGAAATGGTGGGTGTACGCACTGTTCTCGCCTCCTTCCTCGGTTCCGGGGCGGGGTCGTCACCGTAACCGGCTGTCCGGCGATCCGTCCACCGAATCAGTCCCAGACCATGTCGAAGGAGCGCTCGAAGTTCACGTACCCGAGCCGTGCGAAAGCCTTGGCCATCGGGACGTTGCCGAGGTCGGTGGCGGCCCGGACGCGTTCCACACCGTCTTGCGCGGCCAGCACCCGGGTGCCTTCGGCGAGGATGTCGTCGATGTAGCCGTGGCCGCGGTGGGCGGGCAGCACACCGATGTACGCGACGATCGGGTTGTAGTCGTTGCGGGCCGGGATCACGAAGCCGACCGGTTCACCGTCGGGCAGCTCGGCGATCCGCCACCACTCGCGCGGTGTCCGGTACTTCGCCAGCTCCTGGTCGTAGTGCTTCTCGGCGGCCGCACGGGCGCTGAGCCCGGACGCCAGATCGGCCTGCCCGTGGGCGTCCAGGGTGCCCTCCATCACCGGTGTCATCAGCGCGAGAAGATCCTCGCGCCCGTCGACCGGGCGGAACCGGAGCCGGCCGCTGCCGGCGGGGACCGGCGTACCGGCGCGCCACTCCAGACGGAGCCGCTCGACCAGCATCCGCGCACCGGAACGCTCCATGACCCGGATCCGGGACTCGACCGTGTCGCGGACGGCCGGGTCCTCACGCCAGTCGGCCGGTACGAAGCGTCCGTACTCGGGCCGAGGGGCACCGGCCGGCACGACCGCGGCCGTCGCCGTCTCCAGCAGCTTCAGGCCCGCCTCGCCGCGTTCGGGCTCGGGCAGGGTGTCGTCCAGGTCGAAGAAGTCGAGGAGCAGCGGCGCCTCCCCGTTCTGGCTCCACCACGCGAGCCGTGCCACCACCTGCTCGCCGCGCATCGCCACCCACATCCACCCGGGCCGGCGGCGCCCGCTCCCCAGGTCGTCGGCGAGTTCGTGATCGAGGGTGTACGACAGCCGGAGGAAGAGCGCCAGCTCCTCGGGACCGGCGAGCGGACGGATGGTCAATTCCTGTGGTGCACGGGTCACACAAGCTCCTTGAAGCGCGCGGAAGGGCCCCGCGGCGAATGCCGGGCGGGCCCGCGGCGGGAGACGGTAGCAGCGTCCTCGCGGCCGTGCGCGGGGATATCCGCGGCGGTGCCCGCGCGGGTGCCGGCGGGACGTGACGGGCGGGTGCCGGAGAGGTGCGCCGCTCAGGCCGGGGCGGAGCGCGGGCACGTTCTGGACACTCCGGGGCGGTCGGACCGACAATTGGCCGCGTGACGTCCTCCTTCGAGTCCCACACGTATCCCGTGCGGCTGTCCGACGCCCAGCGCGACCGTGTGCTCGGCGTACTCAGAGACGGCGCGGCACAGGGCAAGCTCTCCCACGACACCTTCATGCGGCGCATGGAGCTGGTCCTCACCGCCCGCCGCCCGGAGGAGCTGGAGGCGCTCACCGCCGACCTGGAGAGCGAGGGCCGCTGGTCCCGGCGGATACTCCGGGTCGTCAGCGGGGTGTCCGGATTCCCCGGCCGGGTACGCCGGGTCTGGCAGACCGAACGGCTCCCCAAGCTCCTGCTCCCGGCGCCGAGCCCGCACCCGCTGCGGATCGGCCGCGATCCGGGAAACGGTCTGCGGCTCAACCACGAGACCGTCTCCCGGCTGCACGCGGAACTCACCGCGCAGGGCGGCCGCTGGCTGCTGCGCGACCTCGGCTCGACCAACGGCACCTGCGTCAACGGCCAGCGGGTCACCGGCACGGTCCCGGTCCGCGACGGGGACCAGGTGAGCTTCGGCCGGATGAGCTTCCGGCTCTCCGCGCCCGTCCTCGGACCCCCTGCCTGAGAGCCGGCCGAGCGCCCGCCCAGGGCGCGGCCGAGCGCCCGCCGGAGTCGGTCGAATGCCAGGGCAGCCCGTCGCCGGGGCCCCGGCGACGGCCC
>NZ_JBHXTM010000058.1:0-44966 GCF_042677325.1 Streptomyces sp. NPDC127117
CTGCGCGGCAACCGACCTCGCCGCGGGGGATGCGGACTGCACGCGGTTCACCGAACTGCTCCGCCAGAGCCGGTACGTGGCCCGCATCGCACCCGAGGCGCTGCTGGAAGCGGCCGAGGGCGCCGGCCTCAAGGAGGCCCCGATCGGGTCGATGCTCGCCGACGCGGTGCACGCGCGGGACCACGCCCTACTGCCGTGCGACCAGGCGACCTGGGTGGCCTGGCTGCATCTCCAGGCGACAGTGCGCGGTGACACCGAACTGGCCCAGGAACTGACCGGCAGCGGCCCCCGGATGCCGTGGCGGGTGAGCTGGACACGTTGGCGGCCGCCCGCCGCACTGCACCTGTCGTATCTCTACTGCTCCACGGTCACCGACCTCATGGAACTGCGCCTGGACGACCGGCCGGTCGCGGCCGCGACCACCTACCGTGCCCAGCAGCGCCACGTCACCCTGTACAACGCCCACAGTGGCGAGGAGTTGGCCACGGCGCCCTGGCCGAGAAATCGGGATCCCGAGGAGGTACTGCCGGGGCTGCGGTGGCCGACCGCGGGCGGCGAGGACGACAGGCCCGAGCCGGAGCCGGTGAACGCCAGCCTTCTGGGCGCCGGTCCCGTGCTCATCGGTGACACCGTGGTGATCGCCGGTCAGGGCGGCCTGTTCGGCATCGTGCCCGCGCCGGGAACGCCCTTCGCCGGGATCACCAGCTGGCCCGGCGGCCGCGTCGAGGCCGCCTGCCCAGCCGTCCTCAGGGCCCCCGCCACCATCCCGCGCCATGGGCCCGCGCCCCGACCCGCCGATCTGGACACCTTCTTCGCGTCCGAGGGCGGCACGCTGGTCGGCGTCCCGTCGCCGCTGGTCCCCGCCGGACTCACCCACCGGGCCACCCGCGACTTCCTGGCCACGCATGGAATCCCGTCGTTCCGCGATGTGCATGGCCTGGGCTTCTTCGGCCTCGAACGCGACCCCGACTGGTGGAGCGTGCAACACGGCACCCACACCGGCCCGCTGCCGCCGCGACCGGAGCGGTTCCTTCGCGAGTTGGCGGGGCCCACCGGCCTCACCGGCGCCCGCGGCCCGGGCGGCGAACAGGTCACCCTCACCGGCCCGTACTACCGGATCGGCCTCTGGATGGGCGACGACGTCGTCATCGACGGCCCGACCGGGCAGATCCTCCTCCTGCCCGCCGCGGACGCCGAACCTGCCGCGCGCGCCGAGGTCGTGGGGCGGAACCTGCACGACTTCCTCGCGCTGGTCTCCGTATGGCTGCTCGGCGTCCACGTCTTCACCGCGACGGGCGACAGCATCGAGACCCGCGAGGCCGCTGCCCGAGTGAAGAGTCTCCAGGCTATGGTCGACCCGGTCGGGGCAGCGGCCGGGATCTGGGGTGTGGCGCTGATGGACCACTGAGCGGAAACGCCCCTTCACGAGGCGATTCACCGATGCAGCGCTCACGGCTGGACCACCCCCCGTCCCCGCTGTCCTTGCCTGAAGGCCCGCTCCAAAGCGGACGGGGCCCGGGCCCGTGTGCTGCGCCCGTCCGGTGAACCGCCTGCCGAAAGGAAACGCCCCGTGGGCCACTTCCGGCGCCCTGGGGGACCGCGGAGCAGATGAGGACGACCGAAGACCGGCCAAGTGTGTTACTTCCTTGACACAGTTCAGTCTGTCGGGGCAGTGTGTCACATAGTTGATACACGTTGTGGGAGGGAACGGGGTTGCCATGTCTGTTGCCGCGGGAACGGAAAGAGCGAGGCGGGCGAGGCTTGAGACTCCCGTGCGATGGGCCGGTGCGGCGACCGGTCTGACTGTCAACGCCCTGGTCTCCTTCAGCCCCGAGTCCGATGTGGATCTGCTGTACGGGTTCCCCGTGTTCGGCCTGTGTGTCATGGGCGGCGTGTTCGCGGCAGATGTAATAGCGCGCCCGATTCCTGGCCGGCTACGAGTGGCCGAGGTTGCAGCGCGCCGGATCCGGGACAATCTGCCCCGATTCCTGACTGCTGCCCTGACCGCGCAGGCTGTTGTCCTGCTGGTCCTCCTGATCGTCGCCGCGACAACGGGCTCGGCGGACGCCGACGGTCGTTCAGGACGTGCTCTGTCTGTCATGTGCCCGGAGGGCACCCAGCTGCTTTCGCCCTGGCCGGGCCCCCACTACGCATGGCCGGCCCTCGGCGGTCTCGCCCTCGGTACTGTTGCCTGCACGTTGCTTCTGCGCCGTGTCACCGCGCGGTGCGGGAGCGACGATCAACGTCGGACGAACGTCCGGGCGGCGGTCGGCGCATGGGGAGTGCTGGTGACTGCCCCTCTTTTCGCTGTCTCCTTGACGATGGGCGTTGTGGTGCTGAGCTTGTCTTGCGCGGGCGGGATGAAGGACGTGGCCTTGTGGGGGCTGGCCGTCACGGCCTTCACCTCCGCACTGACCGCGTGTCACTGCCTGGGTGTCCTGTTGCTGCCGCAGGCCTACATCAAGGGCCGACCATGACAACAAATGGCATCAGCATCTGTGTCAACCACGCTTCCCCTGTCCCGCCGTACGAGCAACTCCGCGTACAACTGGCGGATTTGATCTCCGTCGGCCGGCTGACGCAGGGGGACAGACTGCCGTCCGTGCGCCAGCTCGCTTCCGACCTCGGGCTGGCCAACAACACCGTTGTGCGGGCATACCGCGAACTGGAAACCGCTGGCATGGTCAAGAGCCGCCGAGGTTCTGGTACCCAGGTCGTCGCCCCTGCTACCACTACCGACATCAAAGCGAAGCTCGCGGCACACGCAAGCAGTTACGCGGCCGCCGCCAGACAGCTCAATGCCACTGACGAGGAAACCCTCGCTGCAATCCGGCATGCTCTCGCATGTCGCGATACACCCTGACCTCAGGTAGGGCCGTACGGACCGTCCGACGCGCCTCGCGGGCGCCGGGCTCGCAGGATCGGTTTCGTGGAGTTCCCGACCAAGGTGGCACTGGCCCAGGCCGTACCGGTCCTGCCCGAGGGGCCGGGCTGGTGGTACGAGCCCAAGTACGACGGCCACCGGACTGTGCTGCGCCGTATCGACGAGACTGTCGTGTTGTACGCCCGGTCCGGCAGAGTCGTCACCCAGCACTGGATGGACCTGGTCGTCGCTGGCGTGACACTGCGCCGCGGCACGGTTCTGGACGGGGAGGCCGTGATCTGGCGGTACGGTCGGCTCGACTTCGCCGCGGCGCAGTCACGGGCCGCGTCATCCGTGACCCGGGCCCGCGCACTGGCAGCCCGGCATCCGGCGTCGTACGTCTGCTGGGATGTTCTGCAGCACCCGGACCCGAAGATCGGCGACTGCCGACACCTGCCGTACACCGAGCGCCGCGCCTTTCCTCCTGGAGCTTCTCGCCGATGTCGGGCCGCCGGTCCAGGTCACCCCGGCGACCGATGACCGGGACGTCGCCGTGCTCTGGTACGACGCCCTGCGCGAGCAGGGCATCGAGGGGATTGTCTGCAAGCGCGGCGGGGCGGGCTATCCGCCGTCAGGGCAGCGCTGGTGGTTGAAGGTTCGGCACGCGGACACGGTCGACGCCTTGGTGTTGGGGTTCACCGGCCCCGTGTTCAGGCCGCACCTTCTGGTTCTGGCGGTGGGGGACGAGGGTGGGCCGGCCAGGGTGTCCGCGCGCCTGGAGCCTGTCCTGGCGGCTCGTGTCGGTGAGGCCTTGAGCGGCGCGGTGGTGAGGGAGCGGCGGGCAGGGGGCGAGCCGTACACGCGGGTGGAGTCGGATCTGGCCGTGGAGGTGCTGGCCGGGTCTGGCCGGCACGGCACCCTCACCGTGACCCGGATGCGGTGAGGGTGCCCGTGTCTGACTGCTGGCCAGGGGACGCTCTCGTATGCACTGTCACGGGCCCGGCTGCGGCGCCCGGTACGACTTCTTATCCGGGCGGGTGACGCCTGCCGGGCAGCAACGATTCTTCGTTGGCCTGGGCCTAGGCCTGGGCCTGAGCATGATCGGCATGACTCGTCATCTGCGCCGAACCGCGCTCCTCACAGCTGTTTCGGCTCTTGCCGGGCTCGCGCTGACCGCCGCCCCGGCCACCGCTACCGCGGCCGGCCCCCACGCCCCGCCCGACAGGCCTCCGCCGGTCAGGCACCGTCCCTGCGCGGGCTCCCCGAACCGCCGGACGCGGCCAAGGCCCGCGAGCTCCTCGGGGACCTGGTGGTGGCCGGCGAGGACGACGTCCCCGGCTACTCCCGGGCGAAGTTCCCGCACTGGATCACCCAGCACGGCACCTGCGACACCCGCGTTATCTGCACTGCTGGTTCCGGAGACTCACGGAAGGCCGGTGGTAGTAGAGGAATGCAGTTGAAGACCACTGTCTGAGGCACGTGAGGCACAGCCAGTGTTGAGCAATGCTCAGATCCTGTGGATCGGCTCGGGAGGGCGTACCTTCCCGAGTGATCGATCGACTGGTATCGAGTAGGCCGACGTTGGCGCGTCGGTCGGGAAGGCACGCCCGTGCTCACGGTAGTCAACGACGACGGCTCGACGCGAGATGGATCCCTCATTGACGAGATCGTCCGGGAGGGTGCGCGGCGGATGTTGGCCGCCGCGCTGGAGGCCGAAGTCGACGCGTATATAGCCGAGCTGACCGGAGAGAAGGATGATCTGGGGCGTCGTTCGGTGGTCCGCAACGGCCATCATCAGGCGTGCAAGGTCACCACGGCATCCGGGATGATCGAGGTGAAGGCGCCGCGCGTGAACGACAAGCCCATCGATGCGGCCACGGGTGAGCGTAAGCGGTTCTCCTCGGCGATCCTGCCGCCCTGGGCGCGGAAGTCCCCGAAGATATCCGAGGTGCTGCTGCTTTACCTGCACGGCCTGTCCTCCGGCGACTTCATGCCCGCGCTGGAGCAGTTCCTGGGCAGCTCGGCCGGCCTCTCCCCGGCCACGGTCACCCGCCTGACCGCGCAGTGGCAGGCCGACCACACCGCATTCGGCGAGCGCGATCTGTCCGAGGCGGACTACGTCTATGTCTGGGCCGACGGCATCCACCTGAAGATCCGCCTGGAGCAGGCGAAAGCCTGCGTGCTGGTACTGATGGGCGTGCGCACCGACGGCACCGAGGAACTCATCGCAATGGCCGACGGCTACCGCGAGTCGCCGGAGTCCTGGGCGAACCTGCTGCGCGACACCGCCCGGCGCGGGATGCGTGCTCCCGTCCTCGCGGTCGGTGACGGCGCCCTCGGCTTTCGGAAGGCCCTCGCCGAGGTCTTCCCGACAACTCGCTCGCAAAGATGCTGGGTTCACAAAACCGCGAATGTCCTCGACAGCCTCCCGAAGTCGGCCCAGCCGGCGGCGAAGAAAGCGATCCAGGACATCTGCAACGCCGAAGATCACGACCACGCGGCCCGGGCTGTTAAGGCGTTTGTCCAGCAGTATGGTGCGAAGTTCCTCAAGGCCGTCAAGAGGATCGTCGATGACGAGGACGAGCTGCTGGCGTTCTACGATTTCCCTGCCGAGCACTGGATCCACCTGCGGACCACCAACCCCACCGACTCGACTTTCGCGACCGTCCGCTTGCGGACCAAGGTCACCCGCGACGCCGGCTCCCGCCCTCGCGATGGTCTTCAAGCTTGTCGAGTCCGCCCAGGCCCGCTGGCGAGCCGTGAACGCACCCCACCTCGTTGCCCTCGTCCGCGCCGGAGCCCGCTTCGAACGCGGGCAACTCGTCAAGCGACCGGAAGGGCGAGCCGCGTGACCGACTCCTACATCGGTGAGGAACCAGCCGAGCACCGGCGCTTCGCCCGCTACCTCACGGCCCTGGAAACCGTCGCCGAGACAGACGAGGCCAAGCTGGTGGCCGCCGTTCTGCGTGATGAGGACGCGACCATGGCCCAGAGCGCGATAGTCCGCCACATCGACCACCGGGCCGCCCGGCTGCTGGCCGACCCCCGATTCACGGCCTGGGCCCACACCCTGACCGGCGTCATCGCCGAACGCGACTTCCTCACCCGCCGCCTGCAGGAGTGGATCCTGCTCAGAGCAATCACCCTGGGGGAAACCTGGGCCCCCGAGGAACTGACCACCGCATCCGACTGGTGCCAGCACACGGCCGCGACCGGTCAGGCCGCCACCTCGCCCGAGGCCCTCATCCTGCTCGCCGAACACGGACGAACCCGCCGCGTTCGAAACGCAGCCACCCGTGGCCTACAACACCCCGCACACCCGAGCTGACGTGATCCACAGGTCTTGACTATTACTCTCAGCAAAATGAGGCTGCGGAAAGTTCGGTGGCGTCGGGCTGCTGCGGGGTTCAGTGGCTTCCTTCCCTGCGGTCCGCCTGTGTCTGCGGGCGTGCCTGGCGTGGTGGTCGTACGCCTGTGCAGGCGGCAGGTCAGGGTGGTCCAATTACCTCTATCTGTTGGGGAGTTCGCGGTTTCTCTGTGTGCCGGTGCGCGTACTGCGGTGTGACTGTGGCCGCCATGGGCCGGCGGTGAGGGAGCGGCGACGTGGGACAGCAGTTGGCGCGGGTGCCGCTGGAGGGCGGGGGCTCGATTCTCGTCGAGGCGGCGGAGGGCGCGGCCGGGCCGGTGAAGGCAGGCCGGGTCGGTGACGCGGTCCGGGACCTTCCGGCGACTCTTGGATCGGCGCTGGAGCCGGTGACCGACATGGCGCGCACGGTGCTGCGGCGGCTGCGGGATGCGGGGCCGGCCGAGGTGGAGGTGGAGTTCGGGGTCGATCTCTCCACGGAGGCCGGGGTGGTGATCACGAAGACCACGGCCAACTGCCATCTGACGGTGCGCATGGTGTGGAGCAGGGACGAGGCCGGCGCTCCCGCCGACGGCGTTTCTGCGGCTGGTGGCGAGCCGGCGGCCTGATCGAGTGGCTGCGGGATGGGGGTGCAGGGCATGGTGGTAGACGCGGTTGCGGCGGCGGTCGCGCAGGTTCGTGACGGGGCCGGGCTGGTGGTGGGGGCGGGCTTCCTCGTCGCCGAGGACCTGGTGGTGACGTGCGCGCACGTCCTGGCGGACGGCGGCTACGCGCCCGGTGCGGCGGTGGCACTGGTCTTCCCGCACGTGCCTGGTGTCCCGGAGGTCACCGGCCAGGTGCTGGAGGCCGCGTGGCGCGAGCCGCATGAACAGGACGTCGCCCTAGTGCGGCTGGAGCACGCGGTGGGCGCGGCGCCGTTGTCGCTGGGGTCTGCGGCGGGCTGTCGCGGTCATGGGGTGCGTTCGTTCGGGTTCCCCGCGCATGCGCCGCCGGGCGGGCACTTCGGGTTCGCTACGGCGGGCGGCCTCCTGCCGGCCGCTGACAGTGTCGGTGAGCTGCTGCAGCTGACCGAGGCCAACGACCTCACCACCGGGTTCAGCGGCGGGCCGGTGCTGGACGAGGTGACCGGCATGGTGGTGGGGATGCTCACCGCGATCACCGCGCCGGACAGCTACGACCGGGGCCTGGGTATCGCCTACGTCACCCCGACCGCCGTGCTGCGGGAGGTGTGGCCCGATCTCGGCGAGTTGGATGTGTCGCCCTACCGGGCGCTGGAGACGTTCACCGACGAGCACGCCCGCTGGTTCCGGGGCCCTGAGGAGGCGGTGCGCCAGGTCCTGGAGGGTCTGGCTGGCGGGCGGCGGGTGGCGCTGCTGCTCGGCCCGTCCGGTTCGGGGAAGTCCTCCCTGGTCCAGGCGGGGGTGCTGCCGGCGCTGGCGGAGGGGCGGCAGCCGGGCAGTGACCGCTGGCGCCAGGTGCTCACGCGCCCGGGCCCGGACCTGCCGGCCGCCCTCACCCGCGCGGGTCTGCCCGGGAGTGAGGCCGAGGACGGCGGGGCGGCCCGCACGACTTCTGGACCCCGTGTGGTGCTGGTCGTGGACCAGCTCGAGGAACTTCTCGCCCCCTCCGCCGGTCCTCAGGCGCTTGAGGCGCTTGACCGGATCACCGCCGCGATCCGCTCCGACGCGGCTCTCGGCGTGGTCCTCGTGATGCGCGACGACTTCTACTCCCGCCTGTCCGTGCTCGCCCCGGACCTGCTGGACACCGCCCAGCGGGCAAGCGGTGTCCTCAACGTCCCTGCAACTCTCACCGCCGCGGACCTCGACGCGATCGTCACCGGCCCCGCCCGCGACCTGGGCACGGCCTTCGAGCCGGGTCTGGCGGAGCGGATCATCGCCGACGTCCTGGAGCTGAACCCTCGCACCGACGGCGTCCACGGCGCGCCTGTCACTGTGCTGCCCCTGCTCGAAGTCGCCCTCACCCGGCTGTGGGAACGCCGCCTGGAGTATGACGGCTGCCTCACCCACGACGCCTACCGCCGCATTGGCGACGTCACCGGTGCCCTCACTGAGTGGTGCGACACCGCCCTACGCGAACTCGACCCCCGGCAACGGGACATCGCCCGCAGAATCCTCACCGCTTTGGTCCGCCCCGCCGACCCGTCCCTGAACATCCCGGCCGCACGCCAGCAGTTCCCGATCAGCGACCTGCGCGACATGGCAGCCGGGGAGAAGCTTCCCGCCACGCTGCGGGCCGTGGACGAGGTCCTGGCGGTCCTCTCCCGGCACCGCATCGTCACCACCGACCGGGTCCACGACGACGGACGGCCGGAGATCGTGGAGGGGACCGCGGTGGCCGAACTGGTCCACGACGCGCTCATTCGCGACTGGGTCACCCTGCGTGAATGGGTCGAGGAGGACGCCCGCTTCCTAGACTGGTTCGACCGAGCCCGCAAACAGCACACCCGCTGGAAGGAACACCGCGACCCCCAGGATCTGCCCGCCGGAACCCTCCTGGCCGAGGGCACCGACTGGTCCCGCCAGCGTCGGCTGTCCGTCGACCTCGACGACTTCCTCACCGCTGGACGCCAACGCCAGCAGGCCGCCGCTCGCCGCAGCCGACGCCTCAACACCGTCCTGGCCACCGCTCTCGCCCTCGCGCTGATCGCCTCGGGCATTGCGCTCTGGCGGCAGCAGGCAGCGGTGGCCGCCCAACAGGACGCTCTGCCCCGGCAGCTCGCCGCTCAGTCCGTTTCCCTGGTCGCGTTCGAGCCCGAACTCTCGTCCCTCCTCGCAGTCGCCGCCTATCGCACCAGCCCCACCGAAGAGGCTGGCGAGGCCCTCCGCGACGCCGCGCACCGTCCCTTGCGGCGTCGTTTCGCCGCTGGCATCGGCAACCGCAGGGGGCGGTGGCGTTCATTCGAGACGGGCACACCCTCGTTGTCGTCGGCGACGACCACTCCGTGCGGCTATGGGACACCACCACCGGCGAAACCAGCATCCCCGACATCGCCAATGGCGTCGGCAACCGCGCGATGTCGGTGGCGTCCAGCCCGGACGGGCGCACGCTCGCCATCGTCGGCGAGGACCACCTCGTGCGGCTGCGGGACACCACCACCGGCAAGACCACCGGCCCCGAGATCGACCACCTTGGTGAACTGACGTCGGTGGCGTTCGGCCCGGACGGGCACACCCTCGCCATGGCTGGAAGCGGAGGCTTCGTGCGGCTGTGGGACACCACTACCGGCAAGACCACCACCGCCCCCGCCGGTGGCCAGAGGTCCTTTGCGCCGATGGCGTTCAGCCCCGACGGACACACCCTCGCCACCACCGCCTACGGCGATGGCTACGTCGCCACCGTCGTGCGGCTCTGGTTCTATATCGCACCGGACACCGCAATCAGCAGGATCTGCGCGGCCGTCGCCCGCGAAATCGAAGAGTCGGAGAGAGACAGGTACCCAACCGTGTCCTCAAAGCCGGTCTGCCGCTCGTGAGCTGGCCGCCCGACGACAACCCTCCCACGCGCCCCACCTCCGGGACGGCCCCTGGCCACCCGTCCGGAACTGGTAACCCGGGTCGGCCCCGATGCATGCTCAGGCAGTGAAGCAATTGGTCAACCCGCCAATCTGTCGGATCGGCAAGCTGTAGCGGGTCGGCTCACCCGGCCGGTCAAGGGGTGGGGCCCGGTGTCGTCACCCACCGCCGTCCCGGCCCGGGAAGGGCCACGAACCCCCGGGGCAGGTGTCCCGGGCACCGGGCCACCCGCCTCTCCCGCGGCCTGGCCCGCGTGCTGCCCGATGAACACACCGCCGTCGGCGGACAAACCGGCACAGGCTGGGGCCTGCTCGCTGCTGAGGCTGATGACGAAAGTTCCGGCATCGGAGAACGGACAGCGTCCGGCCGCACTTCATGCCCTCAGGAGGCGATTGCCGGGCTTCGCAGCCTGCTCGGCGCCGAGCGTCGCCCGGCGCCGAGCCGTTCGGGTGGCCCTCCTCTCCGTACCCGCCGCGTACGGCGACGGCGAGGATGCCGCCGACAGCGGCCAGGATCTGGGCTCCAGCGGCTACTGAGCCGGGTCCGGAACCGCTCGAATGGTTCGTGTGAGGGCTCTACGGACCGCGGTGACCTCGTCTTCCAGTTCAGCTGTGCGGCGTTCGAGGCTTCCGGCTCGCTCGGTCTGCTCGGCAAGGTCGGAGATCAGGAGCGCGTTGTGGCTCTCCAGGTCCCGGATGCGGCGGAGGAGTTCGGTTCGCTGGACGTCGTCGATCTCGGCGCCGAGGGCGAGCCTGACCCGGTCCTGGAGCCGGTCCCGTTCTGTCTTCAGGCTCTTGATCTCTTCGCGGGCGAGTGCGAGGTCGGTCTGCAGACTGGCCTCGCTGACCCGTCGCCCGGGGAGAACGGCGGCGGCCGGAATGCCGTGCCGGGCCTGTTCCGCGTCGGATCCGTCACGGGGTCCTCCGGATGTCCAGGGTGTCTCCGGGGAAGAACGCCTGGGCGGCGCGGACCTTCCGCAGCTCTTTCGACGCCGTCTCCACCGCTTCCCGTTCCTGCGGTGACAGACCGGCCAGGCGCTCATCCATCTCGGCCAGGACCTTCGCGTATGCCTTCAGCTGGTGATCAAAGTTCGTCAGCACCCAGTCCGCCGCGCCCATGGCGGTCGCTGCCTCCCGGTCTGCCCGCAGATCGGCGATGGTCTGCTCCAGTGCCGGACGGTAGGAGGGGTCGGGCTCGTAGAAGTCGCCGCCGGCGCACTGGAAGCGGATGCGGCAGTGCCCGCCGCCGGCCTTGACGTTGCTGGGTTCGGTGCATCCTCCGTTCGGCACCGCGACGGATCGCGGCTCGTAGGCGAGCGGGTCGCTGGAGCCTCTCGGATTCCCGTGGCGGTCGGTCGCGAGTACCGCCACCGTTTCGACGGCCTTGCGACGGCGCTCCTGGGAGACGGTGTAGTAGTCCATGGTGACGTCGAGCGAGCGGTGGTCCATGAGCTTGCACAGCACGTCGATGGCGGTCCCGGCATCGGCGTGCCGCTGTGCGTAGGCGTGCCGCAGACCGTAGGCCATGATCTCGGAGCGGCGGAAGGCGACCTGGTCGCCGTTGTCGTCGAGGCGGTTGTCGAGGAGTTCGGGGACCGCGTGGACCCAGTCGCGGAAGACCTTGGACGAGAAGTAGTGAGCGGTCAGGTACCTGACGCGGGACCTGCGGGTGGCTCCGGGTGCGGGGAAGAGCCACTCCTCGCAGCCCGGCATCTCCGGGAGGCTGTCGCGGTGTTTCTGCCACTGCTGGATGTGCCGGGCGGTTTCCGGGCTGATGGGAAGGCGTCGGCCGTAACGTCTGCGCTTTCGGTGGTCGTAGATGAGGGACGGCTTGCCGTCGGTCCACCGCAGGCAGTCGCGCTTGAGCGAGTTGGCTTCCTCGGGACGGCGCCCGGTGTCGCGGATGATCCGGTAGACCTCCTGGTACATGGCCGCGAAGTCACCAGCCTGCCAGTCGGCGTGCTTGTAGGTGGAGCCCGCGCCCATCAGTGGCAGGTACCGGTCGAGCTGGGCGATGACGTGTTCGGGGATCGCGTCGCCGCTCTCGTCCTCGGTTGTGTCGACAGCCTCGATGCTGTGCAGTTCGGGGCTGAGCGCGAAGGTTCCCGGGATGTCGTCCATCAGGCCGGCCAGGCGCGCGTACTGCAGGAGCCGACGCCACCAGCCCAGCATCGCCTTGCGCTGGGCGATCGAGTAGGCGCTGCCGTCCTTCGGGATACGGGCGGATTCGATGGCCTCGACAACAAGGGTCATGTCGGCCAGGGCGAGTGTCTGCGGCCTCTCGGCGGCGGGCCTGGACGCCAGTGCGTTCGAGGCGAGCGCCGCGACGTTGGCCGTGCGCCTCAGCTCCGTCACGGTGGGCCGCACGGCCCGCCCGTACTCCTTGACGATCTCACGCAGCCACCGTTGCCGGTTCGGCTGGAAGTCCAGGTGCCCGTTGGCCGCAGGATAGCGGCGGTTCGGCGCGGACAGCAGCCCCACCAGCGCGCAGTCCCAGACGTCTGCGAGCGTCGGATCGACACCGTCGTACTGGATACGGGCCCGGTGGAGTCTGACCTGCATGTCGTTGACCAGGCTGTGCGTGGTCTTGGGGAGGTCGGTGACGGACAGCGGCGTGTCGAGGTCGAGAAGCGAGGGCAGCCTCGGGGGGAGGTTGCGGATGATGCGGCGCATCATCGCGGGCACGACCGGGCGGTCCTCCTTGTCACGGTGCTGAAGGCACAAGAGGATCTCAGCCCGCACCGCTGTGGAGAGGTCCCCGAGAGCGAACTGTGCGCGGCCCGGTTGCAGGCCGTCCCCCACATTGGGCTGTCGCACCGCGGGCAGGGCCGAGGTGTGGGTCGTATCGAAGTCGGCCGGCTGACCGCGCCGTGCGCTGACGGCCCGGCAAGCTTCGCAGCGGGACTCTGGCGACCTCGACCAGCGTGTCGCAGGCCGTCACGCGGCAGGCGAAGGCCCGGGTCCGCGGGTTGTCCAGATCCGCTGTGAACAGCAGGCTGCCGGGATCCCACTCATCCGTCCGCCACTGGAGGTCGAGCCGGTCGGCGAGCCAGGCCGCCCAGTCGGGCCGTGCCACCTGGCGCGCGGGCAGTTCGGCGTAGTCGTGCGCGACAGTCATCGGTTTCCCCCGGCTGCCACCAGATCGACCGCTGCCCGCAGGTCGTCGTCGCTGGCATGGAGGTAGACAGCCGTGCTGGCCGCGGAGACGTGACCGAGCAGGGTCTGCACCACGTCAGGGTCGACTCCCGCACGGATCCAGGCGGTTGCCGCCGTGTGCCGCATCATGTGGGGCCGGGCCCGGAACCCGCAGCGGGCGCCGGTCCGCTCGGTGATCTGCTTGGCATTCGAGTACGACATGGGTAGACCGGCATGGCGCGAGACCAGGTTCACGAACACGAAGTCGCATTACGCTGCCTCCTGGACACCGTCGCGCTCGACGAGGTGGTCCCGGTAGGCGTTCACCACCCGCCTCTCGACGGGAACATGCCGGTGCCTCCCGGATTTGGCGCGTGCACCGTTGCTGTTGTTCTGGCGGGGCCTGACGTGCACGTGTGCCCCGGCAATCTGGCAGCCGAGATGCTGGCAGTCGGGCAGGAAGTGCATGTCCTCGCGCCGCAGGCCAAGTGCCTCGCCGATGCGTAGACCGGTCCCCAGGAGCAGCGCGAGCAGGAAGCGGTCGCGCGCGGTGCGAGCAGCCGAGATGATCCGGTCGGCTTGCCCGGTGAGCAGGACGGCGGGCGGCATCTCGATCTCGGCCGCTTTGAGGACACGGGCGCTGACGTGCCGGAACTGACCGTCTTCGCCTTCGTTGAAGCCCTTCGGCGTGTACTGGAGGAACCGGGGCTCGCTGAGCGCGGACGCGACCTCGGGAGCCACGACACCGGTCGCCGCACACCAGCGCAGGAACCCGCAGGCCGTGCCCACCACGGCATTCACGGTCTTACCGGTCGGCAGACGGAGGGTGCGCGGGTCCGGCGTCTGCTCGGCGTGGAACTTATAGCGCGCCATCTCGCCCAGCGACACGCTCTTCCAGTCGGTGCCACGTCCAGAGCACCAGTTCAGAAACCGCCCGACGCGGGGCAGATAGTTGCGCTGGGCCTGCGGTGAGCGGTTCTTGGCACGTAGGTGGATGGAGGACTCAAGGCTCTCCGGGTGAGGGACGTACGTCTCCTCGTCGACGAGAAGCCAGGTGATCTCCCCGGTGGCCGGGGATATCGCCTTCTCTGCTCTGAACATGCGGTGGTGCTCTCCTGCATCATCTGTGGATCTCGTTCCTCACCGTATGGTCGACAGCGGTGAGGCACAGGAGCGGCCTGCCCCTGTGGCCCACGTGGCACGAAGTCAGCGAACGCATGCAGATAACCCGCGAAGTCACGCTTCAACGCGACGGCCAGAACGTCGTCCAGGACGACCAGTGCCGCGCCGTGTCCGGCACCTGGTACTCCGAGTACGACGGCCTGACCATCGATTCCGTCTCCCGCATCGACATCGACCACGTCGTCCCCCTCAAGGAAGCCTGGCGCTCCGGGGCCTCGGAGTGGACGACGCCTGAGCGGCGCGCCTTCGCCAACGACCTGGTCCATTCGCAGCTGATCGCGGTGTCGGCCGGCAGCAATCGGGCGAAGGGCGACAAGGACCCCGGGAACGGCGGCTGTAGGTCGTCCCGAACTGGGGACGTCAGCGCCGGACGCGGTCTCTGTCACTCGACTGCAGAGCAGCGCATGCCACTTGGCTGAGACCGTGCAGCCGTGGTGGCTACGCCGTTTGACGGAATGCCGTTTCGTTTGGAACGCGGGGTCTTCGGCGACAAAGCCGGTTGAGATGGCATCCTTGGTGAGGAAAGCTCTGTGACCATGGAGTACTTCTGCTACCACCGAGACCGGCCGGGCTCCCTCGCGTTGCGCGAGGAGTTGCTGGAGAAGCACTGGTCCTACATGGACCGGTACGCGAAGGAACTGATCGCCCGCGGCCCGACCTTCACCAATGATGGTGAGACGCTTACCGGAAGCGTGCACATCATCGATCTGCCCGACCCCGCCGCTGCCCGCGCGTTCGCCTTCGACGAACCCAACTACCAGGCCGGAGCGTACCGGGACGTGCTGCTGCGCCGATGGCGCAACATGCTGGGGCGCACCATGTGGGACTTTCCCGGTGACCGAAGCAGTGGCAGCCAGTACCTGGTCCTCGGCCTCGGCGAAGGCCCGGCCGCAGACCTCAACCTGCCGCCCGACCAGGACGAACTGATCGCGTACGGGCCACTGCTGGCCGACGACGGCGACACATGGCTGGGTACGGCAGTGCTGCTCAGGGCCCCGAACCCGGATTCGGCACGCGCCGTCCTGACTCCGGACCGGTACGGGGACATCGAGGTCCACGCCTGGGAGTTCGGCGGACGCCGATGAACCACGGAGGCACCGGCCCGATGCCACCCCCGGAACACATCGACCTGGGACAGGAACGGTGACGGTGACGATGCGGACGGTCCCGTTGGTGGGCGGGCCGGTGGAGTTACGGGGTGCGCTGGACCTGGAGACCACAGCGGCAGGGGTGATGCCGCGCCGGCTGCCCGCGTGGACCAAGGAGCAGTACCAGGACCCGTCGGTCTACGGGGTGACCGTGATGCCTTCGGGAGTGCGGCTGGTGTTCCGCACCGATGCACGCGCACTGGAATTGGAGATACTCACCTCCACTGGCCAGCTCGCCGCCGACCCCCACCCTCGCCCGACCGGGATGCTGGAGTTGTTGGTGGACGGTGCCCTGGCCGGGCGTCGGCAGGCACCGGTGGGCAACGTACTGAGAATGGCGGGCCCCGGAGCCTCACAGCGACTCATCCCGGGCAAACCCGGAACCGTACGGTTCGCCGGACTGCCGGCTGGCATGAAGAACGTCGAGCTGTGGCTTCCGCAGCAGACCCCTACGGAACTGGTGGCACTGCGCGCCGACGGCGACGTGCTGGCGCCGCTGCAGGACGGGCGGCGCCGCTGGGTGCACCACGGCAGTTCCATCAGCCACTGTATCGAGGCTGACGGTCCGACCGGGACCTGGCCGGTGGTGGCAGCCGCGCTCGGAGGGGTGGAGGTGATCAACCTCAGCCAGGCGGGCAACGCACTGCTGGACCCCTACGTCGCCCGGACGATCCGCGACACGCCGGCTGACCTGATCAGCCTGAAGGTGGGCATCAACATCGTGAGCCTGTCCGCCTTCCGGCTGCGGACGTTCGGCCCGGCGGTACACGGATTTCTGGACACGATCCGGGACGGTCACCCGGACACCCCACTCCTGCTGATCTCCCCGGTGAGCTGCCCGGCCCTTGAGCAGGTTCCCGGCCCGACCAGGACCGGACCGGACGGGAGGATCACCGCCCTGGGCGACCCGGCCGATGTGGCCGACGGCGCACTGTCGCTGACGGTGGTCCGCACCGAGCTGGCCCGGATCGCCGCAGCACGACAGGCATCTGATCCCCACCTCCACTGTCTCGACGGACGAGCACTGCTCGGCCCGGACGAGACAGACGACCTGACCGACGGCCTTCACCCCACCGCCGCCGCGTACCGCCGAATGGGCAAGCGCTTCGCTGCCCACGCCTTCACACCCGACGGTCCCTTCCGCTGAGCTGTTCTTGCCCTCCCGTGTCGAAATGCGCTTCGAACTGGTCCGCTGGCCTGGGCATTCGCCGGACGCTGAGGCGGCCTTCGCCTGATCATGTGCTCCGACCCGGGACGAGTTGGGAGCGTCAGCTCGACCGCCGAGTGCATCGCACCCGGCGCACACAGCACCGCGTCCACCAGCTCGAACAGCTCATCGCCTCGAACGGTCAGACACGCGTATTTGCGCACGGAGCTTGCCGGTCCGAGCGGTGTACTGACGTTGCCTCACGCAGCCCTGATGGCGCATGGCCGGGCTTGACGTTGCTCTGCCCAAGTGGATGGGGTGAGGCTTCATTCGTCCAGCTGACCTTCGCCGGTCAGCCGTCGGCAGCGGTCGGATTCTTCGGCCAGCTGGGGGTCGCGCCTTTCCGGGCGAGGCGCCTGATCATGAGGGTGATGGCGGCCCAGGTGATTTAGAGTTTCGGAGTGCTGGACGAGCCGTGAACGCACCCCACCTCGTCGCGCTGGTCGGTGCCGGGGCCGGCTTCGAGCGGGGCGTCCTAGCGAGAGATCCGCGGCCCGCGCGGCATGAACCCCACCGACTACCGCCGGCCGGAAAACCGGTGGCAGGCCCGCCAACCCGTGGTGAAGATCGCGGCATGACCAACTTCCTGGAGACCGACCGACTCGTCCTGCGCGCGTTCACGACGGCCGACACCGACCACCTGCTCGCCCTGGACAACGACCCCGAGGTCATGCGCTTCATCGACGGAGGCCGCCCCACCAACCGCGAGGCAATCGAGACGCGGACCCTGCCGCGACTCCTGCACGACTACCCGTGCTGGGGGATCCGCGGCTACTGGGCCGCGCAAAAGAGGACCACCGGTACCTTCCTGGGTTGGTTCGAGTTCCGGCCGCTGAACGAGCACAGCCCCGCCGTGTTCGAGCTCGGCTACCGGTTGAACCAGGCGGCATGGGGGCACGGCTACGCCACCGAAGGCTCCCGGGCCCTGATTCACAAGGGGTTCACGAACTTGGAGGTCGAGCGGGTCACGGCGAACACGATGACCGTCAACATCCGGTCCCGCCGCGTCATGGAGAAGTCGGGCCTGTCCTTCGTCCGGAACTTCACCGGGGACTGGCCGGAGGCGATCGAGGGCTCCGAGCACGGTGAAGTCGAGTACGAACTCACCCGGACCGAGTGGGAACAGCGGTAGACGGCAACGACCCAGTCCACAACCCTTGACAATTTCTCGGGGCGTTCTGGTAAGTGAGGGTGACGGACTTTGGCTTCGTGCATCTCTAGGAACAGCAGATGTGGACGGGGTCGGGAGGCGGTTGGTGATCTTTCGCCGCCTGGATGTCGGTGAGAAAATGACGTCACTCTCTGCGGTGGAAGCCGACTCACTCCCTGGCAGGTGCGGTTTGGAGCCTGGCTCCCTGGCTGGGTTGTCGGCTGCTGGGGAAAACCGACGTGACAGGCGATGTCTGCTGAGGAAGACTCGCGCCGTGCGCGATCGTGTGGATGCTTCCTCTGGCCTGGTGTTGCGGGGATGGAGGGCCGAGGATGCCTGGGCGGTGATGGTCGCGTTCGCGGATCCGCTCATGCGTGGCCAGGCCAGCGAGCCAGTCAATTCTGTCCAGGCTGCCGAACGGTGGATAGCAGCTCGCGATGACCAGTGGGCTGCGGACTCTGCCTATTCCTTCGCCGTCGTCGATGGCGATGACCTCGTTCTCGGCCAGGTGTGTGTCAGCCAAGTGGATCGGCGTCATACCACTGGATGGGTGTCCTATTGGACGACGGCAACGGCTCGTGGCCGGGGCATTGCTTCTTGCGCCTGTCGTGCCGTGGCCCGCTGGGCTTTCGATGACGCGGAGCTCTTCCGGCTGGAGCTTGGGCACCGGGTGAACAATCCCGCCTCATGCAGAGTGGCCCGTGCTGCTGGCTTCGCGGTGGAAGGACAGCAACGACAGAAACTCGAATACAACGGCGTCCGCTTCGACGTGGAACTCCATGCCCGTCTGGCATCGGATACGGAGCCCGCGTCGTTGTGAGGCCCGCCGCCGTTCCAGCGTTCCACCGGGAGAACCGGGCTGTTCCACCTGTTCCACTTGTCCCACCGCGGACAGGCCCTCGGTGTTGGCAGGCGCCCGGTGGCCGGCCGTCGCCCGCGGCCGCCTGGTCCTCGGTGCCGTCCCGCGCGCAGACGCTGGCCCGTGGGCGGGCCCCACGGCCCTGGCCGGCACCGGGCAGGAGGGTGCCCTGGCCCGGGATCTCCTGCGTCATCCCCTGCGCGATCCCTGGCGGTATCTCCTGCGGTATCTGTTGGACCCTCTCCTGGTCTGTTGGGCCGGTCTGGGCTGCTGACGGCAGGTGTGCCGAGTGCGGTGGCTCCGGCCACACCGGGCGCGGCACCATCTACGACCCGTCCCACTCCCGTCATCGTCACAGCGCCCCCTGCCCGGCTTCGGCCGGGGCAGGGGGCTTTCGTGATGCTGCTTCGTGCCGGTGTACCCGACCGCCCTGAAGGGGTCAGCGGACGTCGAACGAGTGGGCCTGGTAGTTGTTGGCGGGGGCGCAGTCGTTCAGGACGGCGATGGTGGGCACGGCGGAGGAGGACAGTTGCTGCATGCACTTGTTGTAGGCCAGGTTGCGCAGCAGGTGCCGGCTGGGCTTGCCGGAGTCCGCCATAGTGAAGGTCTGCTCTTCCCACCGGGGATCGCACGGACGCTGCTGGAGGGCGTCCCCGGTGCTCGCGCTCATAGCGGTGACGCACATGTCGCTGTTGAGATTACGCAGCAGGAAGGTGGTGCTGGTGACCGGGTCGATGGCCCACTTCTGGGCCAAGGCGTCGGTGTCGGTCTGGTACTGGAGCTGGGCAGCGCCGACCGTCGAGTTGCTGGCGACGCCGAGGACGAGACCGCTGGCCCAGGCGCGGACCTTGGTGCCGCTCAGCGGCCCGGTCGCGTCGGCGGTACCCACCCCGAGTACGGTCGCGCTGAGCGCTGCGGCAACCATGACGCACGCAGATCGGATGCGCATGAAGGACTCCTCCACTTAGAGCGGTCACACTTTGTGTCCGATTGATCACGGAATGTATAGCACTGGTTTGGGTGCCCCCCCGCCAACGCACCGCAACGAAGAGGGTGACTCGGCTCGCCCGATCAGGCAGCCCTCGGCTGCGGCAGTCACCGCTCCGCTCTGCGTGGCTCTGTCGATGACGAGGAGCAGCGTTTCTCTGGCGGTTCGGGAGGCGTTCCCCGCGTCGAATAGTCGTCCTAGGTGAGCTTCCACCGCAGCTTGGTACCCACCCAGTCGGCACCGTACGTGCACTGTGCGGACGTGGCCGGCGCACCCTCCGGGCACTCGCCGCCGTCCTGGCACCCGGCTGACAAGGGTGACGTCCGCCTCCGGACAGCCCGTCCGGAGGCGGAACCCTGCACCGCCACGAGCCAACGACCGCAGAGCCTGACGCGCCCGGGCCCGGACAAGGCAGACGCCCCGGACCGCGACTGCTACGGGTCCGACGAGATCATGCCGAGACGCCGTCGAGGCGGGCGGCCCGCGCCGGAACACCCCATTCCTCGAAGTGCCTGTCAGGAATGCAGCGTCGTGAACTTGATGTCGTCGGTTTCGAGGCCCGTGGCCGTGTTTCGCCCGGTGGGGAATTGGCCGCGCACTTGGCCGTAGAGGTCGTACCTTCCCGTGTCGTTCTTTTTGGTCCAGAACTTGATCGTGCCCCGGAAGTCAGGGCCGCTGAGGTCCTGCTTGATCTCGGCGAGGAGACTGCCCGTGACGGGGAACGTCCTGATGTTCCCCGGCTCGATCTCCACGGAGAGAGTGACATCGGCGTCCAGCTTCTCTCCGCTGACCTTGCCGGTCAGCTTTAAGTGGCCGATCTCGGCGAGGACGGAAGCAGTGAGCCTTTTCCATCTTGATCAGCTGGCGAGTTCGAGGGCGACGACGGCCCGGACGAGGGCGGTGATCCGGGTGGTGCTGCAGCGGATTTTTCGCAGGAGCCGCCAGCATTTGAGGATCGCCATAGCGCGTTCGCCGAGGCTGCGGATCTTGGCGTGGTCGCGGTTGTGACGTCGGCGCCAGCCGCGCAGGTGCCTCCCCCGGATCGGGACGCGTATCGCGGGGTCGGCACCCTGATACGCCTTGTCGGCCCAGCACTTGATGTTGTCGGCGGCGAGGGCGTCGGGGATGCCGTGTGTCCGGGCCGCGGTCAGGTCGTGGGTGGCTCCCGGCAGGGCGTCGGAGGCCCAGATCAGGCGTCCTGCGGGATCGGCGAGGACCTGCACGTTCATCCCGTGGTGCTTCTTCTTGCCCGAGTAGTGCGGCCGGTCGGCGGCGATGCGGTCGATCGGGAACGCGGTGCCGTCGAGGGTCACGTACGCCTTCCGTCGAACGCCTGCTCCAGGGTGGGCGCGAGGGCGGCGAGCAGATCGACGGCCTCGCGTATGCAGCGGTAGACCGTGGCGATTCCGATCCGGAAGCCCGTGGCGAGACGGGCGTAGGTATCGCCGCACCTCAGATGGGCCAGGTCGAGCAGGGCCTGTCGGCCGCAGGCCAGGCGGCGCCACCGGGAACCGATCCGGCGACGGTGGTCTGCGAGCAGGCCGGCGAGGTACCGCAGGGTGCGGCTGGACAGATCGATGGCGGACGGGTAGACAAGCACGCGAAGCTCCTGGCGGACTGGTGATCTTGGTCGTGAACCCGTCTACCAGGAGCTTTCTTCGTGCCCACGCCGGGGCTGCCGATCCGACCACCCGTCAGGTTGGAAACGGCTCACTGACCCTAGGCAGACTTCCGGCGGTCGCCTCCTGCACGGGGGCGACCGCCTTTGCCGCACTCAGGCTTCACGCCGGCACCCGCGATGGAAGCAGCCGTGACGGGCTCGCTGGTCACCTTACCGCCCGGGTTTTCGTTCAGCGGCCAGCTTCGAGAAGGCTCACCCCCGCTGAGCGAAATCCATGGCTCCGCATGTGCGGATTGCCAGGAGCACCGCGCGCGGGGAAGCGCCGGCGCGTGACGGGGTCAGGGAAGAGGGTGGCAGGTGATGTGGCCGCGTCAATAGAGTGACGGGATGGGACTGTTCAAGCGGAACAAGGCGACGTCCGGCGTGCTGCTCGTGTCCGACAGGGGCATCCAGCAGGTGAAGACCGCGTCGTACGGGATGGATCTCGTGCAGGAGGTCGCTCGTCTTCTCGGTTCGGAGCACATACGCTCCACCAAGCTCGGCGAGGAGCTCACCCTCTGGTGCGCCGAGGACGGCCCGGGTCGGGCGCGCTCCGGCCCGCCCAACCCCGTGGCCAGTCGGCTCGCGTCCGATCACGGCGTGGCGCCCGTCACCGGTCCCGCCGTCGTCACCGGTCCGTTGCTGTACGGCAGCCCGTACCCGCTGGGCGCCGAGGAGATCACGCAGGTCTCGGGGCGACTGCACGGATAGCCGCGGTTCAGCCGGCCATGGCCGCCACGATGCGGGGCAGGAGTACGGCGTTGGCGCTGCCGAGTGACACCCTCACCGGCTGTTGCCTGCCCCGTTCATGGATCCACACCAGGCCGTTCGCGACCTCGACGTCCGTGATCGAACCCCAATCGGCCTCCATGACCCCGCGCAGCGTGAGCCCGCCGCGGTGCACGCGCATCTCGCCGATGGTGAACGACCCGCCGCGCCGGATCAGGTTGAGATGCTCCGCGAGCAGCTGGGGTTCCAGGACACGCTGTGCGAACTGGACCAGGGCCCGCCACGCTTCGGGGGCCTCGGCCCTCTTGCCGCCCTTGCTCCAGATCAGATTTCCCAGGCTCTCCGGTGAGTTCCCGTATCTGCCCACGCCGAACGTGTACGTATTGGTGTACATGGAGGGGAACAGGAAGCCCTGGTGTTTGGTCCGCGAGACGGGATACCGGACCCACTCGATCTCCTCCCAGGCCAGCGAGTCACCGCCGTACGTGATCCGCTGCTGGTCGGCGACCACGTGTGTCGTCCAGCCGACCAGACTGTCCACGAAGGGGCGCTCGGGGGCCTCCTGGCGCGGGGGTGCGGATCGCGGAGGTGCCGTGTGCGGGGATGCCGTGCGCTGGCCGTTCGCCCCGGCATAGGCCCGCAGCCACGCCGGTACCTCGGTCCGCGGGTAGGCGGCGAGGTCGTTGCGGTAGTGCGTGGGGGCGAGCAACTGCCCGTCGGGGAGCCGCTCGTCACCGTAGTCGTACTGGGTGGAGACCTGGGCCTGGCCGCCGGATCCCTTGGTGACGGCGACCATCAGACGCAGCCACGGTCCGGCCGGCATGGCGGCCGCGAGGTGGCGCTGGCGGCGTACGAGGAGGGCTATCTGCTCCGGCACCCGTGCCTCCATGGGCCGTTCGTGCTGCCAGAAGCGCAGATCGGCCGTCTCGGCAGAGACGGCGCAGGAGAATGCTGCCACCATGCGCTCCCACTGCTGTGGTCCGCACAGCGCCAGCTGGCGGGCGATCTCGTCGGTCAGCGCGGTCACGCGGGCCGCCGTCACGTCCTCGGGCGGGGCGCCGACGACGGTGAAGTCGGTGATCGCGCCCGGCTGCCCGGACCGGGCATCGAGGCGCTCGAACTCCGCCTTGAGGTCGTTCATGAACGTCTCCTCGGCGGGCGGACGCCGTACGAAGGCCTCCTCCGCGGTGAACAGGGCGGCGGCCTGTTCGGGCGGGATCGCGGAGGTGACCTCCTTGATGCGCCCCGTGTCGCCGACCATGAACACCGAACGGCCGACGGGCATGTCGAGGAAGGCCATGGGATCGCTGTCGTCGACGTCGACGGGCGCGTATACGCTCCAGCCCGCGGCGAACCGATCCGCGACCAGGCCCTGGGTCGGGTAGTCCAGGCCGCCGGTGGCGATGTGCTCCTGGACCAGGGCGATGGCGCGCCGCTCGTCGATACGTCCGACCGCACCCGGCTGCGGGGCCCTGCCCAGCGGATGGCTCGGGTCCGCCCCGTCCGGGCCCGGGTAGTGGTGGGTGAGCTCGAACCACAGGCGCATCTCGTCGGCGGTCACCGCGTCGGTCCCGGGGCTCACAGCGTCCCACGTGCCTCCGGGATCGCGGGCGTAGAGCCCGACGGACTCCCCCTGGGAGACGGTCACGTACTCGCAGGCATGGAAGTCTCCGTACGCGGCGACCACGGTGAGCGATGGCGCGGCGGGGCGCTCCTCGCGGGCGATCTCCCTGCCGTCCATGCTCGTCGCGGCCAGTACATGGCGGGGCATCAGCACCACTCCCTTGCAGACATGGGGCACGACCGTAGCCCAAGGCGACCATCATGGTGAAGAAGGGGATCCCGTTTCGGGGCCGCCGCCTCAAGCGGTGGAAGCGCCGCCACAACACCACCCACGCCAAGATCCGCTGCCTCGGCGAGCAGGCCATGGTGCACCCTCAAGGGGTGGCGCCTCCTGCGAAGCTCCGCCGCAGCACCAACCGCATCACCGACGTCGTCAAGGCTGTCCCCGTCCCTCACCACGCATCAGCGTGAGGTTGGAAAACGCTCAGTCTGTGAGTGCACAGCGAGTCTTCCGCGCGGCGGCCGGTGACCATCCGGGTTCGGAGCTCTCGGCACCAAGCCGTGCGTCCCGTCCCGGGGGCCGGAACGAATGGCCGCCGCTGTCCCACTGGCATTGACAAGGAGCACCTCGTGCAGGGAATCATCGTGCTCCATCCCGACAAGCTCGGGGAAGACCCCTCTGTCGGCATGGACTTGTGCCGCCGCCGTTGCGGGAGCGGGCCGCACACCATGCGCGACCCGCCATGGCGACGGACCGACCGGCCCGTGGCGCTTCCGTCCCGGCGTGTCCCGGCGCCGCCTCCCCGTCGCGGCCGGGGCAGTACGCAGGACGCACATCGGCGACCCGTCCTGCTGCACCTGACGTACCGCCAGTTCATGCCTCACGGCGATGCGCGTGGGTGGAGCGCGCTGAAAGGCTCGACCTGCCCGGCCCGGACGCTCTCCGGGCCGACCGTGTTCCTCACCGTCAGGAGAAGCAACATGATCACCCCCGGCACCGCCGTACGGCGCGCCTCGGCTGTGGGACTCGTCCTCGTCGCCGGACTCGCCACCGGCCTGTCCACCCCACCCGCCACCGCCGCGACGCCCGCGGCCGCCAACGCGGCCCCCGCGGCCGGGCTCGGCCGCTATTACCAGCAGCGCCCCCATTGGCAGCGCTGCGCCCAGGGTGCCGACGACGAGACGGGCCGCGCCCTCGACGCCGCGGGCGCACGCTGCGCGGACGTGACCGTGCCGCTCGACTACGGAAAGCCCCGCGGCCGGACCATCACCGTCGCTATATCCCGACTGAAGGGCACCGACACCCGTCACCGGATCGGCTCCCTCCTGGTCAACCCCGGAGGTCCGGGCGGCCCGGGCCTCGACACGGGGCTCGCCGTGCGCCCCGCGATGAAGGAGACCGGTGCCCGCTACGACCTGATCGGCATCGACCCGCGCTTCACCGGCCGCAGCACTCCCCTGGACTGCGGCCTGTCCTCCGGCCCCGGCCTGCTGTCGGCCGGCCCCGACCGGGCCGGCTTCGACCGCCAGACGGCCCGCGCCAGAAGCGTCGCGGAGCGGTGCCGGGCCACCAACGGCACCCTCCTGCCGCACGTCACGACACGCAACACCGCCCGCGACATCGACGTCGTCCGCAGCGTCCTCGGCGAGCGGAAGATCTCCTACCTTGGCTTCTCCTACGGCACGTACCTGGGCACTGCCTACACTCAGATGTTCCCCACCCGCTACGACCGGGTGGTCCTCGACAGTGCCCTGGACCCCGACCGCTACAACCCCCGCCTCCTGAAGGGCGCCGACGCCGAGAACGAGAGGGCGTACGACGACTGGGCCGACTGGACGGCCGCGCGCCACAGCACCTACGGCCTCGGCCGCACCCGCGACCAGGTACGCGCCACTCTCGACGACGTGATCGCCGCCTCCGCCCGCGAGCCGCTCACCGTCGGCACCGCCCCCGACGTCTTCCGTCTTGACGGCAGCCAGGTCCCCGCCCTGCTCTTCACCGAACTCGCCAACGACACCGACCCGGCGCGCGCCTCCCTGGCCGAGCACATGTCCCTGCTCGCCCGAGCCGCCGAAGGCCGACCCACGACCCTGCCGCCCGCCTTCGCCGGCCTGCTGCGCAGCGTGTTCACCCCGGCCGGTTCCTCCATCGCCAGCGTCCAGACCGCGATCCTGTGCGGCGACGTTTCCGCCCCTCGCGACCCCGAGACGTACTGGCGTGACATCGAACGGGGCCGCGCCGCCCACCCGTTGTTCGCGCCGCTGACCGAGAGCATCACCCCGTGCGCCTTCTGGGACCGCCCGCGCGAGGCACCCGTCCGGGTCCGTCACGACACCCAGGCCCTGATCGTCGCCTCCACGGGTGACCCCCGCGTCCCCTACACCAACAGCGACGCCCTGCACGACCGCCTGCCAAGCTCCCGCCTCCTCACCCTCACCGGCGCCAACCAGCACGTGAATTACGCCGTCTACGGCAACGCCTGCATCGACTCCACCGTCAACTCCTACCTCGCCACCGGCCGCCTGCCCGCCCGCGACCGTACCTGCGCCAAGTAGCCCGGCAGCTGCTTCACGAGCCCTCGGCCCGGACGTCCCGCGACGCCCGGGCCGAGCGCCCCGTTTCCCCGACCCTGGCACGACCAATCTGGCGGCGAGGTGGGGTGCGGCCCGGTAGGCGATGGCGAGCTTGTCCGTTCGCATGGCCAGGCCGCGCCACTGCTTGAGCCGGATGATGCATCGCTCGACTGCGTTGCGCTGCTTGTACGTCTCCGCGTCGAAGGACCGCGGTCGGCCGCCGACACAGCCTCGCCGCAGACGGTCGCCGATCTGGTCGGACGGCTGGGGGATGACAGCGCGGATACCGCGTTGGCGGAGGTGACTGCGGATCACCGGAGAGTGCCTCTGAACTGGGGAGATAGGGCTTGTCTAGGGTCCTGTCCGCCCCAACGAGAGGCACTCTCCAGGTGAGGAAGCGTAGCGCGTCGTACCCGCGTGTCCGTATCGAGAGTGGCGGTCACGGGGTGGTCTCCCAGGCCGGGGGTGTGCTGCTGGTCGAGACCGCCCGCAAGAGCGGCCTGGATACCGCGATATCGGCGGCGCTCGTGCCCTGGCGGCGCCCTCGGACGGTGCACGATCCGGGCAAGATCCTGCTGGATGTGGCGCTCGCGGTCGCGCTGGGCGGAGACTGCCCGGCCGATGTCGGCATGCTGCGGGCCGAGCCTGCCGTGTTCGGGCCGGTGGCCTCGGACCCGACCGTCTCCCGTCTGGTCGACCACCTCGCCGCTGCCGGGCCGAAGGCCCTGGACGCGATCCGCACCGCTCGGGCCGATGCCCGCGAGTACGTATGGAAGCTGGCCCGGAACGAGGCGCCGGATAGGGACGGCCACGTGATCGTGGACCTGGACGGCGTGCTGGTACTGGCGCACTCCGAGAAGCAGGCCGCCGCCACCTGGAAGAAGACCTACGGGCACCATCCGCTGATGGGCTTCGTCGATCACGGACGCGGCGGCACCGGGGAGCCGGTGGCCGCCCTGCTGCGGCCGGGGAACGCGGGCTCCAACACCGCCGCCGACCACATCACCGCCACCCGGCTCGCCCTGGCCCAACTTCCCCAGCGGCATAGTCGCGGCCGGTCCACACTGATCCGCACTGACTCCGCAGGCGGCACCCACGAGTTCGTGGCCTGGCTCGCCCGGCGCGGGAGGTGGTTGTCGTACTCGGTCGGGATGACCATCACCGAACAGATTCACCAGGCTCGCCCGGTCGCGTCGCTCCCTCCCGCTGCGGCGACGAGTGCAGCGGCGGCCATGTCCACTGGCGCATGGAAACCACCACCACGGACGGCGCGTCGGCGGGTGCTACTTCGGTGTTGTGGTGTCGATCTCGGAGAGGCGGGCCGCGATCTCCCGAAGACGGTCGGTGGGCAGCAGGCCGACGGCGATGGCGGCTATCTGGAGGAGGGAGAGGTTGACGGCGCGCTGGGCGAAGGGGCCGTCGAGGAGGGCGGCGAAGTGGGCGCGCACGACGGCTTCGGCTTCTGGGTGGGCGATGAGGTCGCGCAAGGGGACCTGCACGCTGAAGGGACCGGTCGGGAAGTCCTCGGGGCGGGCCGGCGGCTGGAGAGCGGCGTCCGCCTGCGGCTTCTGGGTGCGGGCCAGAAGGTGTTCGGGCGTGACCGGGCCCGTGGGCGGCAGGCCGAGGCGCTCGTATTGGCCCAAGGGGGCGTCGGCGGCGCGGAGCTGTTCGGTGAGCAGAGTGGCCATGCGTAGTTCGAGGGCGTCGTCCAGCAGGGGGTGTTCCTGACCGGGGTCGGTGTGCAGGTCGAAGAGGAGCGTGCCGAAGGAGTAGGGGTTGGACAGGGCGTGCCCCGGGACCTTGAGCAGAGGGACGTCCTTGGTGAAGGAGAAGGGCGGGACGAGCTCGGCGTTCTTCAGCTCGGCGGGGGTGAAGAAGCCCCGCATGTGGGTGGGCATGAGGGTGTGCTCGTGCAGGGGCTGGTTGTACGGGTTCGCGCAGGCCCGCATGTAGACGTAGCGGCCGTCGGTGACACTGACGTGGCCGCCGAAGCCGCCGAACAGGCCGGCCTCGCGGACCGGGGTGTCGTCGGCCACGGTCCGCCGCAGGGGGTGGCCCTGCATGTCGGGGGTGCGGTCGACGCCGAAGTACTCCAGGAGCGTGGGGCCGATGTCGACGGTCTGGACGAGGGCCTCGCGGCGCTCGCCCCGGACCCGGCTGCACGGATCCCAGACGAACAGCGGGGTGTGGATGGTCTCGTCGTACCAGGGCGCGACGCCCTTGCCCCACCACTCGTGCTCGCCCAGAAGCAGGCCGTGGTCGGTGTTGACGATGAGGAGCGTGTCGTCCCACAGGTCCAGCTCGTCCATGGCGTCGAGCACCCGGCCGAGGGACTGGTCGCACATGGTCAGTAGGGCCGCGTACTCAAGGCGCGCGTGCTCGGTCTGCTCCGCGGTCTCCTGGACGCGCTTGTAGTCGGGCCAGTCGAAGTGCGGGCCGTCGTAGGCGTGCGGGTAGTGCCGCTTGTGGCGTTCGTAGCTGAAGAAGGGCTCGTGCGGGTCGAAGGTCTCGATCTGGAGGAACCAGTCGTCCGCAGCGTGGTTGGTGTGCAGGAACTCCAGCCCCGCGTCGAAGGTGCGGGTCTGCGGGTGGTCCTCCTCGGAGGCGAGGTGCTGCCGGTTGACCCAGTCCTGCCGCCAGACGTGGTCGCGGCGCACCCGGTCGGCCTCGGGGATGTCGGGGTCGGCGACCTGTCCCTTCCAGGGGTCGCCTTCCTGGCCGCGGAAGAACTCGTAGGTCCGGAAACGGCCGTGGTACGTGGCTCCGCCGTCTTCCCAGTAGTGGGGGTGGTCGGTCGCCAGGTGGGTGTGGATCCCCTGCTTGCCGAGCAGCTCGGGGACTGAGTCGTCGAAGGGTTCCAGGGGGCCCCAGCCGCGGTGCAGGAAGTTGTACCGCCCGGTGTGGAGCTCCCGCCGGGCCGGCATGCACGGCATGGAACCGGCGTAGCAGGTGTCGAAGGTCGCCGTGCGTGCGGCGAGGCGCCGGAAGTTGGGCGCGTGAATCCAGTCCGCGCCGTAGGGCGGCAGGAAGCGGCGGTTGAGCGTGTCGAACATGACCATGACGGCCTTCATGGGGTTTCCCTTCCCTGGGCTCGTCTGCTATGGCTATGTACGTTAGAACATAAGTGCCGAGGACCGGAAGATCCGGTTCCCAGAAGATCCGGTTCCCCGGAAGGAGCGGACCGTCATGTCCGAACACACCCCGACCCGCGTCGCCCCCTGCTGCAGCCCCTCAGGGGGACGGTCGCGCGCCCCCCTGCCGCCGCCCGGCCCGGCTCCGCGCCGGGAGGCGTCCACCGAAGGTATGGTGCTGCTCCCCGGCGGCGAGTTCCTGATGGGCGCCGAGGACGCCGAGGGGTTCCCCGCCGACGGCGAGGGGCCAGTGCGGGCGGTGCGGCTGAACCCGTTCCGCATCGACGCGCACGCGGTCACCACCGAGCGCTTCGCCCGCTTCGTCGCCGACACCGGGCATGTCACTGACGCCGAGCGTTTCGGCTGGTCGTACGTCTTCGCCGGCTTCCTGCCCGCCGCCCTGCGCAGGGGCGCCCCCCGCCCCGAGCGGACCCCGTGGTGGTGCGGTGTGGAAGGGGCGACCTGGCGCCACCCCGAAGGTCCGGGCAGCGACCTCGCCGACCGCGCCGACCACCCGGTGGTCCATGTGTCCTGGAACGACGCGGCCGCCTACGCGGCCTGGGCCGGCAAGCGGCTGCCGACCGAGGCCGAGTGGGAGTACGCGGCCCGCGGCGGCCTGGAACGGAAGCGTTACCCGTGGGGCGACGAACTCGACCCGGACGGCACGTACCGGTGCAACATCTGGCGCGGCACCTTCCCGTCGAAGAACACCGCCGCCGACGGCTACCGGGGCACCGCCCCCGTCGGCGCCTTCGAACCCAACGGCCACGGCCTGTACAACATGTCCGGCAACGTGTGGGAGTGGTGCGCCGACTGGTGGACGACCGATCACCCCGCCACTCGTCCTCTCGTCGACCCGCGGGGGCCCGCGACCGGCACGGACAAGGTCATCCGCGGCGGCTCGCACATGTGCCACCGCTCCTACTGCAACCGCTACCGTGTGGCCGCGCGGAGTGCCAACACGCCGGACAGCTCCAGCGGCCACGCGGGTTTCCGCTGCATTGCGTCCGCATGACAGGTCTTGACACCGCGCCACGTGAAGGTGAACCTGAGGTTCATAAGTTCCAACGAACATAGGTGGCTCAGATGCAGCTCGACTTCGTGATCCTGGGATCCCTCGCGCTGCGCCGCCTGTCCGGGTACGACCTGCGGCGGTGGATGGACGGCCCGGGCCGGTACATCGGCTACGACGTCCAACTGCCGCAGATCTACCGCCAGCTCGGCAAACTGGTCGAGCGCGGCTGGGTCGCGTACGACGTCGATGCCCGCGAAGGCCGGCCCGACGCCAAGCTGTACCGGCTCACCGAGGAGGGCCGCGCGGCCTTGCTGGAGTGGGCCCGCTCGCCGTTCCAGCCCTCGCCGCGCCCCAGGGATCCCGACTTCACCCTGCGGTTCGTCTTCGCCGGGCAGCTCGACCCCGAGATCGCACTGGACACCGTCACCACGGAGCTGGCCTACCGGCTCGAACACCGCCCGGCCGTGCCGTCGGGGCCGTTCCCCGACCCGTACGACCCGCAGATCCCTGAGCTCGACGCCGACTGGGCCGGTGAGATCCACACCATGGCCCACGAACACGGCTACGCCTACGGCGCCTCGTACATCGCCTGGCTCGAACTCACCAAGGCCCGTCTGGAGGCGCGCCTCGACCGCGGCTGACCCGCCGCACCGCCGCGCCGCTGCACCTTCGGACCTCCGCACCTCCGGCCCTTCCACCCTCCCGGCAGCCGCCCTCGCGGCGACCGGTCGGCCGGCGTTTCCCGCCGAGCCGTACCGGTGATACCCCCTGCCCGAAATCCCCGGAGCCGCCATGCGCATCATCTATGTCGACGTGGACACCCTCCGCGCCGACCACACCACCCCGTACGGCTACTATCGCCCCACCACCCCCCACCTGCGGAAGCTGGCCGACAAGTCGGTCACCTTCGACCGCTACTACTGCTCCGACTCGCCCTGCCTGCCCTCCCGGACAGCCCTCATCAGCGGCCAGTTCGGCATCACCAACGGGGTGATCGGGCATTTCGGGCCCGCCGCGCAGTTCCGGCTCGACTCCGGGCACGGGCCCGAACCGGACCGGCCGCTGCTCGGACAGCGGCTCGGCTGGGGCGGCTACTACACCGCGGCCGTCTCCGTGTTCGCCGAGCGGCACCGCGCCTACTTCTTCCACGGCAACTTCCGCGAGTCCCACCGCGCCACGGACCGTTTCGGCGACGAACCGGCCGAGGACGTCAACCGGGTGGCCATCGACTGGATCAGGCGTCACGCCGAAGAGGAGGACTGGTATCTGCACGTCACCTACTGGGACCCCCACACCAACTACATCCAGCCCGCCGAGTGGACCGAGAAGATGGCGGCCTCCGGCCCCGTCCAGGAGTGGCCCGACGAGGAGACCATCGCCGCCCACGCGGAGATCTACGGCCCGCGCAGCGCCCTCGACCTCCACTGCTCCCTGACCGGCAGTGGCCGTTCCCCGGTACCGCACAACATGCCCGACGCCATCCGCTCCCGCGCCGACTTCGAGCACCTGATCAACGGCTACGACGGAGCCGTCCACCACTGGGACCACCATTTCGGCCGGCTCATGGCGACCCTGGAGGAACTGGGCATCGCGGAAGAGACCGCGGTCATAGTCAGCGCCGACCACGGCGAGTCCTTCGGCGAGCAGGGCTCGTACGCGGAACACGGCCTGGCCAACGAGCCCACCCACCGGCTGCCGCTGATCGTGTACTGGCCCGGCGTCACCGACCGGCTCCCCGCCGAGGCCCGCCGCAACGACGCCCTGCTCTACAACATCGACCTCGCACCTACCCTGTGCGACCTGCTCGGCATGGAGACACCCGCGGGCTGGCAGGGCGAGTCGTTCGCCCCCGCCGTACACGGCGAGACCATCGAGTCCCGCCCCTATCTGGTCCTCGGCCACGGGGCCCACACCTACCAGCGCGCCGTCCGCACCCGGGACCACCTCTACATCCGCACCTACCATCCGGGAGCCTTCCGCGCCGAGTGGGAACAGCTCTTCCACGTCACCCACGACCCGTACCTGACCCGCGACCTGCTCGACCAGGAACCGGAGCTCGCCGCCACCATGCGCTCCCACCTGGCCGAATGGCTCCACGAGTACGCCGGCCGGCCCGGCTGCCTGCCCGATCCGATGCAGACGACCCTGCAGACCGGACCGACGTACTACAACGACCCCGTCCGCTACGCCCGGCACTTGCGCGACACCGGCCGGGAGCACCTGGCCGACGACCTCGAAGCCCGTCTCGCCTCCCTGAACATCCCGGCGTCCTGGCACGCCCCCGACCGCCCACGCACCGTCGAACTCGCCGCGCGCTGGGCGGAGCTCCTTCAGACCCGCGACCAGCGGCCCATCCAGCCGAACTGACCTGCCCGAGCCCTCAGGAGTCCCGATGCACTCCGCTCCACCAGTTCCGACGGACGGCGGCGCCTCCCTACCGCCCGCCACCGGCCGGGACAGACCACGTCGCCGGCGTCAACTGCTCCTGCTCAGCGCCGCCAACAGCGCCGACAGCGGCGAACAGAGCGTGATCTCCGTGATGTTCCCCGCCATCCGGGCCGCCCTGGACCTCCCCCTGGCGGCGCTCGGCGTCCTCGGCGCCACGGCCAAGCTCGCCGGCGTGGTCTTCGGGCCGCTGTGGGTGAGCATCGCCCAGCGCGTCCCCCGCACCCAGGTCCTCGCCGCCTGCTCCGGCCTGTGGGGCGTATGGACCATCGCCACCGGATTCGCGCAGAACTACGCGCAGCTCCTGGTCATGTCCACCATCGTCGCGGCGGGCATCGTCGGCGGCGGCCCGCTGGTCAGCGGAATTCTCGCCGACCTCTTCGACGACAAGTCCCGTGGCAGGGCGGCCGGATTCCTCTTCGGAAGTGTCGCCCTCTTCACCGGAGCCCTCGGCCCGCTGCTCGGACAGCTGTCCCGGTTCGCGGACGGCTGGCGGTACGGATTCTTCGCCGTCGGAACCACGCAGATCCTGGTCGGCCTCGCCGTCCTGCGGTACTTCAAGGACCCCGGCGTCGGCGCGGCCGAACCCCAGCTTGCCGCCCTGGACGCGACGGCCCCGACCCGGCGCCCCCAAGCCCTGAACAGGGCGAACGTCCGCCGGCTGCTGGGCATTCGCAGCTTCGCCCTGATCTGCGTCCAGCGCCTGTTCGGTTCCCAGTTCATCCTGCTCGCCTTCGGCGTGGTGTTCCTGGTCGACGCTCGCGGTTTCAGCAACGCGTCGGCCTCGCTCGTGACGCTGCCCACCGCTGTCTCGTACTTCCTCGGCACGATCGGGGGAGGCGTGCTGGCGGATCGCATGCAACGCCGTTTCCCCCGTACGGGGCGCATAGCGATCCTGCAGACGTCCTACCTGGTGTACGCGGTCGTCGCGTTCCTCACCACCCAGATCCCCTGGTCGTCGCTCGCCGCCTACGCCGCCCTGTTCTCCCTCCTCGGCGCCCTGCAGGGCATGCAGCCGAGCCTGAACCGGCCCCTCATCATGTCCGTCGTCCCGCCCGAACTGCGCAGTGCCGCCTTCGCCCTCTTCCTCGCGATCGAAAGCGTCGCCTGGGCCGCGCTCACCGTCTTCGTCGGTCAGCTCGGCGACAGCACGGGCCTTGAGAGCGCGTTCCTGTGGAGCCTCGTCGTCGTCATCCTCGCCGGAGGGTTGTTCGCGAGCCTGTTGTACCGCCCGTACGCACGCGATCTCACCGCCTTCCAGCACGAACTGGACCGCCGCGCCGCAGGCAGCGGCCAATCCCCGGAATGATGCACAGCAGGAAAGGTCCCACCTCATGTCCGATCGGCCGCGCCCCAACTTCGTGATCTTCATGCCGGACCAGCTGCGCGCCGACGCGATCGGCGCCTTCGGCGACCCGCACATCAGCACTCCGCACATCGATGCCCTTGCCGCCCGCGGCACCCCCGACACCATGTAGGGGTGGACGCCGACTGGGGCGTCCGTCCCGCCGGCCACTGCGGCCACGCCGTCCCCGCCCCGCCGCCGACCAGCCCGGCCGCCGCCAGTACCCGTCGCCAGCACCCGCCGCAGTGCGCCAGACCCACGCGCCATCTCCCCGCCCCCTTCGCGCCGCCTCCGTCGGAGGGGGGCGTGGCGGTCCCCGAACCTTCCGGATGCACGCCGGGGCCGCAAGCGGTGAACCGGCCGTTCCCGATCACCCGGGTCCAGCCGGTCCGACGCCGGTCACGCTCTGCGCACGGGAGCGGCCCGGCTGGTCAGGCGCCGATGACGGCGGTGAGGTGGAAGATCTGCGGGAAGGTGGTCCCGAAAGTCAGCAGGGCGGTGGAGCCGAGCAGGGCGAGCGCGGTCCGGGAGTGTACGGCGGCGGGCGTGACGGCGCGGCGGACGGTGTTCACTGGGACAGGACCTCTCGGTGCCGGAAGTGGTCGGGTGGTCAGGGCGTGATGACCGGGCCGAGGACGTTGATCAGGTCGATGACTGCCTGGGTCAGGCTCACGGGAGTCTCCTTCATGGTGTGGGTGCGGGGCGGGGTTCGGACAGGTCAGCGCAGCGGCAGGGCGGCTGCGCGGCGTGTTGTTCTTCCAGGCGGTGCAGGCGGCGGGAGAGTTCCTGGACTGCGGCGATCGGCACGCCCTGGGCGTCGACGACGTCGATGGTCGTCTCCCGCCCGCCGCAGCCGAAGGTGCCCCGCCGGTCCTTGGCCATCGGGCCGATGTGCAGGGTGTCGGGATCCCCGTCGTAGCGCCACTCGCTGACGGAGAGCCCGTCGATGAGCCGGACGATCTCCGCCCGGCTGAGGGGCTCGGTTCGTTCGGTGCGAGGTGGCCGCGAGGCGAACCTGCGGGCCAGGACGGTGAACGTATGGGTCCTCCGACCGCTGCCGGGGCCGGACGGTCAGGTGAGGGGGTTGATGTCGTGCTTCACGTCATGGTGGGTTGGGGAGGACGAGCGGCACCCGTGTGGTCATGAGCCGGTCTGGGCGGCGGCCGCGCGGCCGGCCTGGCGGCCGGTGAAGAGGCAGCCGCCGAGGAAGGTTCCTTCCAGAGCGTTGTATCCGTGGGCGCCGCCGCCTCCGAAGCCGGCCACCTCGCCGGCGGCGTAGAGACCCTCGATGGGCCGGCCGTCGTGGCCGAGGGCCCGGGAGTCGAGGTCGGTTTGGATGCCGCCGAGGGTCTTGCGGGTCAGGACGTGGAGTTTCACGCCGATGAGGGGACCTGCGGCGGGGTCGAGGATGCGGTGCGGGGCGGCGGCGCGGCCGAGGCGGTCGCCGAGGTAGCGGCGGGCGTTGCGGATGCCCTGGATCTGAGAGTCCTTGCTGAAGGGGTTGGCGATCTGTAGGTCGCGGGCCTTGATCTGGCGTCGGATCGTGGCCGGGTCGAGGAGTGGCTCGTCGGTCAGGCGGTTCATTCCGGCGATGAGTTCGTCGAGTGTGTCGGCGACGACGAAGTCCTCGCCGTGGTGTTTGAACGCTTCCACGGGCGTCGGTGCTCCCTTGCCGAGCAGGCGGGCACGGAGGAAAGCGGCGCGGTCCTTGCCTGTGATGTCGGGGTTCTGTTCGGACCCGGACAGGGCGAACTCCTTCTCGATGATCTTCTGGGTGAGGATGAACCAGGAGTGGTCGTGGGCGGCGATGTCCGGTGTGGTGCGCAGGTGCCGGAGGGTGCCGAGGGTGTCGTAGCCGGGCAGGCAGGGGGCCGGAAGGCGCCTGCCGAGGGCGTCGAACCACATCGGGGAGGGGCCGGGCAGCACACGGATGCCGTGGCCGGACCAGATCGGATCCCAGTTGCGCAGTCCCTCGGTGTAGTGCCACATGCGGTCGCGGTTGACCAGTCGCACGCCGACTGCCGCGCTGATGTCGAGCATGCGTCCGTCGACGTAGGCGGGGACGCCGGTGACCATGTGCGCGGGAGGTGTGCCGAGGCGGTCGGGCCAGTGGCGCCGTACGAGGTCGTGGTTCGCGCCGATGCCGCCGGTGGTGAGGATGACTGCCTGTGCGGTGAGTTCGAACTCGCCCACGACGTCCCTGCTGGAGGCCGCCCCACGCGGCGAAGGGTCATCGGCCAGCCGTGCACCCCGTACACCCTTGGCCGTGCCGGCTTCGACGAGGAGTTCGTCCACGCGGTGGCGGTGGTGGAAGGTGAGCTTGCCGTCTGCCGCAGCTTTCTGGGCATGGCGTACGAAGGGCTCGACGACGCCGGGGCCGGTGCCCCAGGTGACGTGGAAGCGGGGCACGGAGTTGCCGTGTCCCTCGGCTCGGAGGTCGCCGCGTTCGGCCCAGCCGACGGTGGGCAGGAAGGACAGGCCGTGGCCGGTCAGCCACGAGCGTTTCTCACCGGCTGCAAATTCGACGTAGGCGCGGGCCCAGCGGGCCGCCCAGGAGTCCTCGTCGTCGAGCCGGTCGAACCGCGCGCTGCCCTGCCAGTCGTTCCAGGCCAGCTCGCACGAGTCCTTGACGCCCATACGGCGTTGTTCAGGTGAGTCGACGAGGAAGAGGCCGCCGAACGACCAGTGTGCCTGGCCTCCGAGGTCGGTCGGTCCTTCCTGGTCGACGAGGGCGACGCGTCGTCCCCGTGCGGTGAGTTCGTGTGCGGCAACCAGGCCGGCGAGGCCGGCTCCGACGACGATGACGTCGGCGTCCATGGATCTGTCTCCTTCTCCTTCCGCTGCCGTGGTGGCCGGGGGCGGAGGGGATCGGGTGCGGAGGGGTGCTGTGGGACCGGTTGTCAGGTTCCGGTCCCACAGCGGTCGGTGGGGCGGTCAGCCGGTGATGTGCAGTTCGGTGGAGAGGGCGGGTGTGGTCGCGTCGTGGGCGGCGTGGACGGTGTAGCGGCCGGGGAGCGTGGCCCAGGAGCCGGACGTGGTGTCCCAGATCTGGAACGCGCGCTCCGGCAGAGTGATGTCCACTTCGGTCGCCTGGCCGGGGCACGCGGTGAAGGAGGCGAAGCCGGCCAGCCATTGTTCGGGGCGCCGGGGTCCGCCGGCCGGGGTGGCGTCCGTGGGGCTTACATAGATCTGGACGACGGCACGGCCGTGGCGGCTGCCGGTGTTGCGGGTCCGGACGCGTATGGTGCGGGCACCGACGAGCTCGATGTGCTCGTACTCCCAGCTGGTGTAGCCGAGTCCGAAGCCGAAGGGGTACGCGGGCTCGCTGTCGTGTCGCTGCCAGGCCCGGTAGCCGATGAACACCTCCTCGTCGTAGCGCAGGACACCGGCCTTCGGGGTGACCTCTCGGACGGGCGCCTCCTCCAGGCGGCTGGGCCAGGTGGTGGGGAGCCGACCGGCGGGTTCGGCGTGGCCGAGAAGGGCATCGGCGAGGGCGGCGCCGCCCTGCTCCCCGGGGAACCAGACCACAAGGACGGCGGCGACATCGTTCCGCCACGGCATCTCGACGGGGGCGCCCGCATTGACCACGACCACGGTGCGGGGGTTGGCGGCGGCGACGCGGGCGACGAGTTCGTCCTGCCGCCCCGGCAGGCGCAGACTGCTGCGGTCGAAGCCCTCGCTCTCCACGGTCTCGGTTGTGGCCACGACGACGATCGCTGTGTCGGCGGCCGCCGCTGCGGCGACCGCCTCCTCGATCAACTGGTCGTCCTCGCCGATGGGTTCATGGTGAGCGAGCCCGAAGGTCACGCCCCGCAGGGATCCGTAACTCATCTTCGGTGTCGAGGCCAGGAGCCTGACCTCGACCGGCAAGCCGGCAGGGAGGTCCGCGACGCCACGCTCAACCGGGGGGCCGGTGATGGCGGCGAGGGGGTCGGCGTCTGCGGGGCGGTGGACGCCGTCGAAGAGTGTCTTGTCGCCGACGGTGAGGCGGAACACGCCGAGACCGCGGGTGCCGAACGCATGCGGTCCACCGGTCCGGGGGACGAACGTGCCGACGATTTCGACGGTGTCCAGCGCGTCGAAGTCCGCGCCGCCGGGCAGGGTCTCGGCCATCCACCGGATGCGTCCGTCCGGCAGGGGCTGGTCGGCGAGCACGGCCCCGCTCGCGTCGCGGAGGATCGCGCGCAGGGTGAAGCCGTCGGCGGCGGGGGAAAGACCGTCACTGAGGCCGGCGCCCCGGACCCATGTGAGCGGGGTTCCTTCGGGCAGGGCGGCCCGCAAGCCCTCCAGCGGTGAGACAACAGCCCCGGGAAAGACGGTCGCGGAGCCGCCGCCCAGGATGCGGGCGTGGCGGGCGGCGTGGCCGATGAGCGCGATGCCGCCGATGCCGGCCGGGTGCAGTGGCAGGATGCCGCCGATGCCGGCCGGATTCAGGGGCAGGATGCGCTGTTTGTTGCGGAGCAGGACGAAGGAGCGGGCGGCGATCTCGCGAGCGCACGCCGTTCCGTCGGTCGGCGCGGGCCTGCGGGCGGCGGGGACGGCTGGTTCGGCTCCGGCGAGGAGCCCGAGCCGGGCGGCGAGCAGCAGGACGCGTCGCACGGTGGCGTCGACGGTCGCCTCAGCCACCTTCCCCTCGCGGACGGCTGCCGCGAGCGCGGGCCCGAAGACGGTCTGCGGGCCGGGCATCGCCACGTCGAGGCCGCCCCCGATGGCCCCTGCGGTATCGCGGGCGGCCAGCCAGTCGGAGACGACGACGCCGTCGTAGCCCCATTCCTCGCGCAGCACACCGATCTGCAGGGCACGGTGCTCGGTCATGGTGGAGCCGTTGACCGAGTTGTACGCGGACATGAGCAGCCACGGGTGTGCGGTGGCGATGATCTCCTCGAACGGGGCCAGATACAGCTCCCGGAGCGTGCGCTCGTCGACCTGATTGTCGACGGTGAAACGCTCGGTCTCCGCGTCGTTGGCGACGAAGTGCTTGAGAGTCGCGGCGACACCGCTCTCCTGCACGCCGGTGACGTAGCCGGCGCCGACCCTGGCGGTGAGCAGCGGGTCTTCGGAATACGCCTCGAAGTGCCTCCCGCCCAGTGGGGAGCGGTGCAGGTTGATCGTCGGGGCGAGCAGCACGTGCACGCCCTTGCGGTGGGCCTCCTGGGCGAGGACGCGCCCTGCCCGCCGGGCGAGCTCCGGATCCCAGCTCGCGGCGAGCGCGGTCGGGCTGGGCAGCGTCAGCGACGGATCGTCCGGCGTCCAGCCGGAGCCACGCACGCCGACCGGCCCGTCGGACATGACGAGGGAAGAGAGTCCGATCTCGGGCAGGGCCGGCAGGGACCACAGGTCCTGCCCGGCCAGAAGGCGGGCCTTGGAGTCCAGGTCGAGACGGGCGAGCGCCGCCTCGACCACCTTGCTGTAGCGGGGATCGTCCGCGTACCCGCCCGGGTATGCGTCGGTGGTCACGTCACCGGGGGTTGCCATAGTGGTGTGCTTCCTCTTGGGGCTGGTCAGGACTGGGGCACGTCGCGTCGTGCGGCGGCTCCCGGGACCGGGAGGTCGACGGCCGGGAGCCGGGGATCGGCAGCGGTGGGGATGACGTCCGCGGTCTCGACCAGCCACCGCAACATCGCGTCGTGCATGCGCTGCTGGACCGCGGCGTGTTCGGACCGGCCCGCAAGGTTGACCCGCTCGTGCGGGTCCTCGCGGCGCGCGTACAGCTCGGGCTCTTCGTACAGGCGCCACACGTACGTCCACTGCTGGTCGCGTACGGCGATGGCCTTGCCGGCAAGCGTGGGGTCCGCGTGCTGGAGTGCGGACTTACGGTCATAGGGGAAGGTGGCGTTCTCCATCCGGGGTTCCTCGGCGACGGTGAATCCGCCCTCGGTGAAGGCGAATTCACGGTGCGGAGCCGACGGGTCCTTCAAGAGCGGGACCAGACTGCGCCCGAAGTGGGAATGCGGGGCCTCGACACCGGCGATTTCGAGCACGGTGGGCAGGATGTCTACGAGTTCCACCATCTCCTCGCAGACCTCGTCACGGCCGAGCCCGAGGCCAGGGCCGCTGATGATGAGCGGGTCACGGGTGATGCAGTCGTGCATTGCCGAGGGCCACTTCTCGATCAGTCCGTGGTCCCCGAGGTACTCGCCATGGTCGGCGAAGAACAGCGTCACCGTGCTGTCCGTCGCGCCCGCGCCGTCGACGGCCGCCAGCACGCGCCCGAGGTGGTCGTCGAGCCGGGACACCATGCCGTAGTAGGTGGCCGCGACCTCACGCCACTGCTCGGCGGTGACTTCGCCGAGTTCGTACCGCTCGCGCAGGGCGGCCATGAACCGCGGCTCACGTGCCGGATCGCCCGGCGGTGCCGGGTCGGGGACGGTCGCGCGGTCGGTCTGCGAGTACCAGGGTTCGGGAACCTGGAAGGGGCAGTGCGGGGCGACGAGGGGAACGAACAGGACCCACGGAGCCGACGGAGGTTCGCAAAGCCACTCCTCGGCCGTGCGCACGGCGGCCTCGTCGGGATCGACACGCCCGTCGTCCGGGACGAGACCGCGGTAGAAGAGACGGGACCAGACGCCGTCGGGATACTCGCCGCCGAAGCCGACGGTCGGGGCGACGGAGAAGCCGTACTCGTGCACGCTCGCCTCGGTGACGCCCGGGGCGAAGGTGTCGCCGCGGGCGCCGGCCCAGGTGACGTGGTAGCCGGCGTCCTTCAGGATCCTGAGCAGGTTCGGCTCGTGCTCCTTGAGCAGGTGGGTCAGGGTGCGGTGGCCTGCGGTATGCGGGTACAAGCCGGTGAGGAACGAGGCACGGCTGGGCGAGCACACCGGGTGCTGTACGTACGCCTGCGTGAATCGGGTGCCGTGGGCGGCGAGGGCGTCCATGTGCGGGGTGCGGGCGTGCGGGTTTCCGAACGCGCCGACCGCGTCCGCGCGCAGTTGGTCCGGCACGAAGATCACGAAGTTGGGGCGGGACACGTGGGGCCTTTCTATGAGGGGAACGATGACGGGCGAGGGGTCAGCGGACGGAACGGATGCGCTGGTTGCACACCGCTCCGACCAGGCCGACGACCGCTCCGCCGAGGAAGAAGGCCGCGTAGTTCTCCCCGTCGCCAATGGCGAGGAAGAGTGGGGCGACCGCGGGAGCCACCGACTGCGGAAGTACCTGGGCCAGGTGGAACACGCTCATGTCTTTGCCGGTGTCGGCACGCGACGGCAGCACCTCGGCGACCAGCGCCAGATCGACGGCGAGATAACAGCCTCCGGCGATACCGGCGATCGCGGTCGCCACGAGATACCAGCCGAGGGACGGGGCGAACGCGGCCATGACGTGGGCCAGCGCGAGCACGACCGCCGAGAGGAGGACGAAGGGCTTCCGTCTGCGCAGGCGGTCCGACAGTGCCCCGAAGACCACGCTGGCCAGGACCACGCAGACGGCGTTTACCAACAGTGCTTTGAACACGACGCCCCCGATGGTGTCCTCGTCGTATCCGAAGCGGTCCATGAGGAAGTACGTCTGGTAGCTGCTCAGGGTCACGTTGCCGAAGCCGACCAGGAAACGGGAGAGCCAGGCCCACGCGAAGTCTGGCTCCTTGCGGGGGTTGACCCAGTAGGCGCGCAGCCAGGTACGCCAGGTCAGCGGAGCGCGCCGGGTCTGCGTAAGGCGTCGGTCCGGCAGGACTCGCAGCAGGACACCGGCTCCCACCAGGCACAAGAGGGCGGGGATCAGGAGGGCAGCGGTCAGGTTGGGCAGCAGCGCCTGGACGAGGAAGGCGCCGCCCGCGACGCCGAGCTGTGTGGTCAGACCGGCGAGCGCGGTGACCCGGCCGAGCTGGGACGGGGGGACCTGATCGGGAATGACGGGGTTGAGACCCGCCAGCAGGATGTTGAACGTCAGCTGCGTCAGCGCCCAGGCGAAGACGAGCATGCCCGTGTTGGCCGCGGTGGCGAGCAGGACCAGGCTGACAGCGCCGGACATGGCGCCGAGGGCGATCCATGGGCGCCGCATGCCGAACCGGCTCGTCGTCCGGTCCGAGAGAAGTCCGAAGACGTTCTGACCGAGGAGCGCGACGACGGCACCGACGGCCAGAACCATCGACAGCACCGCTGCCTTGTCGTCGGGCGCGATCTGCTGGACCCGCAGTGCGAGCGTGATCTGGATGGCGGGGAGCAGAGCCAGCCAGGTGCCGAAGTACGCACTGGTCAGGGCAACGATGAAACCGGCTCCGACGCGGGGCGGCTGCGCCGCCGGCTCGGGGCCCGCGAGAGCGGCTGTGCCGCCGGTGGCGGGCGTTGCGGGATCGACCGTGTCCATGCGGACACCTCCGTTGCTCGGCGGGGATCGGGCCGGAACGCGTGGCGGACGGGAACAGAATCAGGTCGGCGGCAGCCCGGAAGGGACGATGGGTGGACACGTGTCCACCTTGGTCGTTCGTCAGCGTGACACGTGGATGAACAGAGAAACAAGAGCAAACAGGTGAGATTCTTGCCCTCGGCTCGTAAGATAGTGGCAACACGATGGACACGTGTCCGGCCTGCGTCTATGTCGGGCTGTCCTAGCCCGACGGCCACGCTGCAGCTGGCCGCGACCGAACAGGAGCCGACCGAACGTGAGCCCCGCCCAGCGCCGTCCGACGAGCGCCGATGTCGCCCGACTCGCCGGGGTCTCCCGCACCACTGTGTCCTCGGTCCTGAACGACGACCGGGACCGACCCATTGGTGATGAGACACGGCGCAGGGTCCTCGCCGCCGTACGCGACCTCGGCTACACCCCGCATGCCTCGGCCCGGATGCTCCGAGCGGGCCGCAGCAACATCGTGCTGCTTCCCATGCCGCGCCTCCCGCTCGCCCCCGCGCGCACCACCTACCTGGAGATCCTCGACCGGGAGCTGACCGCGCGCGGGCTCACCCTGCTCATCCACGGCGATCGTGAAGCGAGCGGAGTGACCGGAGCACGCCTGTGGGCCGAACACCGGCCCGCCGCCGTGCTCGTCGCGGCCGACCGATGCCCCGAGGAAGCAGTGCGACTGCTCCGGCAGGCAGGCGTCGACCACGTTCTCCTCGAAGCCCGCCGCCCCCTCTCCTACACGACGACGATCGTGGTCGACAGTGTCTCGGTGGCCGAACTCGCCGCCCAGTACCTTTTGGACCGAGGGCACCGCCAGCTCGCCTGCCTCGTCCCCGGCGGCGACATCGCCGCCCTCGCCCGTGACCGTTTCGACGCCGTGACGACGGTCGCGGGAAGAGCAGGCGTACCCGTCCAACGAGTCGACTGTGCCTTGACGACCGACAGTCTCGCGGCGACGGTCGGCATCTGGCGCGACCCCCGACGGCGACCGGACGCCGTCTACAGCTACAACGACGAGTTCGGCCTCGTCCTCATCCAGGCCCTGACCGACGCCGGCCTCCGGGTGCCCGATGACATCGCCGTCATCGGCACCGACAACCACCCACTCGGCGCCGCCCTCCGCCCCGGCCTCACTACGACCTATCTGGACCCCGTGGAAGGCGCTGTCGCGGTCGCCTCCTCCATAGAGCGGCTTCTCGGCGGCGAGGAACTCGACCCCGGCCTCGCGGAGATCGCCCAGCCGAGAATCATCACCCGGAGCTCCGCCTAACCACCCCCACCGGAGAGTTCACAGGCGTCGCGCATCGGCACATCCCGCGAAACCTGCACCAAGACCCGGTGCAAGTGCTTTACCTCGCCAGGGGGCGCCCTCGGCTCGCCACGGCGATCCTCACCGGGAGTACGACCGTGGAGGTCCGGGGGCAGCGATTTGCCGCTCCGCCCAAACCGCTGTGCTCCTTTACGCCATAGCGCCCGCTATGGCCATCGTGGGCGGCCAACCGCGCAGTTCCGCGATCCGCGCGGCCCGACTGTTCAAGAACGCGGCCAACTGCGGGTCCAGTAGCGGCTGCTTACTGCTGCCTCCGCGAAGGCTGCGGAGGCATGCCGAGAAGCGTCAGCTCCGTCAAGCGGGCTGGCCAGGGTGGAGGCCCGCCGCGGGGCCGCACGCAGCCTGACGTGGAGTTCAGGGACCGTGGGTTCCGCGTCAGTGCGAACAAGGTTCCGTGGACAGGCCTTGCTGTACTTGCGGCGGCTGGTCGCTGCCAGGCCGACTGGCGGGAGGCAGCTCGTGTCCACGGCCAGCGACTCTTCGTCTCACCCGGACTCGATCTCGTCGCCGTTCACTTCGGCTCTCAGGTCATCTCCCCGGACGTGCCGGTCACCCGCTCATCAAGGCGTTCCTATGGATCGGGGCTCACCTCGGGACGACTCGGTGAACTTCCTGTGAATCACGGCGGGACGACCGGGAGAAAGACCTGCTTTCCGCCGCTCCGGCCTTGTGGTTGCCGTCGCGCTTCACAGAGAACTCCCAGGATCTCTCCAGGAGCGATCAGGGGGCGCTGACAGCGTCGGTGCCGCGCCGACGTGCCGGCTCTGATCCTCGACTGCCTCTCCCCGGGCAGGACAACGAGGCGAGCGCTCGTCGGTCTTCCGATACGCCCCGACTGACGTGGAGCCTTTGCTGTGGCCTCGTTCTTTTCCCGGCTGGGCCGGTTCTCCTTCCGGAGGCGCTGGCTGGTCGCGTTGCTGTGGGTGGTCCTGCTCGTGGGGACGGGGGCGCTGGCCGGGAGGGCCCCCGCCGCCCCGCCCAACGACTTCTCGATGCCCGGTACGGAGGCGCAGCAGGCGTACGACCTGCTGGAGGAGCGTTTCCCGGAGCTGAACGCCGACGGCGCGACGGCCCGGGTGGTGTTCCGCGCGGAGGATGGCAAGGTCACCGACCCCGAGGCGAAAGAGGCTGTCCAGGAGGCGGTCCGGGAGCTCGGGAACAACCCGCAGGTCGCGCAGATCACCGACCCGTACACAACCCGATCGGTCAGCAAGGACGGCTCCACTGCCACAGCGTCAGTTTGTATGCTGCTGGCCCGAATACCCGCGACCCCGGGTCCATGCTGGCGGTCAACCGCGGCGCACCGGGCTCATGACTCCGGGCGTGCTCGGGTGCTTCCCAGATCCGGGCCGTGGCGGTCATGTACAACCGGCGGGTCGCCGGCATCTTCGTCTGGTCGTGCACCGCGG
>NZ_JBHXTM010000059.1:0-44466 GCF_042677325.1 Streptomyces sp. NPDC127117
ATTGGGGGGCCGCCCCTCGTTCCTCCCATCATTAACGCACCCCCCCCGCGGGGGGGGCCGGCCCCGCGGCGGGGCGGGGGCCGGGGCCCCCCCGCCTCCGTACGGGGTTCGGCCCGCGCCGGGGATGGGCGCGTGGGGTCGGGTCAGGCCTGGGAGCCCGCCGTCCACTCGGCCCAGCTCATGTTCCAGCCGTTGAGGCCGTTGTCGGGGGTGATGGTCTTGTCCGGGGAGTTCTTGACGATGACCACGTCGCCGACGAGGGAGTTGTTGTAGAACCAGGCGGCGGGCTGGTTGGCGTCGCCCGCGCCCTTCACATCGGCGAGGCCGACACAGCCGTGGCTGGTGTTGGCGCTGCCGAAGATCGACCGCGCGCCCCAGTAGTTGCCGTGGATGAAGGTGCCCGAGGTGGACAGCCGCATGGCGTGCGGAACGTCCTTGATGTCGTACTCGCCCTTGCCGTCGTCGTCGGTGAAGCCGACCGTCGCACCGTTCATCCGGGTCTCCTTGAACTTCTCGGAGATCACCATCTGCCCGTTGTACGTGGGGTTGGAGGAGGAGCCGGAGGAGATCGGGATGGTCTTGATCGTCTTGCCGTCCTGGGTGACGGTCATCATCTTGGTGTTGGCGTCGACCGTCGAGACCTGGTTGCGGCCGACCTTGAAGGTGACCGTCTTCTGCTGCACACCGAACACGCCGTCGGCGCCCTCGACGCCGTCCAGCGCCAGCTTCAGCGTGACGGTGGAGCCGCCCTGCCAGTAGTTCTCGGGGCGCAGGTCGAGACGCTGCGAGTTGAACCAGTGACCGACGACCTGCTGGCCGCTGCTGGACGTCACGGTGATACCGGCCTGGACGGCCTTCTTGTCCGTGATCGCCTTGTTGAAGTTGATCGAGACCGGCATGCCGACGCCGACCGTGGAACCGTCCTCGGGGGTGAAGTTCCCGATGAAGCTGTTGGCGGGCGAGACGGTGGTGAAGGAGGAGTTCTCGTGCGCCTCGCGGCCCTTGGAGTCCTTCGCCGTCGCGCTGATCTTGTACGTGGTCGAGCGCTCCAGCTGGACGTCCGGCTTCCAGCTCTTGCCGTCGGCGGCGAGCGTGCCCTTGACGGCGTCACCGGCCGCGGTGGTCATGGTGACCTCGGAGAGCGTGCCCTTGGTGACGGTGACCTTGGCGTCGTTGTTGATGCTCGCGTTGGTCGCGCCGTTCTTCGGCGAGATCGCTATCTGCGCTTCCGAGGCGTCCTGGGCCGCCGCCTTGTCGACCGCGGCAGCCTGCGACTTCTTCGAGCCCTCGGCACTGCTGTCCCCGCTGTCGTTGCAGGCGGTGAGCACCAGTACGCCGCCGAGCAGTGCGGACGCGGCCATCAGGCCCCTGCGCCGCTTGCTGTCCGTCATCACAAGCTTCTCCATCGTTGCCGAATCCCCAAAAAACCCCGAGCACAACCGCCGTCGACCGGCGAAACCCGTCAATGGTCCTAGAACCCATGGAAAGGGTCCTCCGTTCCACATCCACGAAAGATGTGGGGAACAACACTCAACGACGCGTCCGCGGCTGCGGTGGTTCCCGACGCCGATCACATAGGGGCGACCGGCGTACGGCACGGCCCCGGACCGCGTACGAAACGGTCCGGGGCCGGTGTTCACCAGCTGCCGGTCCCGCCGCTCGCGGCGACGTGACCGTCGTCGTCCTCACCCATTGTGCGGGACGTCGCCACCGCTCCCGTCGTCGTCCTCCTCGTCCTCCTCGCCGTCCTCGTCGTCGAGGTCCCAGGCGTCCGGGTCGTCGGGGTCGTAGTCGACGGTCTCGCTGCTCCAGGACGCCTGCGCGAGCTCGACCCCGGGTACCTCGCCGACCAGGTCGAACGGGTCGATGAGGGAGGCCAGCGCCTCCGCGCCGTCCTCCCGTACGGCGCTCTCGGCGCGCGTGCGTTCCTCGGCGGACTCGCCGCCCGGTTCCCCGTATTCGGCGGCGATCGATTCGAGGGCGGTGCCGCTGAGGGCGGCGGGGTCCGTGATCTCCAGCACCATTTCGACCCGAAGCCGAACAAAGCGTGATGTCTCAGAAGTGCTCATGAGCCGGAGCGTAAGCTCCTCGCACTCCCGGCTTTCCCGCGACCCGCTGCTTTCACTAGCATCGGCGCACATGGCTAACTCACGCCCGTGACAAGGGGATCGATTCCGTGGTCATCGCCCGCCGCCCGCTCCTGACCGCCACCGCCGCGGCCACGTTGCTGGCCGCCCTGTGGTTCGTGCCGTCCGCCAACGCGACGGACGAACCGGGCAGCCGGAGCGGACCGGCCACCACCGCCGTCGCCGGGGACACCGCGGCCGGTCCGAGGCTGGCCGACACCGGGACCGGCGTCGACACCACCCCGTATCTGATCGGCGGCGTGACGTTCCTGGGCATCGGCGCGGCGTTCGTCTCCCACTCGGCACGCCGCGCCGACACCCAGGAACCGGCTCCCAGGGTCTTTCGTTCGGATCCGGCCTGATCCGGACCGGATCCCCTAGGCCAGCGGGCCGGTCACCGGCTCGACCGCCGCGACCAGCTTCCCCGCGCGTACGAACGCGTCCGCCGCGGCCAGGTCCGGCGACAGGAAGCGGTCCGGCCCCGGGCCCTGGACCCCCGCGGCGCGCAGCGCCTCGATGGCTGCCTGCGAGGCGGGGGCGGGGGTGAGACCACCGGCGGCGCGCAGTTCGATGGCGCGGGTCGCCGCGTACAGCTCGACGGCGACGATCCGGGCGAGGTTGTCGACGGCGGTACGGAGCTTGCGCGCCGCCGACCAGCCCATGGAGACGTGGTCCTCCTGCATCGCGGAGGACGGGATCGAGTCGGCCGAGGCGGGCACGGCGAGCCGCTTCATCTCGCTGACCAGGGCGGCCTGGGTGTACTGGGCGATCATCAGGCCCGAGTCCACCCCGGCGTCGTCGGCGAGGAACGGCGGCAGCCCGTGCGAGCGGTTCTTGTCCAGCAGCCGGTCGGTGCGGCGTTCGGTGATGGAGCCGAGGTCGGCGGCGACGATCGCCAGGAAGTCGAGCACGTACGCGACGGGCGCGCCGTGGAAGTTGCCGTTGGACTCGACCCGGCCGTCGGGCAGCACGACGGGGTTGTCGACGGCGGAGGCCAGCTCGCGGGCCGCGACGACGGCGGCGTGGTCGAGGGTGTCGCGCCCGGCGCCGTTGACCTGGGGGGCGCAGCGTACGGAGTAGGCGTCCTGCACGCGGGGCGCCTCGTCCTCCTGGAAGTGGCCGGTGAGGCCGGATCCGGCGAGGACGCGCAGCATGTTGTCGGCGCTGGCGCCCTGGCCCGGGTGCGGGCGGATGGCGTGCAGCTCCGGGGCGAGCACCTTGTCCGTGCCGAGCAGCGCCTCCAGGGAGAGCGCGGCGGTGATGTCGGCGGACGTGTAGAGGTTCCTCAGGTCGGCCAGGGCCATGACGAGCATGCCGAGCATGCCGTCGGTGCCGTTGAGGAGGGCGAGGCCCTCCTTCTCGCGCAGCTCGACCGGGGTGATGCCGTGGGCGGCGAGCAGTTCGCCGGCGGGGCGCACGGTGCCGTCGGGGCCCTCCGCGTCGCCCTCGCCCATCAGCGTCAGGGCGCAGTGGGAGAGCGGGGCCAGGTCGCCGGAGCAGCCGAGCGAGCCGTACTCGTGGACGACGGGTGTGATGCCCGCGTTGAGGACGTCGGCCATGGTCTGCGCGACCTCGGGGCGTACGCCGGTGTGTCCGGAGGCGACCGTCTTCAGCCGCAGGAACATCAGCGCGCGGACGACCTCGCGCTCGACGCGCGGGCCCATGCCGGCGGCGTGCGAGCGGACGATGTTGCGCTGGAGCTGGGCGCGGAGGTCCTGGCTGATGTGCCGGCTGGCCAGCGCCCCGAATCCGGTGGAGACCCCGTACACCGGCTCCGGCTTGGCGGCGAGCGCGTCCACGATCTCGCGGGCGGCGGCGAGCGCGTCCACGGCGGCGGCGGAGAGCTCGACGCGGGCGTTGCCGCGGGCCACGGCGATGACGTCCTGAGCGGTGGTGCCGGACGCCCCCACCACGACTGTATGCATATCCATATTCAGAAGCGTACGGACTGAATCCCTTCATGTCACTAGTGGTCGTACGGTTGACCCCTTACCGATTCGCGCACCCCTCAGGGCCGGCTGCCGCGCAGGTGACGGCGATCGTGCGGGGACCTGGGCGGCGAGTCGGCCAGCCGGATCACCTCGCCGTCGCGCCCCGCCACCACCGGCTTGACCGAACGGGCCGCCTTCGCCCGGTACTGGGCCGCGTCCGCCAGCCGGAACAGCCGCCGCGCCGAGACCACCGGGCCGATCGGATCGCCGGTCGAGGCGATCCCGCACGCCACCCCGTCCCCCAGCTCCAACTCGGCCGCCCGCTCACAGAGTTCGGTGGCCACCCGGACCACGTCGTCCACCTCCGGGCCCACCGTGAGCAGACAGAACTCATCACCGCCGAGCCGGGCCGCGAGCGCGCCGGGCAGCATGGCGCCGCAGCGGGACAACACCGAGCCGAAACGTTCCAGCAGGCGGTCGCCGACCGCGTGTCCATGGGTGTCGTTGACCTGCTTCAGCCCGTTGAGGTCGCAGACGACCAGGCTGACCACCGCCCCGTCCGCCCGGTGCCGCTCCACCGCCTCGTCGAGCCGCACATCGACGGCGCGACGGTTGGCCAGACCGGTGAGCGGGTCGGTGAAGGCGAGCTTGCGGACCTCTTCGAGCCGTTCGGCCTGGGAGATCCCCGCGGCGACGACCGCGGCCAGCACGGTCGCGAAGTCCGCGTCCTCCCGGCCGAACACCGGCGCCCCCACCGGGCGGGCCACGTACAGCTCGCCCCAGGCCCGCCCGTGCAGCACGATCGGCGCGACCACGCAGCAGCCGCGCCCGCGCCGGCGCAGGGCGGCCACCCGCTCCCGGCCGTAGCCGCTCCCGTACTCCCGCACCCCGGCGCCCGCGCCCGCGTCCACCGGGCCGTCGGCGGTCTCGACCCAGGCGTCCGGCTCACCGCCCCCGGCCCACCGTTCGTGCAGGAACTCGGTGATCTCCGGGAACTGGTGCACCGGATACGCCTCCGCCTCGGGGAACTCCTCCTCCCCCTCGGCCCGTTGGCCCGCGTTCACCAGCACGCGCAGCTCCCCGCGCCCGCGCTCCCACACGGAGAGTGCGGCGAAGCTGCCGCCCAGCGCCTCGCACGCCCCCAGCGCGGCCGCTCGCCACGACCCCCGCGGGGTGTGTGCCGCCGCCATCGTCTGCGCAAGCGAAACCACGGCCCGCAGCCGTGCATCATCACCACCCATCGCTACAGCTTATGTAGATTTGTGGTGATTTGATCAGTTTGGGACATCGACTGCTTTCACTGCGTGTCTATTCGATTACGCAATGTCACGTCGTGTCACTCGCCGGGCCAGTTCGGCTTCCGCTTCTCGTTGAACGCGGCCACGCCCTCGGCCCGGTCGCCGGAGAATGCCACCGACCGCCAGGCGGCGTCCTCGACTTCGAGACCGGCCCGGAGGTCGAGGCCGTGGCCCAGCCGCAGCGCCCGCTTGGCGGCCCGCAGCCCCACCGGGGAGTTGGCGGCGATCCGGCCGGCGAGCGCCAGCGCGGCCGCCCGGTCCTGCCCGGCCTCCACCAGTTCGTCGACCAGCCCGAGGCCGAGCGCCTCGGCCGCCTCCACCCGCCGGGCCGAGAAGACCAGCTCGGCGGCGCGCGCCGCACCGATCCGCCGCGGCAGCAACTGCGTACCACCACCGCCCGGAATCACCCCGACCGACACCTCGGGCAGGCCGACCACGGCGGTGCGGTCGGCGACGATCAGATCGCAGGAGAGCGCCAGCTCGAACCCGCCGCCGAGCGCGAAGCCGTGCACGGCGGCGATCGTCGGCATCGGCAGTTCGAGCACACCGGTGTACGCGGCGCGGGCGGTCGGGCGCTGGCGCAGCAGTTCGGCGTCGGTGAAGGAGTTCCGCTCCTTCAGGTCGGCGCCCACGCAGAAGGCCCGCTCGTGGCTGGAGGTGAGGACGGCGACCCGCACACCGGGGTCGACGGCGAGCGCGGCGCAGGCGGCGGCGATCGAGCGGGCCATGTCGGTGGACACGGCGTTCATCGCCCTGGGCCGGTCGAGCACCAGCTCGGCGACGTGTTCCTGGCCCTCGTGGACCCGTACGGCGACGAATTCCCCGAACCGCTGCTCGGACGTGACGGTCATGACTGCACCCCTCCGGTTAACGATCGTTACCGGAGGGATCCTATGGCGCGGCCCTGACAGCGGTCGGGGGCCGGTCCGGGTGGACCGGAAAGGCCGGGTCCGCAGCCGGGCTCAGGAGGTGCCGCGGCGGGCCAGCAGCCAGGGCTCCACCACACCGAGCCCGCGCACGGGGCGCTGCCACATCGGCTGGAGCCCATAGCGGTACTTGGGTGCCGCGGCCGACTCCACGCCTTCCTGGCGCTCCTTCTCGGCCACCGCGGCCTCCTCCGCCGCCTGCGCCTCGGAGGCGGGGGCGTCACCGGTGCGGGTCAGCTCCTCCGCGAAGGCCCCGTCCACCAGCACGGCGTCCTTCGGCGCTATCGACGTGAGGCGGCTGGCGAGGTTCACCGTCGTGCCGAAGACATCGCCCATCCGGGTGGTGACCGTGCCGAACGCGATGCCCACGCGCAGCGCCGGCATGATCTCGTCCTGGGTCATCGCCTCGATCAGGCGCAGCGAGATCTCGGCCGCGGTGCCCGCGTCGTCGGCGGCGAAGAGGACCTCGTCACCGAGGGTCTTGATGAGGCGGCCGCCGTGGGCGGCCACCAGGTCGGCCGAGGTGGTCTCGAAGGCCTCGACCAGCTCGCCGAGCTCCTCCTCCTCCAGCCGCCGGGTCAGCCGGGTGAACCCGACGAGGTCGGCGAAGCCGACGGCCAGCCTGCGGTCGACCATCTCCTCGTCGTCGGCGGCCTGCACGACGCGCCCGGTGGCGGCGGCCAGCTGGCGCCGCCACACGTAGACCAGGAACTCCTGGAGCTCCGGCAGGAGCAGCTCGACCAGCGGATAGGTGACTTCGGTACGGGTCATTCCGGGCTCGGGCGGCTCGGTCAGCCCTTCCAGGAACGAATCGATCTGCCACTCCGCCAGCCGGGCGGTGGTCTGCCCGGTGGACCGGGCCACCTGGATCGCCATCGGCTCGCTGAGCAGCCCCGCCTCGACGAGACCGGCGAGCCGGCGCAGCGCCAGCACATCGGCCTCGGTGAGCGCCTTGGCCTGCCCGATGTCGGCGAAGCCCATGGCCCGCCAGAACCTGGAGGCCAGATCCATCGAGACACCGGCGGTACGGGCCGCCTGGAACGGCGTGTAGCGACGGTCGGCGCCCAGGATCAGCTGTTCCAGCCGGATCGCGAGGGGGTCGTCGGTCGGTTCCGCCGTATGGTCGACTTCGTGATGCGGTGTCGCGTGGACCGAGGGTTCCGACGGGGGCTGTGTACCCGCACCGGAGGTCGTGTCGTCGACGGTCACCAGCCGCCTCCTGCCCGTTCCCTGCGCACTGCCCTGCCGATCTGTCGGTGGATCGCCTCAACGATACGGCAGGTGTGCCGCAGCTCACGCCCCTATGGCGTCCGGGAATGTTCCTGGGTGGGCCGGGGGGCGTGGGTGGTTTCGGTTGTCCTTCGAATACCGGGCGAGGTGTTTCCCGCCCGTCCGGCGATTGAGGACGGAACGGCAGCCGGACGGCCCCGGCCTCAGACCAGACCACCCCCCACGCCACGCAGATGGACGATGTCGCCGGCCGAGACGGGTTCCTGGAGGCCGTTCCCGGTGGAGAGGACCAGGCGGCCGTCGCCGTCGATCGCCACGGCCTCGCCGGTGAGCGTGCGGTCGCCGGGGAGCTGGGCCCGTACCGTCCGGCCCAGCGTCGCGCAGCCCGCCGCGTACGCCTCCTGCAGGCCGCCGGCCGCCGCGTCGCCGTCCGCCGCGCGCCAGCGGTCGTACCAGTGCTCCAGCGAGCGCAGCACCCCCCGCAGCAGCGTCTCACGGTCGGTGGAGACCGCACCGGCCAGGGCGAGCGAGGCGGCCGTGGGGGCGGGCAGCTCGTCGGCGCGCAGGGAGACGTTGAGGCCGATGCCCACGACGATGCCGGCCCCGGCGCGCTCGGCCAGGATGCCGCCCGCCTTGCGCTCCTCGCCCCCGACCGTGACCAGGAGGTCGTTGGGCCACTTCAGGGCCGTGTCGACGCCCGCGGCCCGCGCCAGGCCGGTCGCCGTGGCGACACCGGCGAGCAGCGGCAGCCAGCCCCACCGTTCGACGGGGATGTCGCCCGGCGTCAGATGGACGGAGAAGAAGAGGCCCGAACGGGCCGGAGCCGTCCAGGTGCGATCGAGGCGGCCGCGGCCCGCGGTCTGCTCCTCGGCGACCAGCACGGCGCCCTCGTCGAGCCCCTCGGCCGCGCGCCGGGCGAGATCGGAGTTGGTGGAACCGGTGGTCTCCACCACGTCGAGCGAGGTCCACAGTCCGCCCGGCCGCAGCAGTCCGCGGCGCAGCGCGGGGACGTTCAGGGGCGGTCGGTCCAGGTCCGACCAACGGCTCTGTGGCGTATCCGAAGGTGTCATGCAAGCCAGACTAGGTGTGGCAAACGACGCACTGCCGAACCGTATCCGCGCCGATACCCTACGGATCAGTAGGTGTTCAGCACCTGATCAGCAGCACAGTCGTCCCCGTGACCAGGCAGGGAGCCGCCACCCGATGTCCGAGCCGGAAGAGACCGACATCCACACCACCGCGGGCAAGATCGCGGACCTGCAGCGCCGTATCGACGAGGCGACGCACGCGGGCTCCGCGCGCGCGATCGAGAAGCAGCACGCCAAGGGCAAGTTGACCGCGCGCGAACGGGTCGATCTGCTGCTCGACGAGGGTTCCTTCGTGGAGCTCGACGAATTCGCCCGGCACCGCTCCACCAACTTCGGCATCGAGAAGAACCGCCCTTACGGGGACGGCGTCGTCACCGGCTACGGCACGGTCGACGGCCGTCCCGTCTGCGTGTATTCGCAGGACTTCACCATCTTCGGCGGCTCGCTCGGCGAGGTCTACGGTGAGAAAATCGTCAAGGTGATGGACTTCGCGCTGAAGACCGGCTGCCCGGTCATCGGCATCAACGACGGTGGTGGCGCCCGGATCCAGGAGGGCGTGGCCGCGCTCGGCCTGTTCGCCGAGATCTTCCGTCGCAATGTGCACGCATCGGGCGTCGTGCCGCAGATCTCGCTGATCGTCGGACCGTGCGCGGGCGGCGCGGTCTACTCCCCCGCGATCACCGACTTCACGGTCATGGTCGACCAGACCTCGCACATGTTCATCACCGGCCCCGACGTCATCAAGACGGTCACCGGTGAGGACGTCGGTTTCGAGGAGCTCGGCGGCGCCCGTACCCACAACACCACCTCCGGGGTGGCGCACCACATGGCGGGCGACGAGAAGGACGCCATCGAGTACGTCAAGTCGCTGCTCTCGTACCTCCCTTCGAACAACCTGTCCGAGGCGCCCGCCTTCCCCGAGGTGGCGGAGCTCGCCACCACGGACGAGGACCGTGAGCTGGACACCCTCATCCCGGACTCGGCGAACCAGCCGTACGACATGCACTCCGCCATCGAACACGTGTTGGACGACGGCGAGTTCCTGGAGACGCAGGCTCTGTTCGCACCGAACATCATCACCGGCTTCGGGCGCGTCGAGGGCTACCCGGTCGGCATCGTCGCGAACCAGCCGATGCAGTTCGCGGGCTGCCTGGACATCAACGCGAGCGAGAAGGCCGCGCGCTTCGTCCGCACCTGCGACGCCTTCAACGTGCCCGTGCTGACCTTCGTCGACGTCCCCGGCTTCCTGCCCGGCGTCGACCAGGAGTACGGCGGCATCATCCGCCGCGGCGCCAAGCTGATCTACGCGTACGCCGAGGCGACCGTCCCGCTGATCACCGTGATCACCCGCAAGGCGTTCGGCGGCGCGTACGACGTCATGGGCTCCAAGCACCTCGGCGCCGACATCAACCTCGCCTGGCCGACCGCGCAGATCGCGGTGATGGGCGCGCAGGGCGCGGTGAACATCCTGCACCGCCGCACCATCGCCGCCGCCGAGGACCAGGACGCCACCCGCGCCGAACTGATCGCCGACTACGAGGACACCCTGCTCAACCCCTACGTGGCGGCCGAGCGCGGTTACGTCGACGCGGTGATCATGCCGTCCGACACCCGCGCGCACATCGTGAAGGGGCTGCGCCAGCTGCGTACCAAGCGGGAGTCGCTGCCCCCGAAGAAGCACGGCAACATCCCCCTCTAGAAAGGGTCCTGGCCATGATCAAGGTCGTACGGGGCAACCCGACCCCGGAGGAGCTGGCAGCCGCACTGGCGGTGGTGCGGGCGCGCGCCGCGGCGACGACGTCCGAGGAATCGGCCGGCGGTCCGGCCGGCGGTCCGGCGCTGCCCGGTCAGTGGTCCGATCCGGGGCGCATCGCCCGGCGCACGCGCCATCTGCCCGGGCCGCGGGCCTGGGCCCGGACGTACTGGCCCGGGTAGCCGCGATCCCGGTGGTCGCCGGGGTATCCCATCACACCGTTTCCGGAGGTCCGGGCCCTTTTGGGTCCGGGCCTCCGGTGCGTCCGGGCGCGATCCGGCCGGTATGCAAAGCGGCGCGCCTGAGTACCCGTACTCAGGCGCGCCGCCCGCCACGGCAGCAGGATCGTTTCCATGCTGTGGTCCGACCCGGAGAACAAACCCCCGAAGGAACTGCGCGACGCCCAGGACATGATGCGCCGCGCGGGGCTGGTGCTCGCCCTGGCGATGGTCGTCGCGATGTTCGTGCTCGGGATGCGCTGAGGCCCGAGGGGGCCGTACGGGGCCGGTGCCGGGGCGCCTCTTCTACGATGACCCGTATGACTGATCAGCGCCGTCTCGTGCTCGCCTCCGCCTCCCCCGCCCGTCTCGGTCTGCTGCGGCAGGCCGGCTTCGCCCCCGAGGTGATCGTCAGCGGGGTGGACGAGGACGCGCTGAGCGCCCCGACCCCGGCCGAGCTGGCGCTGGTGCTCGCCGAGGCCAAGGCCGCGGCGGTGGCGGGCCGGCCGGAGGCGGCCGGCGCCCTGGTCATCGGCTGCGACTCGGTGCTCGAACTCGACGACGAGGCGCTCGGCAAGCCGGCCGACGCCGAGGAGGCCATCGCGCGCTGGAAGTCCATGCGCGGCCGGGCCGGGGTGCTGCGGACCGGCCACAGCGTGATCGACACCGCGACCGGACGCACCGCGTCGGCGACCGCCTCCACCACCGTCAGCTTCGGCGAACCGACGGACGCCGAGATCGCCGCCTACGTGGCCACCGGCGAGCCGCTCCACGTCGCGGGCGCCTTCACCCTGGACGGCCGTTCGGCACCGTTCGTCGACTCCATCGAGGGCGACCACGGCAATGTCATCGGGCTCTCGCTGCCGCTGCTGCGCCGGCTGCTGGGCGAGCTGGGGATCTCCGTCACCGAGCTCTGGGTCTGAACCGGGCGCCGGGCCCGAACCGGGCGCCCCGGCCGGAGACCGGTCCGGCCCCCGGATCAGACCGGCGCCGGGGCCCCCGCCCCGGCGTCGTCTGCGGGCTCGTCGGAACGGGTGCCGTACGCCACCAGTGTGAGCACTATCAGCCCGAGCACCACCATCATGCTCGCGAACGCGGCCCAGCCGACCAGCCCGACCGTCAGCGCGCCCAGCACCGCGTGCACCACGGCGCAGATGATCAGGACGATGCGGGCGAACCGGCCGGGGGCCCGGTCGCGGATGCCGGCCAGCAGCAGGAGCAGCCCGCACAGCAGCAGGTACAGGCCGAAGACGCCGCCCATCGCCCAGGTGCCGTTCGACATGACGGTGGGATCCATCCCGGCCAGCGACATGTCCTGGTTCCTGACGACCGTCGCCAGGATGCCGTTGATGAGCACGATGCCCACGGCCTCCACGAACAGCACGATCGCGGCCACGAACGCCACCGGTCTGCGCACCACGGTGTTCACCCCCTGTTACCTGCAGTACGTGCGATAGCGCGGACCCTACTAACCAGTAATGCTCCGGACAAGGGCCCCGCGATCTCCGCTTCCGCCCCGCGCTCGCGGCATACGCGGGCGCACTCTCCTCGCACCCCCCTTGTCGCGACTCAAGTGCGTCGGGCAAAGAATTGTTCGCCCATTAGTGGGGACTCGACAAAGAAACGCGCGGAGTCGCAGCTCGTACGAACAGAGACCTGGACCACACCTTGTGGCTACTGTGCGGTTATGAAACCCGGCGTACCGTGGTGCCACAAGGGATTTCGCGACTTGAGCAAGCCTCGAATCACACTCCGTGTGGGCAAGCTCACCATTGGGGACGGGTCGTAGGGCCGTGTCGGTAGTCCCTAAACTCAGCTTGTTTCAAGGAGGGAGCCATCGTGCGCAAGGTGCTCATCGCCAACCGTGGCGAAATCGCTGTCCGTGTTGCTCGGGCATGCCGGGATGCCGGGATCGGGAGCGTGGCCGTCTACGCAGACCCGGACCGCGACGCTCTGCATGTGCGCGCGGCCGACGAGGCATTCGCTCTGGGCGGTGACACCCCGGCCGCCAGCTACCTGGACATGGCCAAGGTGCTCCAGGCTGCCAAGGACTCCGGTGCCGACGCGGTCCACCCGGGCTACGGCTTCCTGTCGGAGAACGCCGAATTCGCGCAGGCCGTGCTCGACGCCGGCCTGACCTGGATCGGCCCGCCGCCGCACGCCATCCGCGACCTCGGCGACAAGGTCGCGGCGCGGCACATCGCGCAGCGCGCCGGGGCCCCGCTGGTGGCCGGCACGCCCGACCCGGTCGAGGGTTCCGCCGAGGTCGTCGCCTTCGCCGAGGCGAACGGGCTGCCGATCGCCATCAAGGCCGCCTTCGGCGGCGGCGGCCGCGGTCTGAAGGTCGCGCGCACGCTGGAGGAGATCCCGGAGCTGTACGACTCCGCGGTCCGTGAGGCCGTCGCCGCGTTCGGCCGCGGGGAGTGCTTCGTGGAGCGCTACCTCGACAAGCCCCGGCACGTGGAGACCCAGTGCCTGGCCGACACCCACGGCAACGTGGTCGTCGTCTCCACCCGTGACTGCTCGCTCCAGCGCCGCCACCAGAAGCTGGTGGAGGAGGCCCCGGCCCCCTTCCTGTCCGAGGCGCAGAACGCGGAGCTGTACGCCGCCTCCAAGGCGATCCTGAAGGAGGCCGGCTACGTCGGCGCCGGCACGGTCGAGTTCCTGGTGGGCCTGGACGGCACGATCTCCTTCCTGGAGGTCAACACCCGCCTCCAGGTGGAGCACCCGGTCACCGAGGAGGTCACCGGCATCGACCTCGTCCGCGAGATGTTCCGCATCGCGGACGGCGAGGAGCTCGGCTACGACGACCCCGCGATGCGTGGTCACTCCTTCGAGTTCCGGATCAACGGCGAGGACCCGGGCCGCGGCTTCCTGCCCGCCCCGGGCACCGTCACCACGTTCGCCCCGCCGACCGGCCCCGGTGTCCGCCTCGACGCGGGCGTGGAGTCCGGCTCGGTCATCGGCCCGGCCTGGGACTCGCTGCTGGCGAAGCTCATCGTGACCGGTGCGACCCGCGAGCAGGCGCTGCAGCGCGCGGCGCGTGCGCTGGCCGAGTTCAACGTGGAGGGCATGGCCACCGCCATCCCGTTCCACCGCGCGGTCGTCGTCGACCCGGCCTTCACCAGCGAGCCGTTCCGGATCCACACCCGCTGGATCGAGACCGAGTTCGTCAACGACATCAAGCCCTTCACCGCCGCCGCCGACGCGGAGGCCGAGGAAGAGGCCGGCCGCGAGACGGTCGTGGTCGAGGTCGGCGGCAAGCGCCTGGAGGTCTCCCTCCCGTCCTCGCTCGGCATGAGCCTGGCCCGTACCGGACTCGCCGCCGGTGCCAAGCCCAAGCGCCGCGCCGCGAAGAAGAGCGGCTCGGCGGTCTCCGGCGACACCCTGGCGTCCCCGATGCAGGGCACCATCGTCAAGATCGCCGTCGAGGAGGGCCAGGAGGTCCAGGAGGGCGACCTGATCGTCGTCCTGGAGGCCATGAAGATGGAGCAGCCGCTCAACGCGCACCGCTCCGGCACCGTCAAGGGCCTCGCCGCCGAGGTCGGCAGCTCGGTCTCCTCCGGCGCCGTCATCTGCGAGATCAAGGACTGATCGACGCGGTATCCGGGCCCCAGGGGCCCCTGCGGAGTCCTACGGCTTCCGCGGGGGCCCCTCCGCCGTACGCGGCGGTCCGGCCGCACCCAGGTGGCGCACGATGGCATCCTGGACCCCGAGGCGGAAGAAGGGAGGCTGCGCGATGGCGACCAGTACGGCGCAGACGCCGCCCCGGCCCATGCGTGCCGACGCGCGCCGGAATTACGACCGGCTGCTCAACGAGGCCCGGACCGCCTTCGCGGAGCACGGCACCGACGCGTCCCTGGAGGACATCGCGCGGCGCGCGGGCGTGGGGATCGGCACGCTGTACCGGCACTTCCCGAACCGGCACGCGCTGATGAACGCGGTCTTCCAGGAGGCCCTGACGTCCCTGATCACCCGTTCCCGGGAGCTGGCGCAGGCGCGGCAGCCGTGCGCCGGTCTGGTGGAGTGGCTGGGCGCGATCATCACCCATGCGGGTGAGTACCGGGGGCTGGCTCAGGCGCTCATGTCGACGTCACGGGACGAGACTTCGGCCCTCTCGCAGTGCAATGTGCCGTTGCGCGAGGCGGGGAGGGTGCTGCTGGTCCGGGCGCAGACGAGCGGAGCGGTGCGGCCTGATGTGTCGATCGACGACCTCATGCAGCTGACGAACGCGATCGCGCTGACCGCCGAACAGTCGCCGGACGACCCGGAGTTGGCGGGAAGGCTGCTGATGCTGACCTTGCAGGGACTGAAGGGGGCGCGGGCGGAAGGGGATTGAGTGGGGAGCGGGGCGGTGCGTCGTCGTCCGCTGCGCGGGGCCGTTGCCCTGTCCGCCCCTGCCCGCAACCGGGGCTCCGCCCCGGACCCGTGCCTCGAACGCCGACGAGGCCGGACTTTCGCCCCCGGCGATGTGAGGACCCTCTTCCTACCGGCGCCGCAGGTCCGCCACCCTCGCCCGGTCCCCCTGCTCCGCCACCACCGCCGCGCTCCGCAGCTGCTGCGGGCCCGGTCCCCCGGGCCCGCCCCCGTGCGTACGGCGCTGGCCGGGCAGCGGCATGTCGCGGCGGCCCTGCTGCCGGCCGTGCGGCAGGGTCTCGGCCGTCGCGGTGCCGCTTCCCGATCCGGCCACCGCGATCTGCACCCCCTGGTCCGCGAGGGCCTGCAGTTCGGTGGCGGCGCGGTCGTCGTGGCCGGGAGGCTCGTCCGTCACCAGACGGGTGATGAGATCGGTCGGCACCGTCTGGAACATGGTGTCGGAGCCGAGCTTGGTGTGGTCGGCCAGGACCACCACCTCGGCGGCCGCCTGCACCAGCGCCCGGTCCACGCTCGCGGAGAGCATGTTGGACGTGGACAGGCCGCGCTCCGCGGTGAGCCCGCTCCCGGAGAGGAACGCTCGCGAGACCCGCAGCCCCTGGAGGGACTGCTCGGCACCGCTGCCCACCAGGGCGTAGTTGGAACCGCGCAGAGTGCCGCCGGTCATCACCACTTCCACCCGGTTGGCATGGGCCAACGCCTGGGCGACCAGCAGGGAGTTGGTGACGACGGTCAGGCCGGGGATCCGCGCGAGCCGGCGGGCCAGCTCCTGCGTGGTCGTGCCGGCTCCGACGACGATGGCCTCGCCCTCCTCCACGAGACCGGCGGCGAGGTCGGCGATGGCCGTCTTCTCCGCGGTGGCGAGATGGGATTTCTGCGGAATGCCGGAGTCCCGTGTGAAACCGCCCGGCAGTACCGCACCGCCGTGCCGGCGGTCGAGGAGTCCTTCTGCCTCCAGTGCCCGCACGTCCCGCCGTACGGTCACTTCGGAGGTCTGGACGACGCGGGCGAGCTCACGGAGCGATACCGCCCCGTTGGCACGCACCATTTCGAGGATCAACTGACGACGTTCTGCAGCGAACACGAAACTGACAGTAACGTGACCGCCCGAGTGTTTTCAGCAGTTTGCGCCGAATAACGGAAGTTGTACATACAAGGGGCCGCCAAGTGGTATAGGCGGCCCCGTTGTTGATCCGTACTGATCGGGCGGCCGTCGCCGGACTGCCCGGACTGCCCGGGTTGCCGGGGATTACCGGGCTCCCCGGGGGCGGTTACGCCTCACCCGCGCGCTTACGGGTGTGCAACTGCCTGGCCACTTCCGCGATCGAACCCGACAGGGACGGATACACGGTGAAGGCGTTTGCGATCTGTTCCACCGTCAAATTGTTGTCGACCGCGATCGAGATCGGGTGGATGAGTTCACTCGCACGCGGCGCGACGACACAGCCGCCGACCACGATGCCGGTGCCGGGCCGGCAGAAGATCTTGACGAATCCGTCGCGGATGCCCTGCATCTTGGCACGCGGATTGCGCAGCAGCGGCAGCTTGACCACCCGGGCGTCGATCTTGCCCGCGTCGACATCGGCCTGGGTGTAGCCGACGGTGGCGATCTCGGGGTCGGTGAAGACGTTCGAGGAGACCGTCTTCAGGTCCAGCGGGGCCACCGCGTCGCCGAGGAAGTGGTACATCGCGATCCGGCCCTGCATGGCGGCGACCGAGGCGAGGGCGAAGATCCCGGTGACGTCACCGGCCGCGTACACGCCGGGCGCGCTGGTGCGGGAGACCTTGTCGGTCCAGATGTGGCCGGACTCCTTGAGCCGGACCCCGGCCTCCTCCAGGCCCATGCCCGCGCTGTTGGGGATCGCGCCGACCGCCATCAGACAGTGCGAACCGGAGATGACCCGCCCGTCGGCGAGGGTGACCTCGACCCGGTCGCCGACCCGCTTGGCGGCCTGGGCGCGGGAGCGGGCCATGACGTTCATGCCGCGGCGCCGGAAGACGTCCTCCAGCACGGCGGCGGCGTCCGGGTCCTCGCCCGGCAGCACCCGGTCACGGGACGAGACCAGGGTGACGCGCGAGCCGAGCGCCTGGTAGGCGCCCGCGAACTCGGCGCCCGTCACACCGGAGCCGACCACGATGAGCTCCTCGGGCAGCTCGTCGAGGTCGTAGACCTGGGTCCAGTTCAGGATCCGCTCGCCGTCGGGGAGCGCGTCCGGGATCTCGCGGGGGTGGCCGCCGGTGGCGATCAGCACGGCGTCGGCGGTGAGCGTCTCCTCGGTGCCGTCCGCGGCGGTCACGATGACCTCGCGGGAGCCGTCGGCGGCCTGGAGGCCGGACAGCCGGCCGCGGCCGCGCATCACGCGGGCACCGGCCCGGGTGACGGAGGCGGTGATGTCGTGGGACTGGGCGAGCGCCAGGCGCTTCACCCGCCGGTTGACCTTGCCGAGGTCGACGCCGACCACCCGGGCGGCCTGCTCCACGTGCGGGGTGTCGTCCGCGACGATGATGCCCAGCTCCTCGTACGAGGAGTCGAAGGTGGTCATCACCTCCGCCGTCGCGATCAGGGTCTTCGAGGGCACGCAGTCGGTGAGCACGGACGCGCCGCCGAGGCCGTCGCAGTCGACGACGGTCACCTCCGCACCGAGCTGGGCGCCCACCAACGCCGCCTCGTAGCCGCCGGGTCCGCCGCCGATGATCACGATCCGGGTCACGAAAAGTCCGCCTCGCGTATGTCATCCCGCGGCCGTCTGCTGCCCCGGCCGGGGGTCCGGGGGAACGCCCCGGGGGAATGCAGTACGTACTTCATTGTCCCGCACGCGCCAAGGTGCTTCGCCCCGGGGCCCTCCATCCGTGCGCCGGGGCGTGCACGCCGGGGCCCGGGAGCGGGAAGCGGAACCTCGCGAGTGGTCTTCCGCACCGGAATCGACGTTCCCCCCGTCACCTCCCGTACCCTCGAACCCATGTCGCTCTACGCCGCGTACGCCGGCAACCTCGACGCGCGGCTGATGACGCGCCGCGCACCGCATTCCCCGCTGCGCGGCACCGGCTGGCTCAACGGCTGGCGGCTGACCTTCGGCGGGGAGCAGATGGGCTGGGAAGGCGCGCTGGCCACGGTGGTGGAGGCGCCCCGTTCCCAGGTCTTCGTGGCGCTGTACGACCTGGCGCCGATGGACGAGGACTCCATGGACCGGTGGGAGGGCGTCGGCCTCGACATCTACCGGCGGATGCGGGTGCGGGTGCACACCCTGGACGGCGAGGAGCCGGCCTGGATGTATGTGCTGAACGGCTACGAGGGCGGGCTGCCGTCCGCCCGCTATCTGGGCGAGATCGCCGACGCCGCGGAGTCCGCGGGCGCACCGCACGACTATGTGATGGAACTCCGCAAGCGACCCTGCTGACCCGGCCGACCAGCGCTTTTGTGTGAAAGTACGAGCAAGCGTGTACAGACTCTGCACATAGGCATCTACGCGCGTAGGGAATCACCGGCTACCCTCATCCGCGTGAACGCATCAGTTATTCCGGACAACATCCAGGGCGACCCGCACGCCGCCGCCGCCGACGCCGCCGCCCGCCTGCGCGAGCTGACCGGTGCCGAGACCCACGACGTCGCGCTCGTGATGGGTTCCGGCTGGGCACCCGCGGGCGATGCGCTCGGCGCTCCGGAGGCCGAGTTCCCGGTGACCGAGCTGCCCGGCTTCCCGGCGCCCGCGGTGCAGGGGCACGGCGGGACGATCCGCTCGTACAAGATCGGCGAGAAGCGGGTCCTGGTCTTCCTGGGCCGCACCCACTTCTACGAGGGCCGGGGCGTCGCCGCCGTCGCGCACGGGGTCCGTACCGCCGTCGCGGCCGGCTGCGGGACCGTCGTCCTGACCAACGGCTGCGGTGGTCTGCGCGAGGGCATGCGCCCCGGTCAGCCGGTGCTGATCAGCGACCACATCAACCTGACGGCGGCGTCCCCGATCATCGGCGCCAACTTCGTCGACCTGACCGACCTGTACTCGCCGCGGCTGCGCGCGCTGTGCAAGGAGGTCGACGAGACCCTCGAAGAGGGTGTGTACGTGCAGTTCCCCGGCCCGCACTACGAGACGCCGGCCGAGATCAACATGGTCCGTGTGATGGGCGGCGACCTGGTCGGCATGTCCACCGTGCTGGAGGCCATCGCCGCCCGCGAGGCGGGCGCCGAGGTGCTGGGCATCTCGCTGGTCACCAACCTCGCGGCGGGGCTGAGCGGGGAGCCGCTCAACCACGAAGAGGTGCTCCAGGCGGGCCGGGACTCCGCCACGCGCATGGGCGCGCTGCTGGCCCGGGTCCTCGAACGCATCTGACCGGTCGCGGCCGTTCCCCCGGGGCCGCGCACTCCACCCACGAAACCATCCCGGACAGCCGGAAAGGCGGACGCCGTGCAGCAGGACCTCATCGCACAGGCCAGGACGTGGCTAGCGGAGGACCCCGATCCCGAGACCCGCGACGAGCTCGCCGGACTCATCGAGGCCGCGGATCTCGACGAGCTCGCCGCACGGTTCGCCGGCACGCTGCAGTTCGGCACCGCCGGGCTCCGCGGTGAGCTGGGCGCCGGGCCGATGCGGATGAACCGCTCCGTCGTCATCCGCGCCGCGGCCGGCCTCGCCGCGTACCTCAAGGCGCAGGGGCAGGGCGGCGGGCTCGTCGTCATCGGGTACGACGCCCGGTACAGGTCCGCCGACTTCGCCCGCGACACCGCGGCCGTGATGACCGGCGCGGGACTGCGGGCCGCGGTGCTCCCCCGCCCGCTCCCCACCCCCGTGCTGGCGTACGCCATCAGGCACCTGGGCGCCGTCGCGGGCGTCGAGGTGACCGCCAGCCACAATCCGCCGCGCGACAACGGCTACAAGGTCTATCTCGGCGACGGCTCGCAGATCGTCCCCCCGGCGGACGGCGAGATCGCCGCCGCGATCGCAGAGGTCGGCCCGCTCGACGGCGTGGCCCGCCCCGACGACGGCTGGGAGACCCTCGGCGAGGAGGTCCTGGCGGCCTATCTGGCCCGTACGGACGCCGTGCTCGCCGCCGGGTCGCCGCGTACCGCCCGGGTCGTGTACACGGCGATGCACGGGGTCGGTACGTCGGTGCTGACCGCCGCGTTCGACCGGGCCGGGTTCCCCGCGCCGGTCCTGGTCGCCGAGCAGGCCGAGCCCGATCCGGCGTTCCCCACCGTCGCGTTCCCCAATCCGGAGGAGCCCGGCGCGATGGACCTCGCCTTCGCGACCGCGCGCCGCACGGACCCCGACATCGTCATCGCCAACGACCCGGACGCCGACCGCTGCGCCGTCGCCGTCCCGGACCCGGCCGCCGAGGGCGGCTGGCGGATGCTGCGCGGCGACGAGGTCGGTGCGCTGCTCGCCGCCCATCTGGTGGACCGGGGCGTGAGCGGGGTCTTCGCCGAGTCGATCGTGTCGTCCTCGCTGCTCGGCCGGATCGCCGCGAAGGCGGGGCTCGGCCACGAGGAGACGCTGACCGGCTTCAAGTGGATCGCCCGGGTGGACGGGCTGCGTTACGGGTACGAGGAGGCGCTCGGCTACTGCGTCGACCCCGACGGCGTACGCGACAAGGACGGCATCACGGCCGCTCTGCTCGTCGCCGAGCTGGCCTCCGTGCTCAAGGAGCGGGGGCGTACGCTGCTCGATCTCCTCGACGATCTCGCGCTCGCCCACGGGCTGTACGCCACCGACCAGTTGTCGGTGCGGGTGAAGGACCTGTCGGTCATCTCCGACGCCATGGCGCGGCTGCGCGAGCAGCCTCCGACCGCGCTCGCGGGCCTCGACGTCACCTCGGCCGAGGACCTGGCGCTGGGCACGGACCGGCTGCCGCCCACCGATGGGCTCCGCTACCACCTGCGGGGCGCCCGGGTGATCGTCCGCCCGAGCGGCACCGAGCCGAAGCTCAAGTGCTACCTGGAAGTCGTGGTGCCGGTCGCCTCGGCGGACGAGCTGCCGGCCGCCCGCGCCGAGGGCGCCGGGCTGCTCGCCGGGATCAAGCGCGATCTGGCGGCCGCCGCCGGGATCTGATCCCGGTCCGGCCGGGACCGGGCAACGGCTTCAGGTGCGCACCAGGTACGTGAAGCCGGTGTCCGGGCCCACGCAGGACTGGAGCGTCAGATCGCCCCAGTACAGGCCGTGTGCCGGGGTACCGCGGCCCGGGGTGAGATGGCGGGCGTACACCCGGTAGCGCAGGGTCCGGCGCGGGGTCTCGACGGTGACCACCGTGCCGATCGGCAGGGTCGCGAACTGTCCGAAGCCGCAGTGGTCGTGGCCGACGACCACCACCGTGCGCATCCTGTAGCCGTCCTCCTGCCCGAAGTCCGGGCCCGCCCACTGCACCGCGTCCCGGCAGGCGTCGATGGTCTCCTGGCCGCCCCGGACGACCCCGGCCGACCAGCCGCCGATCCGCAGCGTCGTGCCCGCGGCCCGGCCGTCGCGGCTGCCGCTCCCGCCGCCGGTGCGGGCCACCGGAGCCGGGGTGCGGGCGGGAGCGGGGGCGGCGGGCGCGGGGGCGGCGGGGCGTACGGGGGACGGGGTGCGGGGTTCCGGTGCGGTGGCGGCCGGGTGCGGGCTCGCGGGCGTGGACGGCGGTGCGGCTGTCCGGGCCGGCGGGACGGTGGGCGGGGTGGTGGCGGGCGCGGCGACGGGCGCCGGCCGGGCTGCCCGGGGTTCCGGGGACGCCACCGGGTCCGTGCCGCGGCCGCACCCGGTGAGCAGGGCGAGCAGCAGGAGCGGGGCGGTGAGCGTGGCGGGGCACCGGAACGTCATCCGAAGCGGCCGTTCACGTAGTCGGCGGTCCGGCCGTCCTGCGGGGAGTTGAACATCTCGTCGGTCGGCCCGTGCTCGACGATGACGCCGGGGGTGCCCTGTTCGGCGAGGAAGAACGCGCAGTGGTCGGAGACCCGGGCCGCCTGCTGCATGTTGTGCGTGACGATCACGATGGTGACCTCCTCCTTGAGGTCTGCGATGGTCTCCTCGATCCGGCGGGTGGAGGTCGGGTCGAGCGCGGAGCAGGGCTCGTCCATCAGCAGCACCCGGGGCCGTACCGCCAACGACCTCGCGATGCACAGGCGTTGCTGCTGTCCGCCGGAGAGCGCGCCGCCTGGACGGCGGAGCCGGTCCTTGACCTCGCGCCACAGCCCCGCCTTGGTCAGGCACTCCTCGACGAGATCGTCCCTGCCGTCCCTGGCCGCCTTGATCCCGTTGAGTTTCAGGCCGGCCAGGACGTTGTCGTACAGGGACATGGCGGGGAACGGGTTGGGCTTCTGGAAGACCATGCCGATCTCGCGGCGGGTCCGGGTGATGCGGCGGCCGCGGTCGTAGATGTCCTCGCCGTCCAGCAGGACCCGGCCGGCCAGTGAGGCGGAGCCGATCAGTTCGTGCATCCGGTTGAGGATGCGCAGGAACGTCGACTTGCCGCAGCCCGACGGGCCGATCAGCGCGGTGACCTCCAGGGCGGGCATGTGCAGGGAGACCCGGTCCAGGACCTTGTGGTCGCCGAACCAGGCGGAGACCGCTTCGGCTTCGAGGGTGGCGGGCGAGGCGGTGACGGTGCGCGGCCGGTTCGGCGCGGCGGCGGGCAGCGGGATGGTCTCGGTCATCGGGATGCGTCAACTCCAGGTCGTTCAGAGCAGGTTGGGCAGGAGGCGGGTGGCGGCCGAGGCGGTCGCGAGGCCGAGTGCGGCGAGTACGGGTCCGGCGGTGATCCAGGTCTGCCAGTTCCCCCAGACCCGGTGCAGCCAGACCGCCAGGAGTGCGGCGGCGAGCAGGGCCTGCGACCACAGGAAGACCGCGAGCCAGGCACCGCCCTCCTCGCTCTCGCCGCCGAGCGCCTCCTCGGCGGGGCCGATCCAGCCGAGGCGGACGAGCCGGGGCGGGCTGGGCTGGACGGGGGTGGTGAGTTCGGCGTCCACGTACAGCACCCCGGCGGGGGTGTACGGGCTGCCTGCCGCGGTCATCAGGGTGAGCCGGCCGCGGGCCCCGGCGGGTGCGGGGAGTCTGTCGCCCGAGCGCCGGAGCGCCGAAACCTCGTACACGGCCTTGCCCTGACCGGTGGTCACCTCGATCCTCGCCCCGGTGGGGAGCCGGGAGAGGCGGTTGAACGGGCTGCCGTACCCCCACTGGCGGCCCATGATCACGCTGGTGCCCGCCTGGCCGGGCATCGGGGTGTCGCGGCGGTGTCCGGGGCCGGACATCAGGATGCCGGAGGTGGTGCCCTCGCCGACGACCTCGCGCAGGCCGAGGGACGGGACGCGCAGCAGTGCGACGGGCGCTCCCGGGGCGAGGGGTTTGTTGTCGTAGGTGCGCTGGCCCACCGGGGCGGTGCCGAGCGCGAGTTGTCCGCGCAGCTCGGCGTAGCCGGTCTGCTGGTCGCGGGCGTGCTGGAGGTGGCCGACGACCGTGAGGTCGGCGGCGAAGCCGAGGAGCACGGCCGCGAGAACGCAGAGCACCGCTCCGGCCAGGGCGAGGCCGGGGCGGGCGGGGGGCCGGGACGCCGCCCCGGGGCCCGGCGGCGGGGTCGGGGGTGGGGCGGGGGTCACCGGTGGCGGCGGGGTCAGCACGGTCGTCACGTCGGATGCGCTCCTCGTCGGGGCGGGATGGGGTGCGGGTGCCGGTGCCGGCACGGGCGGGCGGGGACCGCGGCCCCCGCCCCCGTGCGTCAGAACCGGAGCAGGCCCTTGCGGCGGGTGTGCATCACGAACGCGGTGCCGAGGCCGCAGAGCGCGAGCGCCGCCGCGCCGAGCGCGAGCGCGCTGGTGCCGGTCGAGGCGAGCGGACCGGTGGCGGTGTCCCCGCCGCCGCCCGAGCCGCCGGTGGCGGAACCGCTGTTCCCGCCGTCCGCGCCGTCCGTCGTACCGCCGTCGTCACTGCCCGCGGAGTCGCTCGGGCCCGGGTCGGGGCCCGGGGCGTCACCGATGGCGAAGAGGAACTCGACGCTGTGGCCGTCGGCGCCCGGCTCGGCGAGGGTGAGGGTGTACGAGCCGTCCTCGATCTTCGCCGGGACGGTGAACGCGTAGGCGGATACGGTCCCTTCGGCGTTCGCGGTGGCGTCGGGGAGGACGGCCTCGCTGTCGGCGAGGGTGACCTTCACCTTGGCGTTCTCGGTGTAGCCGCGGGCGGTGATGAGGACCTTCTGCCCCGCGGTGAGCGTCGGGTTGACCTCCAGGGCCTTGCCGTCGGCGTCGGTGACGTCGAGGTCGGCGGGGGTGCCCGGGGTGGGGCTGCCGGTGTCGCTCGGGTCCGGGGAGGGCGAGGAGCCGGCCTCGGTGACGGTGTACGGCACGGCGGCGGAGACGGATTCCGCGTACGCGGCGGAGTCCGCCGGGAGGAACTTCGCGGTGAGCGTGTGTGCGCCGCGCTCCAGCGTCTTCGTGCTCAACTCGGCGGCACCGGAGGCGGCATCGGCCCGGCCGAGCTCGGTGGCGCCGTCCAGGAAGGCGACCTTCCCCGCGGCGGCCGGGGGTGTGACGGCGGCTTTCAGGGTGATCGCGGTTCCGGCGGGGGCGGTGGCCGCGGGGGTGGTGGTGAGCGCGGTCGTGGTGGCCGCGGCCTCCTGGACGGCCCAGGAGTCGCCGGTCACCCGGATCTTCGCGGGGAAGTGCTTGCCGCCCACGTTCCCTGCGTCGCGGCACATCAGCCGGATGTCGTACGTACCGTCCAGCGATCCGGCCGGGATCCAGCTCCGCAGCAGGGATTCGAGCGACTTCCCGGCGGGGATGTCGGCGCTGAACGGCCCCTGGTCGAACGGGGCGCCGGCAGTCGCCTTGCCCAGGGTGCCCGTGCCGCCGGCCGGTTTGGCCAGGACCAGTGAGACCTGTTGCGCGTTCTCGGCGGGGCAGGCGCCGTCGGTGCTGACCTTGGGGAAGGTCGGGTTGTCGGTGGTCTTCCCCGACGTGACCGGGAGCGTCAGCCGGCCCAGCGCGTCCTCGGCGCGGGCCGTCGGCGCGAGGGCGAGGACCGCGGCTGCCGCGGCGAGCAGCAGCGAGCAGCAGAGCAGCAGCGCGGCGGGTGTTCTCGGTGGTGCGAGGTGTCTCATGGTGGTCGGTCCCCCAGTGGGATGCGGTGGTGGGTACGCCGGGGGGCCGGACACCCTGGGGGTGCCCGGCCGTGGCGCGGTTACGAAGTGGTGGTCAGCTCTCGCCCCGGAGGTCGGTGCTGCCGCAGTTGGCGATGGTGCCGAAGCCGTACGTGGCGATCACGCCGCTCTGCGCGCAGACCTTGGAGGAGGAGCCGACGAAGGTGGCGGCGATCGTCGGGGCGGTGAGCTTGGCGGTCGGGACGACGTTGTAGACGTCACGGTTGAAGGGGAAGGCGGTGTTGAGGGTGCCGTCCGCGTTGCGCGGGGCGACACCGTTCACCGAGCCGAGGACGGAGGCGCCGCGCCGGTCGACGACATCGCCCGGCTCGTTGCTCTGCGCGATGTACTGGGCGACGGAGTACGGGGCGATGTCGCCCGCGCTGTCCAGCGCCTCACCGTTGTGCTCCTGGACGGTGTCGTCGACGCAGGAGCCGAAGGTGGACTCGGTGAGGCCCAGCTGGCCCAGGAAGAAGGACCGGGTGCCGGAGCCGGCCTGGGGCAGCAGCGGGGTGAGCGCCACACCGTTGAGGGACGTCGTCTGGCAGGTGTAGACGGAGACGAGCTGCGCCTTGGTGAGCGCCTTGGGCAGGGCGCTGTCGGAGCGGACCGCGAAGGTCACCGCGTCCTTGCCGAACGGGATCCAGGTCAGGTCGGTGGACGAGGTGTCCGCGACGCCGCGCGAGGAGCGCGCGAAGTCCAGACAGCCGGTGTTGTTGTCGACGGCGTTGCGCAGCGCGTTGATGCCGGCCGAGGAGCCGTTGGGCCGGGCGATCTCGCAGCCGGTGGCGCGGGTCTTGACCGTCGCCGTGCCGAGGGCGTTGTACGAGGCGATCAGCGTGCCGCTGTCGACGGCGGTGCCGAGGCCGTTCACGACGTCCTGGGTGGTGTCCGAGCCGACACCGGCGAGGACCCGGTAGTTGCCGGGCGCCGGGTCCGCCGAGGCGGGGGCCGCCATGGCGCCGAGGGCGAGGGCGGCGGTACCGACAACGGCACCGATGCGTGCGCGGGACTTGACGTTCACTTCTGTTCTCCTCCGTGCATACGGAAACGAGGAATGGAAGGAATGGACGCTCAAGCAGAATTCTGAATTCTTTTTCCACCGGCCCGTCGGCCGGCCACCGATGACTTTTCCGTATCCGGTCGTCGGCGGCCACCAACGGCGACGGTTGTTCAGGTTACGAAATGCTTTACGAGGTGACACCTGGAGAACTCAGCCGGCCCGGACGGATTTCCGCACGGAAAGGCGGAGCATAATGGGCCCGGAAAGGCCCGCGATGCCGCCCGCGAGCAGCACTCCGATCAGCACCCAGCGGACGGCCCCGAGCACCGTGTCGGGGGTCAGGCCGCCGGAATGGGCGGTGTTCTGCCGATCTGGGCCGTCGGGGTCCGCCCGGTTCGCCGACCTGTCACCCGTGTCGGGGTTCGCGCCGTCCCCGCCGGAGCCCCCGGCGCCGCTGCCCGCACCTCCCGCACCTCCCGCGGCCTGGCCGCCGGAGGTGCCGGAGTTGCCGGAGCCTGCCGGTCCGCCCTCGCCGGAGCCCCCGGCCGTACTCTTCGCGTGCTCCAGCCGGTCCGCCGCGGCGAGCGCCCGGGTGCGCAGGGCGGCGGGCAGCGGCGCGTATCCGGGCGGCAGCTGTCCGGCCGCGGCGCCCGGGGTCTGGCCGGCCCGCGCCGCGTAGCGGATCAGTCCGGCGAAGTCCTTGCGCTCGGCCGCCGGGGTGCTGGTGTAGGCGCCCGCGTAGACGACGGAGGCCAGGGGGTAGGCCCCGCCCCTGGCGCCGGCCGGATCGGGTGCGAGTACACCCGGCCGGGACGAGTCCTTCATCGCGGCGACCCCGGCGAGCAGCGAGGCCGGGGTCGGGGCGACGAAGGTGCCGTCGGCGTTGCGCAGGGACGCGGTCTGGAGTCCGTAGCGGGCGGCGGAGGCGGCGTCGACGATCGCGAGCACCATGCGCTGGCCGGCCAGCGGGGGCGTGTTGACCAGCTTGGCGGGAGAGCCGTTGCCTCCGGCGGCCGCGGTGGTGGTGGACCCGTTGTTGCCCCGGCGGGTGCGCAGCGCGCCCTCGTGCATGTCCTGGACGTACGGGGCGATCTCGGTGGTCCCGTACTCAAGGGACTCCTCGCCGACGGTCACGGTCGTACGGGTCGGGTCCGCCTTCGGGAAGTCGTCGACACCGGTGTCGGAGTCCAGGTGCAGCTCCTTGAAGTACGGGTTGACCTTCGTGCCCCAGGGGTCGGGGGTACCGGCCAGGAATTGCCGCGCCTCGGTGTCGGACCGCAGCCACTTCCACAGCATTTCGGTGGTGTCGGAACTCTCCAGCTGCACCATGATGCTGGACGGCGCCAGATAGGGAACCCAGTTCTCGAAAGCCGGATTGAGCTTCTTGAATTCCTCGTCGTGGAAGAGACTGAGCGGATTGTCCTTGATGTGTTCGGGAGCGGTTCTGATCCGGCTCACCACGTCCTTCTGGTAGGACGAGGTGAGCATTTTCGCGAGCAGTCTCGGGGTGAGTTTCATCGAGGCGAGCCGGCCGGCGTCCGGCATTTCGACGAAGAAGCCGACCACCAGTCCGCTCACCGCCACCGGCGCGTGCACCGCGCTCCCGGCGGCGCCCTCCCCGGGCGGGAGCAGTGGGTCGACGGTGAAGGCGAGGTGCGGGGAGCCCGGGGTGGGCCGGGCGAGGGTGTCCCGTGCGCTCGCCTCACCGCTCTGGCTGAACGCGAACTTCGCGCTGCCGGCGCCCGCGCAGAGGGTCGACTGCCAGGAACTGATCGCCTCGGTGACCAGCTCGGACCCGGTCACCCGGCGCTCGGCCCGGTCGGCCGGGCAGGTGTTGCCGACCGGCTGGAAGTGCAGCGGCACCACGAGGCGCTGGGCCCAGTTGGAGGTGGTCAGCGGCGAGGTCTCCAGCCGGTGGCTGGAGCCGGTGCCGCCGTCCACGTCGTGCCCGCCGCGCGGTACGACGACGAGCCAGCAGGGGCGGGGCCCGGTCCGGCCGGAGCGCTTCACCGGCTCGCCGCAGCCGAGCTGGGATGCCTCCTGCCCGGACTGCACCTGGAAGGTGAACTCGCCCGTGCCGTCCGCGTGTGTGACGGCGTAGGGCTCCTCGTTGGAGTCGATCGAGCTGAAGTAGGTCCAGTCGCGCGACCCGGTGGTCTCCGGTCCGCCGTCGGCGGGGCGGAACGGTACGTACGACTCGCCGGATCCGTTGCCCACGTACTCCTTCTCGGCGGGGTCGGCCGCGCCCGCCCCGATCTGGCGCAGCGCGGTCCAGTTGCCGCCCTGCCCGCCGTTGCCCTGGGCGCCGAACTGGCACTGCTCGCGCGAGGGCCCGCCGGTGTCGTCGCCCCAGCACTGCATGATCTGGAGGTAGTCGTAGGTGAAGCCGTCCTGCGTCGGCCTGCCGCCGGTCCAGGTGATCCGTACCCCCTGGCCCCGCAGCTGTTCGGTCTGGTGGACGGTGACCTTGAGCTTCGAGAAGTCGTCGTACGGACCCTTGCGGCCGGTCACCGTCACCGCCGAGCCCGCCGCCGCCTCGGCGGGGGACGTGGTGGCGGGCAGCGGCAGCAGGGCGACCAGCAGTGCGGCGAGCAGCGCCACGGTGCCGGTGGCGGTGCGCCGGCGGGTGTGTCGTGCGGGGGTCATCACGGCCCTTCCTTGCGACGGTTGCGCGCGGCGAGGGCACGCGCGGTGAGCGGGGGTCCGACGACCACTCCGAGGAGCAGTACGGCGGAGAGCGCCATCAGTACGCCGCGCAGCCCGGGTGAGCCGCCGGCGGCGAGGGTGACCGGGTTGCCGACGACGGAGGCGTCCCCGCCCCCGGCCGACCCCTCGATCAGCTCGCCGGTGTCGGGGTCGACGGCGCCCGGGGCCGCGCCGCCCGCCGCGGCGCCGGACGCCCCGTCCGTACCGGTGGAGCCGCCCGAGGCCCCCGCGGTCCCCGCGCCGCCCTTGCCGCCCGCGGAACCCGTGCCGCCGGTGCCGCCGGCGGAAGCACCGCCGGAACCGCCGCCGCCGGAGCCGGAGTTCACCCGGGTCTGCTGCTTGGCGCCGGCCGTGCCGTCCGCGCACTGCGTGGTGCCCCGCTTGTCGCAGGCCTTGGGGTACGGGGCGTTCCTGGCAAGGGTGTTGGAGCCGTCGGAGGAGAACGTGGGGTTGCGGCAGCTCTTGATGTCGATGGCGGCGGACGGTGCGCCCGGGATCCTGCGGACCTGGGTGAATCCGGCCTCGACGAGGTTCTTGGGCAGCGGCGAGTAGCCGAGTTCCTCGGCCTGCTGCTGGCCCTCGCAGAGGAAGTAGTTGGCGAAGGAGCCCAGCGTCTTCCCCTTGGCGGTGGTGAACGGCGACTCGGCCTTGGTGGGCACGATCATGTAGCTGTAGGAGGAGAGCGGGTAGGTGCGGCGGTCGGCCGAGCGGTAGACCCCGTCGAGGATCTGGGTGAGGTAGTTCTCGGAGTTCTTGTCCTCGTTGATCCGGGCCTTCATCAGCGCCACGGCGACGCTGGAGGCGGTCGGTTCGACGTAGTAGCCGGAGGCGTTGAGCACCTTCGCCACCGGGAAGCCGGTCTTGATGGCGTACGAGTACTCGACGTAGGTGATCGCGCCCTCGGCGTGCCCCTGCTTGGTGTAGCCGGAGACGCCGAGCGAACCGGACTTGGCGATCGTCGAGGAGCCGGGCACCACGGGGAAGTACGAGGTCATCCCGCACGGTGTGGAGCGCCCGGCGCGCCTGCAGTACGCGTCCCAGAGCCCGCCGTGCTCCTTGGCGAGCCAGGTGGTCAGCTGGGCGGTCGTGCCGGAACCGTCGGAGCGTACGACGGGGATGATGCGGCGGGCCGGGAGCACCAGACCGGGGTTGTCGGCCCGGATCTCGGGGGCGTTCCACATCGTGAGCGCGCCGGTGAAGATCCTGGTGATGACGTCGCCGGAGAGCCGCAGGTTGGTGACCTTCCGGCCGCCGATGCGCAGGTTGTACATGAAGGCCGTGCCGCCGGCCACGATCGGCATGTACGCGTATCCGCGCTTCGGCGGCGCGTCCCGCATCCCGGACTCGGTCAGTCCGTACGGGATCTCGGAGACGGCGAAGTCGGCGGTGCCGTTCTTGAACTGCTCACGGCCCACCGAGGAGCCGACCGGTGAGTAGTTGACGGTCATGCCGCTGTTGGCGGCGACATTGCGGCGCCACTGGTCGAGCGCGTTGGAGCTCCAGGTGGAGCCGCCGCCGCTGATCTTCGTGTACGAAGCGGCGCGGGCGGTGGCCGGTTGGAGGGCGAGCAGCGCGCACACCAGTGCCGCCACCGCCATGGTCAGTCGGGAGACGGTTGCCGGTCTCACTGGTCACTCACTCCTCGTATCCATGGGTGTGTCCCGGGGCGCGGCCCGCCCGGACCGGGCGGCGAAGCGTTCGGCGTCACGTCTCGACGCCTGGACCCGGCGGTGCTCCTGGCGCCTGGTCAGCTGTCCCGGTCCGCGGCCGCCGATGACGCGGGCGACGACGAACAGCACGAGGACCAGCGCCATCAGGACCGCGGCCGTGCCGAAGCCGCGGGCGATCATCGTGGGTTCGGGCGACTTGACGAACTCGAAGGTGGCGAGCGGCAGCGAGACCTGCGGCCCCGACAGCGGATCGCCGTTGATCTCGGCGGTGAATCCGGCGGTCAGCAGCACCGGCGAGGTCTCGCCGATGCCGCGCGCGGTGCCGAGGATGACGGAGGTGGTCAGCCCGGACCGCGCGGTCGGCAGCACCACGTGCCAGACGGTGCGCCAGCGCGGGGTGCCGAGCGCGTACGAGGCCTCCCGCAGCGTCCCCGGCACCAGCCGGATCACCACGTCCGCCGCCCGGATGATGATCGGCAGCATCATCACGGCGAGGGCGAGGGACGCGGCCAGCCCGGAGCGGTCGAAGCCGAGCGCGAGGATCACCGTCGCGTACACGAAGAGCCCCGCGACGATCGACGGCAGCGCGGTCATCGCCTCGACGACGGTCCGTACGAACCGGGCGAAGCGGCCGGGCACCTCGTTGAGGAAGACCGCGCAGACCATGCCGGTGGGCACGGTCAGGGCCAGCGCGATGGCGATCTGCTCCAGCGTGCCGAGGATCGCGTGCAGGATCCCGCCGGCCGAGAGCGGGTCCAGCGGGCCGGCCTCGGCCATGTCCTGGGTGAAGAAGTTCAGGTGCGGCAGCGCCTTGCGGCCCTCCCAGAGGGTGAACACGACGACGAAGCCGAGCGCGACGACCATGACCAGGCCGAGGCTCTGCACCACGACGGCGGCCAGCCGGTCCCGTACCGCGGGACCGTTCTCGTCGAAGGAGACCAGCAGTGCGTACAGGGCGAGGAAGAGCACGTACGCCACGGCCAGGAAGCCGACGGTGCCGCTGAACGGCAGCAGCCGGGCGAACAGCAGCCAGGTGATCGACAGCGCGGCGGCCGCGGCACCGAGCAGCGCGTACACGTCGGTGGCCCGCAGCAGGGTCAGGGACCGCCGCCGCTCCCCCACCGGCACGGCCCGTTCCGCGGTGACGGCGGGCCTCTCGGGTGCGATGGTCATCTGCTGGATCCCCTCACTCGCTCGCCGCGCCGGACCGGCTGCGGGCGACGATCGACGACGCCGCGAAGTTGACGACGAGCGTCATCAGGAAGAGCGCGAGGCCCGCGGCCATCAGGGCCGACATGCCGAATTCGCTGGCCTCGCCGTAGCGCAGGGCGATCAGTGCGGCGACCGAACCGGCCCCGCTCTGCACCACGTGCCACTGGATCTCGAAGACCGGCGAGATGATCAGGTAGACCCCGATGGTCTCGCCCAGGGCCCGGCCCAGGCCGAGCATGGTGCCGCCGATCATGCCGCCCTTGCCGAACGGCAGGACGACGCTGCGGATCATGCCCCAGCGGGTGGCGCCCAGCGCGTACGCGCCCTCGCGCTCACCGACCGGTGCCTGCGAGAACACCTCGCGCATCACCGAGCAGACGATCGGCGCGACCATCAGCGCCACGACGACCCCCGCGACCAGCGTGGAGGAGGTGTACACGGTCTCCGGCGCGAGCGGGTCGGACGGGTCGGCGCCGTCCACCCGGAAGAGCGGGATCCAGCCCAGGTAGGTCGCGATCCAGCGGGCGGTGGGGAGGATCTGCCCCTCGAAGAAGAACAGCCCCCACAGCCCGTAGACGACCGACGGCACGGCCGCCATCAGGTCGACGACGCTGATCAGCGTGCGGCGCAGCCGGGGTGGCGCGTACTCGGAGATGTACAGCGCCCCGCCGACCGCCAGCGGTACGGCGACGGCGATGGCCACCAGTGCGATGAGTACCGTCCCGACGAGCACGGCGGCGATCCCGAAGCGGCCGGCGTCCGGCTCCCACGCCTCGGTCGTCAGGAACGACCAGCCCGCCCGGGACAGCGCCTGCCAGGCCCGGTGGAGCAGGAATCCGCCGACCAGCAGCATGACCGCGAGCACCAGCCCGCCGCCGCCGCGGGCGACGCCCCTGAACACGCGGTCGGGCAGCCCCGGATCCGCGTACAGCCGCCGCGGCGCGTCCCGCACCGCGGTCCCACTCGTATCTCTCGTCACGCGGTCGACGCTGCTGCCGCGTCATGGACACGCCCGCTCCGAGATGTGAATGAGGTGTGCCCTAAAGGCAACTTCCGGTGACGCCTCCCATCTCGGCGAGCAGCGCGCGGAACCGTTCGTACGCGGCCCGGCAGGTCGAATGGCGCTCGTAGGCCCGTGCCGAGACGACGGTGGCCCGTCCGTCCCGGTCCCGCAATAACCACATCCAGCCGTTGCCGCCCGGCGTGTGCTGCACCCCGCCCGTCAGCCCCTGCTGTCCCGCGCACAACTCCTCGAAGGCGGCCCGGCATTCGCCGTGCTCGCCGTACGAGAGCGCGGAGACCGCGACCACCCGTCCGTTCTGCGCGATCATCCGCCAGCCGTAGCCGCCGTCCGTGTCGATGTCTATGCGGCAGCGCGCGCCAGTGGCGTCCGCTCTGCCGGAACCGCCTTCGTCCGTCATCTCGTCCCACCCCCCGCCGCCCGCTTCGGAAGTCGGGCGGCACGCGCAATGTATGGAGAGGGGCATGACCGCCGGGACCGGAAACCGCCACAGCGGTCGGCTTTCACGCGGAAGTTGCCCCTAGTGCGCCCGGCATACACGGGGGCGTTCCGCCCGGTGCCGGGGCGGTAGTCTGCGGCGACTCGCATACCTACCAGTGAGAGGCCGTGCATGCGCACAGGCAGAACCGGCACCGTGGCCGTCCTCGCGGGAGCGCTCGCCCTTGCGGCGTTCACCGCCCCGGCCGCGGAAGCCGCCGGCACCGGGATCACGGTGTCGAAGATGGTCGTGAACTCGGGCAGGCCCATCGTCGTTGGCACCACCGAGGAGAAGCTTCCGAGTGTCAGCTTCCACGTCACCTGGCCCGCGGGCCACTCGCTCTCCGACGTGGAGGCGAGTCCGTACCTGTATCACGACACCACGGCGGGCAAGGGTGCCGACCACGGCGGCATCTATCTGAGCAGCATGACCTGTTACGAGGACGGCTCGCGCGCCGCCGACTGCAGGGGCGAGCTGTACATCGAGCCGCGCTACACCCTGGACTCGAACAACGACGCCACGACCTGGAAGGTCGGCGCGGCCGCCCGCATCTGGGGCTCCGACGGGCAGCCGAAGAGCCAGGAGTACCTGCCCGCCCTCGGCACGGCGCAGGTCAAGCGGGCGGCGCGGGCGAGCGTCAACGCCTCGCCCGAGCCGGTGGCGAAGGGGAAGACGCTCACCGTGACGGGACGGCTCACACGCGCCGACTGGGTGAAGCACTCCTACGCCGGTTACGGCGGCAAGGCGGCGAAGCTGCAGTTCCGCAAGGCGGGCACCAGCACCTACGCCACGGTGAAGATCGTCAGGGCGAACTCCACGGGCAGCCTGAAAACCACGGTCAAGGCGTCCGCGGACGGCTACTGGCGCTGGACCTTCGGCGAGACGTCGACGACGGGCGGCGCGACCGCCGCCGGGGACTACGTCGACGTCAAGTAGGCCCCGAGCACGAGTGAAGCCCGCACCGGTGAACTCGGTGCGGGCTTCTCCGGATCCGGTCTCAGCCGGTCGCGAGCAGCACCACCAGCAGCAGCGCGCCCACCACCGTCGGCGCGATCACCTCGAACGCCCAGCGCACCGACACCGACGACTCGGCGGACTCCCCGGCGGCCGGGCCGCCCGTCTTCGCCCGCTCCGCCAGCTCGCGCAGGTCCGCCATGGTCTGGTCGGCCGTCGCCATCCGGGCCTTGGTGTCGCGGACATCGGCGTGCACGGACGTGCGGTCGTACGGGTCGTCCAGCGACCGCCGGGACTGCTGCCGGGCCGCCTTCTTCCGCTGCCGCAGCGACACCGGCACCGCCCAGAGCTGGTACTTGGCGCCGCCCTCGGTGAACAGCTCGCACGAATACCCGGCCCGCAGGTCCGAGACCTCGGTCCACGGCATGCTGATCGTCCGGAACGGGTTGCGGATCCGGATGCGCTGCTCGTTGGCGAGCACGACCGGCCGCAGCGTGAACGCGACGACCATCGGCACCGCGGTGAGCACCCCGGCGAGCGCCAGCCACGGCACCCGGCCGTCGCCCCGGAACACGGCGTCCCCGGCGATCCAGCAGATGAGCAGGAGCAGCAGGCCACCCCCGACCATCCCGGCGGGCGAGCGGAAGGTCCGGTCGGCGTAGACCGGCTCGGCGGGCGGTGTGGGGCTCGTCATGGGCCCGATTCTGCCTGACGGGGGCAAGGGGCTGCCCGGCGGACCGCGCCCCGCGCGGAGAGGTGGTCCCCCTGTACAGGTCGCTACGCGCGTAGATATGCTCCTCTGGTGACCATGCCCACCACAGCTCCTGCATTCTCCGACGCGACCGCGTCCGACAGTGCGCTGCGCCGCTTCCTGCACGGGCTGCCCGGCGTCGACGCCGTCGGCCTCGAAGCGCGCGCCGCGTCTCTCGGAACCCGTTCGATCAAGACGACGGCCAAGGCGTACGCCATCGACCTGGCCATCTCGATGATCGACCTGACGACGCTGGAAGGCGCGGACACCCCGGGCAAGGTCCGGGCCCTCGCCGCCAAGGCCGTCAACCCCGACCCCACCGACCGCACGACCCCGCGCACCGCGGCGGTCTGCGTCTACCCCGACATGGCGGCGACCGCCGTCGCCGCACTGGCCGGCTCCGGCGTGAAGGTGGCCTCCGTGGCGACGGCCTTCCCGGCCGGCCGGGCCGCGCTCGACGTGAAGCTCGCGGACGTCCGCGACGCCGTGGCCGCCGGGGCCGACGAGATCGACATGGTGATCGACCGGGGCGCCTTCCTCTCCGGCCGGTATCTGAAGGTGTACGAGGAGATCCTCGCCGTGAAGGCGGAGTGCGCGCGGGCCGACGGCCCCGACGCCCGCCTGAAGGTGATCTTCGAGACCGGCGAGCTGTCCACGTACGACAACATCCGCCGCGCCTCCTGGCTCGGCATGCTGGCGGGCGCCGACTTCATCAAGACGTCGACGGGCAAGGTCTCCACCAACGCCACGCCCGCGAACACCCTGCTGATGCTGGAGGCCGTGCGCGACTTCCGGGCGCAGACCGGCGTACAGATCGGTGTGAAGCCGGCCGGCGGCATCCGCACGTCCAAGGACGCGATCAAGTTCCTGGTACTGGTGAACGAGACCGCGGGCGAGGACTGGCTGGACAACCACTGGTTCCGGTTCGGCGCCTCCAGCCTGCTGAACGATCTGCTGATGCAGCGCCAGAAGCTCAGCACCGGCCGTTACTCCGGCCCCGATTACGTGACGGTGGACTGATCCCCATGGCATCTGCATTCGAGTACGCCCCCGCCCCCGAGTCGCGCGCGGTCGTCGACATCGCGCCCTCGTACGGGCTGTTCATCGACGGCGAGTTCGCCGAGGCGGCCGACGGCAAGGTCTTCAAGACTGTCTCGCCGAGCACCGAGGAGGTGCTCTCCGAGGTCGCGCAGGCCGGTGCGGCCGACGTCGACCGGGCCGTGAAGGCGGCCCGCAGGGCGTTCGAGAAGTGGTCGGCGCTGCCCGGCTCCGAACGCGCCAAGTACCTCTTCCGGATCGCCCGGATCATCCAGGAGCGCAGCCGTGAGCTCGCCGTCCTGGAAACCCTCGACAACGGCAAGCCGATCAGGGAGACCCGCGACGCGGACCTCCCCCTGGTCGCCGCGCACTTCTTCTACTACGCGGGCTGGGCCGACAAGCTGGACCACGCGGGGTACGGCGCGAACCCGCGCCCGCTCGGCGTCGCGGGCCAGGTCATCCCCTGGAACTTCCCTCTCCTCATGCTGGCCTGGAAGATCGCCCCGGCGCTCGCCACCGGCAACACGGTGGTCCTCAAGCCCGCCGAGACGACCCCGCTCTCCGCGCTGTTCTTCGCGGACATCTGCCGCCGGGCGGGCCTGCCCAGGGGTGTCGTGAACATCCTTCCCGGCTACGGGGACGCGGGCGCCGCCCTCGTCGAGCACGAGGACGTGAACAAGGTCGCGTTCACCGGCTCGACCGCGGTCGGCAAGGCCATCGCCCGCCAGGTCGCCGGCACCGACAAGAGGGTCACCCTCGAACTGGGCGGCAAGGGGGCCAACATCGTCTTCGACGACGCCCCGATCGACCAGGCCGTCGAGGGCATCGTCACCGGCATCTTCTTCAACCAGGGCCAGGTCTGCTGCGCCGGTTCGCGGCTGCTGGTCCAGGAGTCGATCCAGGACGAGCTGCTGGACGCGCTGAAGCGCCGGCTGACCACGCTCCGGCTGGGCGACCCGCTGGACAAGAACACCGACATCGGCGCGATCAACTCCGCTGAGCAGCTCGCCCGGATCACCGCGCTCACCGAGACGGGCGAGGCGGAGGGCGCCGAACGCTGGTCCGCCCCCTGCGAACTCCCCTCCGCCGGTTACTGGTTCGCCCCGACGCTGTTCACCAACGTCACCCAGGCGCACACCATCGCGCGCGACGAGATCTTCGGCCCGGTGCTGTCGGTGCTGTCCTTCCGCACGCCCGACGAGGCGGTCGCCAAGGCCAACAACAGCCAGTACGGCCTCTCGGCCGGCATCTGGACGGAGAAGGGCTCCCGCATCCTCGCGGTGGCGAACAAGCTCCGGGCGGGCGTCGTCTGGGCCAACACGTTCAACAAGTTCGACCCGACCTCGCCCTTCGGCGGCTACAAGGAGTCGGGCTTCGGCCGCGAAGGCGGCCGTCACGGCCTGGAGGCGTACCTCGATGTCCGATAACCGTCTGAGCGTCTTCAAGACCTACAAGCTGTACGTCGGGGGCAAGTTCCCCCGCTCCGAGAGCGGCCGGGTGTACGAGGTGACGGACTCGAAGGGCAAGTGGCTGGCGAACGCCCCCCAGTCCTCCCGCAAGGACGCCCGCGACGCGGTCGTGGCCGCCCGCAAGGCGTTCGGCGGCTGGTCGGGCGCCACGGCGTACAACCGCGGCCAGGTCCTCTACCGCGTCGCGGAGATGCTGGAGGGCCGCAAGGACCAGTTCGTACGGGAAGTGGCGGACGCGGAGGGCCTGTCGAAGTCCAAGGCGGCGGCCGTCGTGGACGCGGCGATCGACCGCTGGGTCTGGTACGCGGGCTGGACCGACAAGATCGGCCAGGTCGTGGGCGGGGCGAACCCGGTCGCGGGCCCGTTCTTCAACCTGTCCACCCCCGAGCCGACCGGTGTGGTCGCGGTCCTGGCCCCGCAGGAGTCGTCGTTCCTGGGTCTGGTGTCGGTGATCGCCCCGGTGATCGCGACCGGCAACACCGCGGTCGTCATCGCCTCGGCAAAGGCCCCGCTGCCCGCGCTCTCGCTGGGCGAGGTGCTGGCCACCTCCGACCTGCCGGGCGGCGTGGTGAACGTCCTGTCCGGCAGGACGGCGGAGATCGCGACGCCGCTCGCCTCCCACCAGGACGTCAACGCGATCGACCTCACGGGCGCGGACGCCGCGCTCGCGAAGGAGCTGGAGATCGCGGCGGCGGACAACCTGAAGCGCGTCCTGCGCGCACCCGCCTCCCGCCACCGCACCGAGAAGGAAGGGCAGAGCCCCGCGCCTTCCTCCGCTGCGGACGGCGCCGAGGACTGGACGGCCGATCCGGGCACCCACCGCCTGACGGCCTTCCTGGAGACCAAGACGGTCTGGCACCCGACGGGCGCCCTGGGCGTCTCGGGCTCCTCGTACTGACCGGCCCCCCGCGCGACGACGGCCTGTTCCTCCGGAACTCCGGGGGAACAGGCCGTCGTCGGCCGCTCAGCCGCCGTGCAGCACCTGCGCCACCGGCCCGGCCACCGGCAGGTCCTTCAGCGCGCCACCGCTGGTCAGCGGGTCGGTGACGGCGGCCGTGGAGAGCGGCTTGAAGTCGGCGACCTGAGTCCCCACCACGTTGTCCAGCGGGTCGGTGCCCGTGCCGGCCAGCGGGTCGAGCCGCAGATGCGTCACCGGGACGATGCCGCCCCTGAGCGAGTGGCCCAGCGCCCCGGTCACCGCGCCGCCGGCGGCGTCCCCGGCCTCGCCGAGGGCGGTGTCGGCGCCCACGACCGGCACGTGGGGCAGCGGCGCCGCCTGGGCCGCCGCACCCCCCGCACCGAGCGCGGCACCCACCGCGGTGACGGTCAGACCTGCCCGCAGCAGTGCGCGGCGCCGGGACCTGGAAAGTGCATGACGTGCCATGGAATTCCCACCTGATCGAGACGATCGAGTAATCATCTGAGTGCGTAGAGTAGTTGAGGTGTGATGCTCGATACCAACAAGGGCACCGGGGGATCCCCTGTGCGGGTCAATGCCTCACACTCGTGTCCTGTGAATTCCCAACCGATCCCGACCCGCGTCGTACTGCTCGCGGGCCCTTCCGGCTCCGGCAAGTCCTCCCTGGCCGCCCGCACCGACCTGCCGGTGCTGCGCCTGGACGACTTCTACAAGGAGGGCGACGACCCCACGCTGCCGCTCGTTCCCGGCAGTACGGACATCGACTGGGACTCCGCACAGTCCTGGGACGCCGACGCCGCGGTCGCCGCGATCATGGAGCTGTGCCACACCGGGCGCACCCACGTCCCGGTCTACGACATCGCCACCAGTTCCCGGGTCGACCGGGAGGCCCTGCACATCGAGCGCACTCCGCTGTTCGTGGCCGAGGGGATCTTCGCGGCGGACATAGTCGAGCGGTGCCAGGAGCTGGGCGTACTGGCGGACGCGCTGTGTCTGCGCGGCCGTCCCTCGACGACGTTCCGCCGCCGGCTGCTGCGGGATCTGCGCGAGGGCCGCAAGTCGGTGCCGTTCCTGCTGCGGCGCGGGTGGCGGCTGATGCGGGCGGAGCGGCGGATCGTGGCGCGGCAGACGGCTCTGGGCGCGCATCCGTGCGGCAAGGAGGAGGCGCTGGGCAGGCTGGCCGCGGCGGCGGCCGGGCGTTGCCGGAGGGCGACCGCGTCACGGGGAACGGTGTAGCGGGCAACGGAGACCGGCCCCGCACACGCCGACGGGGCCGGACAGGACCCCCCGGCCCGTCCGACCCCGCAGCACTTCCCCCGTACTCCGCCGCCTCCCCCGAAGCAGCGGCCCCGTTCTCCCCCGTGTTCCCCCTCGCCTCAGGCCACCAGCTCGCCGAAGGACTCCTCCTCGTCACGGCCGAAGCTGAGGACCTCGTCCTCGCGCAGCCGGCGGAGCGACCGCCAGATGCTGGACTTCACCGTGCCGACACTGATGTCGAGGATGGCCGCGATCTCCGGGTCGGTGCGGCCCTCGTAGTAACGCAGGACCAGCATCGTGCGCTGGAGTTCCGGCAGCCGCGCCAGCGCCTGCCAGAGCACGGCGCGCAGTTCCGTGCCGCGCATCGCGTCCGTGTCGCCCGCCGTCTCCGGCAGCTCCTCGGTCGGGTACTCGTTGAGCTTGCGCCTGCGCCAGGCGCTGATGTGCAGGTTCGTCATGGTGCGGCGCAGATAGCCGCCGACCGCCGCCTTGTCGCTGATCCGGTCCCAGGCCCGGTACGTCGAGAAGAGGGCGCTCTGCAGCAGATCCTCGGCCTCGAACCGGTCACCGGTCAGGTGATAGGCGGTTGCGTACAGGGAGGCGCGGCGCTCCCGGACGTAGGCCGTGAACGCCGCTTCGGCGTCCTCTGCCTGCGCCGGGGCCTTCCGCTCCCCCGTGCCCTCCCCGTACGCGCTGCCCCCGTTGTTCCCCCCGTTGCCCCCCACAGGCGCGTCAACAACCGTCATGTACGACAGGTGCTGACGCCCGGCGCCACGAACGCACCCCCGCCCGTTCCCGGCGCCGGACTTCTCGACACTCCGGTTGACGTCATGGAGACGCGTGACAACTGCGCTTGCGGTGGTGCTGTGAGTTGCGTTCATCTCGCGCCCCCCATCGGTGGAGTCCGTCCGTTCCTTGTGCCAATGAGCTTGCCGGGGCGATTTCATGGCGCTGTCCGCCGACTGTCACAGGCCTGTCACAGGGCCTGCCGAGCGTGCTCCTGAGGCGTGCGGGATGTATGAGTCGACCCCAACTGTCGAACTGGGGCGCCACCATGGGTCAGAATGACCAGCGTGCCTTTCCTGTTGCTGATCGAGGACGACGACGCCATCCGCACGGCCCTCGAACTCTCGCTGTCACGCCAGGGCCACCGTGTGGCCACTGCGGCGACGGGAGAGGACGGCCTGAAACTGCTGCGTGAGCAGCGGCCGGACCTGATCGTGCTGGATGTGATGCTGCCCGGGATCGACGGCTTCGAGGTGTGCCGGCGTATCCGGCGCACCGACCAGCTGCCGATCATTCTGCTGACCGCGCGCAGCGACGACATCGACGTGGTGGTCGGGCTGGAGTCCGGTGCCGACGACTATGTGGTGAAACCCGTGCAGGGCCGGGTGCTCGACGCCCGTATCCGCGCGGTGCTGCGCCGCGGCGAGCGCGAGTCCACCGACTCCGCCTCGTTCGGGAGCGTGGTGATCGACCGTTCCGCGATGACCGTCACCAAGAACGGGGAGGATCTGCAGCTCACGCCGACCGAGCTGCGCCTCCTGCTGGAGCTGAGCCGCCGGCCGGGCCAGGCCCTGTCGCGGCAGCAGTTGCTCCGGCTTGTCTGGGAGCACGACTACCTCGGTGACTCCCGGCTGGTGGACGCGTGTGTGCAGCGGCTGCGGGCCAAGGTGGAGGACGTGCCGTCCTCGCCGACGCTGATCCGTACCGTCCGGGGTGTGGGCTACCGGCTGGACTCGCCTCAGTGAGCGATGCCGTCAAACGGAGCCTGCTCGCCGGGCTCCGCTGGACCAGTCTGCGGCTGCGGCTCGTCGTGGTGTTCGCGCTGGTGGCGCTGACCGCCGCGGTGTCCGCGTCGGGGATCGCGTACTGGCTGAACCGCGAGGCCGTGCTGACCCGTACCCAGGACTCCGCGCTCGGGGACTTCCGCCAGGAGATGCAGAGCCGGGCGGCCTCGCTGCCGCTCCACCCCACCAGGGACGATCTGCAGAACGCCGCCGTGCAGATGGCGAGCAGTTCGCCGGGGTACAGCGTGCTGCTGGTCGACGAGCGGGACACCGGCAAGCCGATCGTCGGCAACTCCGACCTGGACACCTTCACCCTCGACAACGTGCCGCTGTCGCTGCAGAAGGCGGTCGACAAGAAGCAGCCGCTGGAGGCGGGCAACAAGTACGAGTACCACCTGTTCTGGCAGCGGACCAGCATCCGCGGCACGCCGTACCTGGTGGGCGGCACGAAGATCATCGGCGGTGGCCCGACCGGCTACATGCTGAAGTCGCTCGACCAGGAACGGCAGGACCTCAACTCCCTGGCCTGGTCCCTGGGCATCGCCACCGGGCTCGCGCTGATCGGTTCGGCGCTGCTCGCGCAGGCCGCCGCGACCACCGTGCTGCGGCCCGTGCAACGGCTCGGCGACGCCGCCCGCAAGCTCGGCGAGGGCAAGCTCGACACCCGGCTCGTGGTGTCCGGCACGGATGAACTGGCCGATCTCTCCCGTACGTTCAACCGGACCGCGAGTTCGCTGGAGAAGCGGGTCGCGGACATGAGCGCGCGGGACGAGGCGAGCCGGCGGTTCGTCGCCGACATGTCGCACGAACTGCGTACCCCGCTCACCGCGCTGACCGCCGTCACCGAGGTTCTGGAGGACGAGGCGGACAGCCTCGACCCGATGATCGCGCCCGCGGTGCGACTGGTGGTGAGCGAGACCCGGCGCCTCAACGACCTGGTGGAGAACCTGATGGAGGTCACCCGCTTCGACGCGGGTACGGCCCGGCTCGTCCTCGACACCGTGGACGTCGCCGACCAGGTCACCGCCTGCATCGATGTCCGTGCCTGGCTGGACGCGGTGGATCTGGACGCCGAGCGCGGCATGATGGTCCGTCTGGACCCGCGCCGCCTCGATGTGATCCTGGCGAATCTGATCGGCAACGCGCTCAAGCACGGCGGTTCGCCGGTACGGGTCACGGTGCGGACCGAGGGCGACCAGCTCGTCATCGAGGTCCGGGACCACGGCCCCGGCATCCCCGAGGACGTGCTGCCCCATGTCTTCGACCGGTTCTACAAGGCCAGCGCCTCGCGCCCGCGCTCCGAGGGCAGCGGACTCGGTCTTTCGATCGCCATGGAGAACGCGCACATCCACGGCGGTGACATCACGGCCGCGAACTCACCGGACGGCGACGGCGCGGTGTTCGTGCTGCGGCTGCCGCGCGATGCCGAGCAGCTCACCCGTTCCGGCGGTGGGCACGATGCCGGGGACCGGGACGAGGAGGGCGAAGCGACGTGATGGGCAGCGGGAACCGCCGGGCACGCCGTCCGGCCGTGGCACTGGCCGGGGCCGCGGTCGCGGCCGTGCTGGCCGCGGGCTGCGGGATCAGGTCCACCACGGTGCCGGTCGACGCCGGGGCCGCACCGTCCCAGGTGCCGTGCGCGATGTCCGCGGAGAACGTCACGACGCAGGCCGCCAGGGGCATCCCCGTACAGATCTATCTGGTCTGCTCCTCGCAGCTGGTCACGGTGGACCGTACGGTGCAGGTCGACGAGAACGGCTCGGACCGGGTCCGGATCGCGCAGGCGCTCCTGGACGAGCTGTTGCTGAAGCCGCCCGCCGCGGAGCGGCAGGCCGGGTACTCCACGACCGTCCCGAAGACGCTGCGGGTCGGCGGGGCCCGCAGCGGCGACCGGGCGGGCACGCTGCGGCTCAGCGAGCAGCCGGAGGACCTGCGGTCCGAGGCGCTGGCGCAGATCGTCTGCACGTACGCGGAGAGCGACTCGCTCGCCCCGGAGGGCACGGTGGTACTGGGCGGGCCCGGAAAGTACCCGCCGCGCGGGTATCTGTGCACCTCGGAGATGAAGGCGCGGCCCAAGGCGGTACCGACGCTGGGAGTCGGTGCGGGGAACTGAACGCCCCGGTGGGCGGCTCGCCGGCGCCGGACGGGCCGGATTTCGGGGCGGCGGAACCGATCCTGCCGTTCGTCGCGTCTTGGGTGGCGTGCGTCAAGGTTCGGACGGTACAGCCGTCATCCGCTTCCGCGCGGCCGGGGTCTCTCTGCTCCTCGCGCATCTGCTGCTCGTCGGGTGGCTGACCCTGCGCCCGCTCGATGTGCCGTGGATGGGCGCCTCGAATCTCCGACCCTTCGCCGGTATCAGAGCGGATCTGTCCCTCGGCCCGGTCGAGGCGGCCCGCCGGATCGGTGAGGGGCTGCTGCTGCTCGCCCCGCTGGGTGTGCTGCTGCCGATGGCCGGGGGCCGGCTCTCCGTCTCCCCGTGGGCCTCGATGGCCCGTACCGTCGCGGCGGGTGCGCTGATCTCGACGACCATCGAGCTGGCCCAGACCGGGGTGCCCGGTCAGGTCGTCGACGTCGATTCGCTGCTGCTGAACACCACCGGCGTGGCCATCGCCCATCTGCTCGTGGTGCCCATGTGCCGGGCGCGGCTGCGCCGCCGGAAGCAGGAGCGGGTCGGGGTGCTCCCCCACCCGAGGGACGAGGCGGGCCAGGGTACGACCCCGACGATTCCCAGGGTCGGGATCGCACCGTAGAGCGACGCTTTGCCCCCCTTCGCCGGGCCACCATGGAGACATCGGGAGCACGACGGAGCTGCTCCCTCAGCAACGGTTCGCGAAGGAGCCCACCATGGCCGCACTTGCCCGCCCCCGTGACGGACGCATGATCGGCGGAGTGTGCGCAGCGCTGGCACGGCGCTTCGGCACCTCCGCGGGGACCATGCGCGTCATCTTCCTGGTCTCCTGCCTGCTGCCGGGGCCGCAGTTCCTGCTCTACCTGGCGCTGTGGCTGCTGTTCCCTTCCGAGAAGACGTCGTCGGCCACCGCCTGGTGACCCGGTACGCACACGCCTGTGGGGCGGACACCCGGTCCGGGGGTGCGCCCCACCCGCGGGTGTGGGGGGGTCAGCCGCCGATGTACGGGGGTCAGCCCCCGAGCGGGAGACCGGTGG
>NZ_JBHXTM010000060.1:0-44324 GCF_042677325.1 Streptomyces sp. NPDC127117
CCCGTGGACCGCCACGGGCGCCGGACCGGATCAGTGCCCCGGCGAACCCTCGTCCGCGCGGAAGACCGGCCGTCCCTGACCCGGCGGGCGGCTGCCCTGTCGATGGGCAGGGTTCTGATTGCCGAGTCGTTCATGGCAGGACTCTATGAGCCGCCTCTGACACCTGGGTCGTCTCCGGAGGTGATCTGGGCCGTGCCCGGAGTGCCGTCGGCGACGGACGGCGCGGGTACGCCGCCGCGGCCGGCGTCGAGCGCGCCGCCGCGCCCGGTGAGCGTGCCGATCTCCAGGCCGAGTTCGCGTTCGGCCGTGCTCACGGCCATCCGCGTGACCGCCTCGGGCCGGTCCGCGGCCTCGGTATTGGCGTGTGCGCCGAGGCCGTCGATGACGACCAGGATCTGAACGGTCGCCACATACGGGTCGGCGGTACGGAATTCACCGCAGGCCACGCCGTCACGCACGAGATCCTCCAGCCGGCCCCGCCACAGCGCCTCCTGGCGGCCCACCCGGTCGCGGAGGGCGGGGCGGTAGCGGCTGAGGTGCCGGGCGTTGATCCACAGCCGGCTGATGTCGTCGTACGCGGGGCCTGTCGCGAGCGAGAAGAAGCGGGCGAGCCGGTCCGTCGGCGGTTCCGTTGCCGGGTCCGCCGGGAGCAGAGTGTTCAGTTCGGCACCGGCGGCGGTGCCGAACGCCTCGGCCACCAGGTCCTCGACCGCCGGGAAGTAATGGCTGATGAGACCGGGGCGGACGCCGAGCTCTTCGCCGATCCGGCGCAGTGTGATGCACTCCAGCCCTTCGGTCAGGGCGATGGCCGCCGCCGCGTCGACGATTTCCGCACGCCGGTCCGCCGGGGACTTCCGGATCCGCTTCCGCTGAGGGCTTGACGACATACCGCCGATGCTATTGACGTCGCGACCAATGAGCAACCAGCGGGTGGACCGGTGGCCGGGGGCCACGGAAAGCCGCCCCCGAGCCGCCGCCGTAACTGCCGACCGGGGCGGAACGCGGACCCTAGCGTCGATTCCTGCAAGCCATCACCGATGCCATGGAGGACAGGGATGAACAACAGCATGCGTACGGCGGCCGCTGCCGCAGCCCTCGTTGCCGGTCTCGTCACGGTCGGCGGTACCACCGGTGCCGCCGCCGCCGAGCGCCCGGAGCGGATCACCAGCCAGGAGCAGCTCGCCAGAAGCATCGCGCAGGCGGTCGCGGCCGAGCAGCAGAGGGGCGCCGTCACCGACGGCGTCATCGGCGGCTTGGTGGTCAACTCGACCGGCCCGCGATCCTGCTGACGAATCGGAGGTGAGCACCGTGGACAGCACTGCGGACCCTGCCCGGGACGGGCGGGAAAGCCCCCTCAGATGGTGTCCGAGCGGCGATGCGAGCCGCCCGGAGAGCGTGGTTCTCGGCGTGCGGTCCGGGGAGGGTGACCAGGTCTCCTACCTGGCCGAACCCGTACCCGCCGCCGATGTTCTCGGCAGTATCCCGGAGGGGATCGCCCCCAACCGGGTGCTCCGGTTCGCCTCGCACTGCGTGTCGGACTGCGCGAACCGGGTCGGCGAGGCCTGCGGGCTGATCGAACGCATCACGAGCGTACCGGCCGAGCCCGGACCGGCCGCAGTGCCACGGTGCCACCTCCGCCCGCACTGCAAGTGGTGGAACCAGGTCGGTGTCGAGGCCTGCCACCGCTGCCCCGCCCTGACGACACTGGAACCCCGCGACGACGAACTCGCCGTTCTCGTCGCGGACCCGGCGACCACGCGTGAACAATTGGAGAGCTGGATCGCCGCGGCCCGATGAGCGGATACCGTTCACGGAGCCGGTCGAGGACCGGACCGAGGACATGAGAGAAGGGATGTCGTGGACAACTGGATACGGTGTTTCCGCCCGGCCCCCGACGCCGCAGCACAGTTGTTGTGCTTCCCGCACGCAGGTGGTTCGGCCAGTGGCTACGTCCCGCTGTCGACCCAGGTCGCGGGGACCGCGGAAGCACTGGTCGTGCAGTACCCCGGGCGGCACGACCGCATCGCCGAGCCGTTCGCCGAACGGTTCGGCGATGTCGTGCACGCGGTACTGGCCTCGCTCCCCGCGAGCGGTGGCCGGCCGCTGATTCTGTTCGGCCACAGCATGGGCGCGCTCCTGGCGTACGAGACCGCACGGGAGCTCGCGGCACAGGGGCGTGAGCCCGCGGCCCTGTTCGTCTCGGGCAGCGGGGGGCCGTCGCTGCCGCGGCGCTCGCGGCTGCCCGCCCGGCCCAGCGACGCCGAGCTGATCAGGGAGATGCGGCTGCTGTCCGGCACGGACGAGGAACTGCTGACCCATCCGGAGATCCTCGAACTCGCGCTGCCGCCACTGCGCGCCGACTACGCCATGCTGTCCTCCCGCGTCCACGTTCCCGGGCCGCCGCTGCGCTGCCCGGTCATCGCGCTGACCGGCGACAACGACCCCCGGGTCTCCGTCGAGGGCGCGCAGGCGTGGGAGCGGGAGACCGAGGGGCACTTCGAGCGGCATGTACTGCCCGGCGGCCACTTCTTCCTGGGCGACCATCTGCCCCTCGTCGCGGAGCTCATCGCCGCGCACGTGCCCGGACGAACGGCCCGCACGGGCGTCTGACACCGCACCGCACAGGGCTTGGGCCCCGACCCCTTCCGGGTCGGGGCCCAAGCCCTGTGCGCGTCACTCACTCCGCCTCGAACTCCGAGAGCAGGGCGTCGAGGGAGTCGTCGCCGTCCTGCGCCGTGATGATCCGGCGGGCCATCTCGTGCAGCGTCAGCTGCTCCAGGAACAGCGTGATCGGGACATCGAGGTCGAAGTCGTCCCGGAGGCAGCCGACCAGGTGGACGGCGGTCAGGGAGTCGCCGCCGGCCGCGAAGTACGTCATCTCCGGGTCGTCGGCGTCCTCCAGCCCGAGGGCCTCGGCGATCAGCGCGCGGACGTCCCGCTCCAGGTCGGCGGAGCGGCCGCCCTGCTTCGGCTGCTCCCCGGCCGGTGCGACCGGTGCGACCGGTACGAGGCGGTACGCGCCGTGGCTCTCACCGGCGAACGGGTACGTCGGCAGCGCGACCCGCCGGCCGGCCCCCTCCCGTACCACCTGGCCGCCCGCCAGCCAGGCCTCGCCGAGCGGGTCGGGCCCGCCGAGGCCCGCCGCACCGCCCGAGGCCAGCTCGGCGAGCAGATCCGCCGCCTCCGCCCGGCTCCCGGCCCGCACATAGCCGCGTACGGCCAACGGGGCACGGCCCACGCCGAGCGTGTGCGCGGTGTCGGCGAGGGACGGGGCCCCCGGGGCCCGCAGCGCCCCGGCCAGCCGGCCGGCCACCGCGGTCAGGGACTCCCGGGTGCGGGCGGACAGCAGCAGCACCTCCGGCGCGCCCTCGGCCTCCGGCGCCGCGGCGTCGCCGCGCCGGGGCGCCTCCTCCAGGACCACATGCACGTTGGTGCCGCCGATCCCGACCGAGCTCACCCCGGACCGCCGGGGGCCGTGCTCCGGCTCCGGCCAGTCGGTCGCCCGCCCGACCAGGTGGAACGGCGAGTCCTCGAAGCCGAGTTCGGGGTGCGGGCGGCCGGCGTCGGCGTTCGGCACCAGCGTCGCGTGCTCCAGCATGAGCACCGATTTGATCAGCGCGGCCACGCCCGCCGCCGCGTCCAGGTGGCCGATGTTCGACTTCACCGAGCCGATCCCGATCCGCCCGGTGCCGAGCGCCCCCTTGAACGCCGCGGTCGCCGCCGCCGCCTCGATGCGGTCACCGAGCGCGGTGGCCGTGCCGTGCGCCTCCAGGTACTGGGCATCGGCCGGGTCGAGACCGGCCGCCGCCCAGGCCTCCACGATCGCCGCGGTCTGCTGGTCGACGCCGGGCGCGGTGAACCCGACCTTGGTGGCCCCGTCGTTGGTGACGGCACTGCCCCGGATGACCGCCCTGATCGGGTCGTTGTCGGCGATCGCGTCGGACAGCCGGCGCAGCACCACCACACCCACCCCGTTGCCGGGCACCGTACCTCCGGCCCGCTCGTCGAAGGGCCGGCAGCGGCCGTCCGGCGAGTAGATGCCGCCCTGCTGGTGGACGTAGCCCCGCTTGCGCACCGTGTCCACGGCGACGCCGCCGGCCAGCGCCGTGTCGCACTCGCCGAGCAGCAGGGACTGCACCGCGAGGTGCACCGCCGTCAGCGAGGTCGAGCAGGCCGTCTGCACCGTCAGGCTCGGGCCCTCCAGACCAAGCCGGTAGGAGACCCAGGGGGCGAGGAACTCGCGGTCGGTGAGGATGCGCACCTGGAGCGCCCCGATGGACGCGGCGAGCCGCGGGTCGGTCTGCGCGGCCAGCATGTGCTCGGTGGGGCCGCCGCCGACGTACACGCCGGTACGTGCCGACCCGCCGAGCGGGCTGCGGCCGGCGTCCTCCAGCGCGGACCAGGCCGTCTGGAGGAGCAGCCGGTGCTGGGGGTCCAGGGCCGCGGCCTCGGTGCGGTTGAAGCCGAACAACTCCGCGTCGAAACGGTCCGCGTCCGCGAGATGGCCCTTGGCCGGTATGTGGTCGCGGCCGCGTACCTCCTGCGGGTCGGCGCCGTCGGCGATCAGCTCCTCCTCGGTGAAGTCGGTCACCGAGCAGCGCCCGCCGAGCAGATTCTCCCAGTAGGTGTCCAGGTCCGGGGCGCCGGGGAAACGGCCGCTCATCCCGACGACCGCGATCGCGGAGTCGGCGGCGAGGGGCTCGGCGGCGCTTGCGTTCTCGGTCATCGTGTGGAGCCTTTCCGGTAGCTGAGTCGTCGGGCGGCGGCGGTGCGTCGTGCGTGCCGGTCACCGCCGCGCGCGGCGGCCGTGTCGGCGGGAGGAGCGGTGTCGGGAGCCCCTGCGGCGGCCCCGAGGGCCGCCCGGTCGAGGTGGGCGGCCAGGGCGCTGACGGTGGGGTGGCGGAACAGGTCGACCAGGCTGAGTTCGCCGTACGTACCCAGCTCGCGCAGGGCGGACAGGACGCTCAGCAGCCGGATCGAATTGCCGCCCAGATCGAAGAAGTGGTCGGTGACGGCGACGAGTTCGAGGTTGAGCACCCGGGCCCACAGCCCGGCCACCAGCTGCTCGGTCGCGGTGCCCGCGACGGTGGTCGAGCCGTCCGGCCGGCACCGCACGGTGGCGGGTTCCGGCAGCCGGGCCCGGTCGATCTTGCCGTTGCTGCTGAGCGGCATCTCGTCCAGTCGCACGAACACCTCGGGCACCATCGATCCGGGCAGCCGCCGGGCGAGATGGGCGCGCAGCTCGGCATCCGCGGGCGCCGCCCCGTCCCGGCCCACGACATACGCCACGAGCCGCTGTGCCGTTCCCGTGCCGCGGACGGTGGCCGCCGCCAGGGCGACGCCCGGCGCACCCGCCAGCAGGGTCTCGATCTCGCCGAGTTCGATGCGTACGCCGCGCAGCTTGACCTGGAGGTCGGAGCGGCCGAGGTAGTGGATGAGCCCCTTCGCGTCGATCCGGCCGAGGTCGCCGGTGCGGTACATCCGGGTGCCCGGTGCGCCGTGCGGGTCGGCGACGAACCGTTCGGCGGTCAGGGAGGCCCGGCCGATGTAGCCGCGCCCCAGCGAGGCACCGGCCACGTAGATCTCACCGGCGACCCCGGCGGGGACCGGCCGGAGCCGCTCGTCGAGCACATAGACCCGGGCCCCGGGCACGGCGCCGCCGAGCACCACGGGCTCACCGGGTGAGAGGTCCCCGGTGGTCGCGTAGACGGTCACCTCGCTGGGGCCGTAGGCGTTCACGATCCGGCGTCCGGGCGCACTGAGCCGGCCGACCAGCTCGGCCGGGCACGCCTCGCCGCCGACCGCGACGGTCCGCAGCTCGGGCAGCTGCCCGGTCAGGTCGGGCAGCAGCATCGCGGCGGACGGCGGCAGGAACACATAGGTGATGCGGGAGTCCCGCAGCCGGTCCAGCAGGGCCTCGCCGATCCGCTCGTCCTCCTGCGGGATGTGCAGCTCCGCCCCGGCCACCCAGGGGAAGAAGAGGTCGGACACGGCGACGTCGAAGCCGAACGACACGAACTGCAGCACCCGGTCCCCGGCCTCGACCGGGAAGGAGTGCCGGACCGCCCGGGTCAGGTTGACCAGCGCCCGGTGCTCGATGGCGACCCCCTTGGGGACGCCCGTGGAGCCCGAGGTGAACAGGACGTAGGCGAGGTCCTCGGGGGCCGGCGCGGTGCCGGCCGTCGCGGGCGCCCCGGGTGTGACGGGGTCCGTGACGGCCGGGCGGTCGACCCGGATGCACGGCACCTCCAGGCCCGCCGCCTTCTCTGCCGTCTCCCGGGAGGTCAGCAGGAGCCCGGTGCCCGAACTGTCCACCATGTGGCGGAGCCTGGCCTCCGGGTGGGCCTGGTCCAGTGGTACGTAGGCGCCGCCCGCGCGCAGCACGGCGAGGGCCGCGATGCCCTGGTCGGCCGAGCGGGGCAGGAGCAGACCGACGCGGAAGCCGGGCCGCACCCCGGCGGCGCGGAGCCGGGCGGCCAGCGCGTCGGCCCGGTCGAGCAGTTCGGCGTAGCTCAGCCGGAGGTCGCCGCAGACCAGGGCCGTGGCGTCCGGGTGTCGGGCCGCCCGGTCGGCGATCAGATCGGGTACGAGGCGGTCCAGCGGCGCCGCCTCCGCGAGCCGGTCGGCACCGGCGATGGTGCGGCGGCGCTCCTCGGCCGGCACCAGCTCCACGGTGGACAGCGGTGCGGACGGGTCCGCGAGGAGCCCGGCCAGCAGGGTGCGGAAGTTGTCCGTCCAGCGGCGGACCGTCGCCGCGTCGAACAGGTCGCTGCGGTAGATGAACTGGGCGGCGAGCCCGGCGTCCCACCGCTCCACGAACAGGTGGAAGTCGAACTTCGCGGTGTCCAGCGTCAGCGCGAGCCGCTCGGTGGTGGCACCGGTCAGCCGCAGCTCCGAGGCGGCCTCGTCCTCGTAGCTGAGCGCCACCTGCACCACCGGGTCGTGGCTGGTCTCGCGGACCGGCGCCAGGGTGTCGACCACCGCCTCGAACGGCGCGTCCTGGTAGGGCTGTGCCGCCAGCATCGAGGCCCGGACGCGACGGGTCAGCTCGTCGAGGGACGGGTCGCCGGTCAGATCCACCCGCATCGCCAGGGTGTTGGTCAGCATCCCGACCATCTCCTGGAGTTCGGGCCGCTCGCGACCCGACGACGGGTAGCCGACGACCAGGTCCTCACCGCCCGAGAGCCGGGAGAGGAACGCGGCGTACGCGGCGAACATCGTCATGAACGGGGTGGCACCCGAGGCCGCCGCCACCTCGGCCAGGCGTTCCCTGACCTCGGCACCGAGCAGGAAGCGCTCGGTGCCGCCCGAAGCGGTGCGGACCGGTGGGCGCGGGCGGTCCAGCGGCAGTTCCATGGCGGTGGGCGCGCCGCGCAGCACGTCGACCCAGTGCTTCACGGACGCCTCGAACGCGCCGTCCGCCGCACGCTCGCGCTGCCAGGCCGCGTAGTCGGGGAACTGGAGCGGGAGTTCGGCCGGACGGTACGTCAGGCCCCGGGCCTCGTGCCGGTACCCCTCGGACAGCTCGTCCAGCATCAGGCCGAGCGACCAGCCGTCACAGACCAGGTGATGGGCTACGAGCAGCACCCGGTGGCTGCCGTCGTCGACGGTGTACACGGTGCAGCGCAGCAGCGGCCCGGCGGCGGTGTCGAAGGGGAGGGCGGCCTCGGCGCGCACCAGGGCGTCCGCACCGCCGGCCGGTACGTTCCGCCGGATCGCGAGCCGTACCCGCCCGGCGGCCGAGACGCGCTGCGCCGGGGTGCCGTCGTCGGCGGTCCGGAAGACGGTCCGCAGTGCCTCGTGGCGGGCGACCAGCGAGTCCAGCGCACGGCCGAACGCCGCGGTGTCGAAGGGCCCGCGCACCGCGAAGGCGACCGGCACGTTGTACTGGGGGGAACCCGGATTCAGCTGGTCGAGGACCAGCAGGCGGCTCTGGGCGTCGGAGGCGGGGAACTCGTACTCCTCGTCCCCGCCGCCCTCCCCGGCGTAGAGGTCGATGAGCTCGACGGCGTCGACGGTCATGGTTCTCAGTCCCCTCGGAGGGCGGTTTCGAGGACCGCGGCGATCATGGCCGCCGGGCCCTGGGTGAGTACGTCGCTGTGACCGCAGTCCAGTTCGTGCACATCGAGCGCGGCGGTCACGCGCTGCCAGGCCTCGGTCTTCTCGGCCGTGGTCGGCCAGTCGTCGTGCGTCGCCGAGAAGAGCGTCATCGCGCCGTCGTAGTGGGACGGGTGCCAGTCCCGTACGAGCCGGGTGTGATGCGCCCCGATGTCGACGAGGGTGTGCAACCGGTCCTCGGAGAGGCCGTCGAAGCTCGCCCCGCGGGTCCGGGAGAAGAGCGCGGTGCGCTCCAACGGCCCTTCAGGAAGGGGCAGTTCCGGTGCGTGGGAGTGGAACAGGATGCGCAGCATCTCGTCCTCGACGGCGGCGGGGTCCAGCGGGGTGCCCCTGATCCGCTCGGGCATCGGCATGGCGTCCACCACGGCGAGCATCCGGACCTCCTCGCCGGCCCGGCGCAGCCGCACCGCCAGTTCATGGGCGAGCGGGCCGCCGAAGGAACGGCCGAGCAGCAGATACGGTCCCCGTGGCCGGAGTTCACGGACGCTGCGCAGATACAGGTCCGCCATCTCGTCCATGGTGGCCGGGAGTGAGCCGGCACCGGTCAGCAGCGCCGGGCTCTGCAGCGTGTGCACCGGGCGGTCCGGTGCGAGGTGCGGCAGCAGGTTCACGTACGACCAGCTGAGACCGAGCCCCGGGTGCACGCAGATGAGCGGGGTGCGGTCGCCGCCGGTCCGCAGGGTGAGCACATGCTCCAGGCTGTTGTGGTGCGGCCCGGCCGGCGCGTTCGCGGAGCCGGGGCGTTCGCGGGCGGGACGCAGCGGAATCCGCGCGGCGGGGCCGTCGCCCGACGGCGGCGCGTCGAGCAGGGCGGCGAGACCGGCCGGAGTCGGCGCGTCGAACAGGGCGGAGACCGGGATCCGTACCCCGAGCACCGTCTCGACCTTCGACTTCAGGCGCAGCGCGGTCAGCGAATGGCCGCCCGCCTGGAAGAAGTCGGTGTCGGGCCCGACCGCGGGAACCCCGAGCACCGTCCCGAACAGGGCGCACAGCTCCCGCTCGCGCGGGGTGCGCGGCGCCCGGTCGGCCACCGGTTCCCCGGTGGGTCCGGGGTCGGGGAGCGCGGCCCGGTCGGCCTTTCCGTGGCGGGTGAGCGGCACCTCCTCGATCCGGGCCCACAGCGACGGCACCAGATGCGCGGGCAGCCGCTCGGCGGCATGTGCCCGCACCCGGGCGAGGGTGCGGCGCCACTGCTCCTCCGGGCCGCAGGAACCCTCGTCCGCGCTCCGCTCCGGCACCAGCCAGGCGGCCAGCAGCTTGCCGCCCGCCGCGTCCCGCCGGGCACCGACCACGGCCCGCGCCACACCGGGGCAGCCCGAGAGCGCGGCCTCGACCTCGGCGGGCTCCACGCGGAAGCCGCGCACCTTGACCTGGTCGTCGGCCCGGCCCGCGAACTCCAGGACGCCGTCCGGCGTCCAGCGGGCCAGGTCCCCGGTGCGGTACATGCGGCTGCCGGGCGGCCCGTACGGATCGGCCACGAACCGTTCCGAGGTGGCGGCCGGCCGGCCGAGGTAGCCCTGGGCGAGACCGCTGCCGCCGAGGTAGAGCTCCCCGGTGGCACCCGCCGGGACCGGCCGCAGCCGGTCGTCCAGGACATGGGCGCGGGTGTTGTCCAGGGGGCGCCCGATGGGAACGGCCCCCCTACGGCGGGCGCTCTCCCCGTCCGCGGTGTGGGCGGTGGCGAACACCGTCGTCTCGGTGGGGCCGTAGCCGTTGACGACCACCGTGTCCGGGCAGTGCTCCCGGATCCGGAGCACTGTGTCGGGTGCCAGGACGTCGCCGCCGGACCACACCTCACGGAGCCCGGACAGCGCGCCGGGCGCGATCTCCGCCACGGTGCGCAGCAGTTCGGGAGTGAGCATGAGCGCGGTGACCCGCCGTTCCCGTACCACCCGCTCCAGCAGGTCCGGGGTGACCGCCTCGTCGGGGGCCACGACCACGGTCCCGCCGTTCAGCAACGGGATCCACACCTCGTAGGTCGAGGCGTCGAAGGTGTACGGGTTGTGCAGCAGCACCCTGTCGTGGGCACCGCCCGCGAAGCGGCCGTCGGCGGCGAGTTCGGTGATCGCCCGCTGCGGGACGACCACCCCCTTGGGCTCCCCGGTGGAGCCGGAGGTGTAGATCACGCAGGCGGCGGACCCGGGATGGGCCTCGACCCGGTCGAAGGGCGCGGGCCCGGACGCCTCGGTGACGTCCAGCACCGCGACCCCGGCGGGCAGCCGTGCGGCACCCCGGCCCGTCCCCGAGGTCAGGACCAGGGAGGGGGCCGCCGCGTCCATCAGCCGGGCCAGCCGCTTTGCCGGGTGCGCCGGATCGAGGGGGAGCCAGCAGGCGCCCGTCTTGAGTACCGCGAGCTGGGCCACGATCAGGGACGCCGAACGGGGCAGCAGCAGGGCGACGGTGTGCCCCGGTGCCACACCGGCCCGGACGAGGTGGCCGGCCAGCCGGTCCGAAGCGGCGTCGAGCCCGGCGTAGCTGAGCGTCTTGCCGTCCGTGTCGACGGCCGGTGCGTCCGGGGTACGGGCCACCTGGGCGGCGAACCGCCCGGCCGGGGTGGCGGGTTCGGCGCACGAGCGGGCCGGGCCGTCGGCCAGGGCCAGCAGATGACGGCGCTCCGCCGCGGGCAGCGCGTCGATGTCCGCCACCGGCATCCGCGGCGAGTCGGCCAGCTGCTCCAGTACGTGCGCCAGCCGCTCGGCGACCGCGGTCGCCGATATGCCCCGGCGGCAGCTCACCGACAGCAGCAGCCGGTCCTCGGCGACCGCCGCGACCGTGACCGGGTAGTGCGTCGCGTCCGCCACCTTCACCAGGCGGACCGCGGCGGGAGCGCCTTCGCTCCCGGAGCCGCGCGGGAAGTTCTCGAAGGCGATGATCGAGTCGAAGAGCTCACCGGCCCCCACGGCCCGCTGCACCTCGGCGGCGCGGGCGTGGTGGTGTTCCAGCAGCCGGGACTGCTCGTCCTGGATCCGGCACAGCAGCTCGTCGACCCGCTCGTCGTCCCGCAGCCGGACCCGTACCGGCAGGGTGTTGATGAACAGGCCCACCATGGACTCGACGCCGGGCAGATCGTGCGGGCGCCCCGAGACGACCGCGCCGAACACCTGATCGCGGGAGCCGGTCAGCCTGGCCAGGACCAGCGCCCAGGAGACCTGGACCAGGGTGTTGAGGGTGACGCCCGCCGTCGCGGCCCGCCGCACCAGCTTCTCGGTGAGTCCGGTGGGCAGCCACAGCCGCGAACGGTCCGGTGCCGTGTCCGGTCCGGACGGGGACAGCAGCGCCGGCCGCTCCAGACCCTCCAGCGAATCGCACCACGCGGCTTCGGCCTTGTTCCGGTCCTGACCGCCCAGCCACACCAGATAGTCCCGGTAGGGCGCGGCGGGCGGCAGCGGCCGGCCCGCCACCAGGGCGGCGAGGTCCCGCTCGACGACCGGCAACGACCAGCCGTCCAGAAGGATGTGGTGGAAGGAAACGATCAGTTCGGCACCGGTGCCGTGCCGCAGGAACGTGGCACGGACCAGGGGCGGGCGGGCCACGTCGAAGCGGAGCGCCGCGTCCTGGCGCAGCACCTCCTCGGTCCGCGCGTCCGCCTCGTCCGGGGTGAGATCCGTCAGGTCCACCTCCGTCCACGGCAGCTTGACCGCCTTCGGCACGACCTGGACCGGCCGGTCCAGACGCTCGTGCCGGAAGCAGGCGCGCAGATTCGGATGCCGGTCCAGGAGCGCGGCGACCGATGCCCGCACCGTGTCCCCGCCGATCTCGGGGCCGATCCGGAACCGGGCCTGCACCAGATAGGGGTCCGGTCCCTCGGTCTGCCGGGCGGCGTGGAAGAGCAGGCCCTCCTGGAGCGGGGAGAGCGGAAGTACGTCCGCGATGCGCGCGTTCATCGCCGGTCCTCCTCGTCGGCGGTGTCGAGGTCGCCGAAGTCCATCTCCTGCGCGAGCAGTTCGAGCTGGTCCCCGGTCAGGTCGACGAGCGGGAAGTCGGACGGGGCGTGGGCGGCCGCGCCGTCCGGTCCGCAGTGGTCCGCGAGGACGCCGAGCGCCTCGGACCATGCCCCGGCCAGGGCGCGCATCTCGTCCTCGGTGAACGCGCCGGACGGGTAGGAGAAGCTCGCTTCCAGCACGGGCTCGCCGTTCTCCTCCCGGGCCAGCACATCCACCTCCAGGGTGTGCGCGAGCGGCACGGCGTCCGGGCCGGGTTCGAGCAGCCGCCCGCCCGCCGCGTCGGCCGCGGCGAACCGGCCCAGATAGTTGAAGCGGACATCGGGTGCGGGGAGCGCGGCGAGCGCCGGGCCGGTCTCCGGGTGGAGGTAGCGCAGCAGACCCCAGCCGAGCCCGCCGGAGGGCACCGCGAGCAGCTGCTCCTTGACGCACTTCAGGGCCTCGCCGGGCCGGCCGCCGGGCACCACCGATGCCGCACCGATGTCCAGGCGCACCGGGTACTGCGTGGTGAACCAGCCGACGGTGCCGGACACATCGACCGGGGCAGCGACGGCCTCGCGGCCGTGGCCCTCCAGGTGCACGACGAGCGAGGATCCGCTGCCGCGCCGCTGGACGGCCGCTGCGGTCAGGGCCGTCAGCATCACGGCGTCGGGGCGGCAGTTGAAGGCGCCCGGCAGGGTGAGAAGCACACTGCGGGTGAGGTCGGGGTCCAGATCGAAGGTGAGGGTTTCGCGCCGGCCACCCGGCTCCACGACCTCGGCGAGGCGAGCCGTGCGGTCCGCCAACTGACGTTCCCACCAGGGGAGTTCATCGAGCCGCAGCTCGGCCTCCCGGGAGAGCAGCCGGGACCACCGGGTGAACGAGGCGGACCTCGCGGGCGCGGCGTCGTCCTCGCGACGGCCGTCCAGCGCCGCGGCGAGCTCCTGCCCGAGCACCCGCCAGGAGAACCCGTCCACGGCCAGATGGTGCACGGTGAGCAGCAGGGCACCGGGCCGGCCGGAGCCCGGGTCGAGCCATACCGCCCGCACCATCTCGCCGTCCTCGGGACGCAGGGTGATGGTGCGCGCCAGCTCCGTCGCCCGGGAGTGCAGATCGGCGTCCGCCGGCACGGCCACCCGGACGGCCCGCGCACCCGAGGGCGCGCTCTCCTCGGGCACCCGGAGCTCCCAGCCGGTGCCGTCCTCGCACACCAGGCGCATCCGCAGCGCGGCGTGCCGCTCGGTCAGTACGCGGACGGCTCCCTCGATCGCGGCGAGTCCGGTGCCGGGCGCGAGGGGGAACAGCATGGACTGGGTGAACGTGGCGGTGTCCCGGACCTGTTCGCGCCACCAGTGCATCACCGGGGTGAGGGGCAGCCGCCCGGTCCCGGTGTCCTCCTCCTCAGGGGCGTCGCCCTCGGGCGTACGGGCCAGCACGGCCAGCCGGGCCGGGGTGCGTACGGTGAACACGTCGTGCGGCGAGAACACCAGACCGGCCGTGCGGGCCCGCGCGGCGAGCTGGATCGCCATGATGCTGTCGCCGCCGAGGCGGAAGAAGTCGTCCTCCGCACCGGCCTGTTCGACGTCCAGCAGCTCCGCGAACAGCCCGCACAGGACCTCCTCGCGCGCCGATCCGGGAAGCCGGGCGGTGTCCGCCCTCCGGGCGGCGGGCGCGGGCAGCGCGGCCCGGTCGAGCTTGCCGTGCGACGACAGCGGCAGCGCGTCCAGCGCCACCACGGCGGCCGGGACCATGGCCGCGGGCAGCCGCCCGGAGGCGTGCAGCAGCAGCGCGTCCTCGTCGACCGCCGCTCCCGGTGCGGGCACCACGTACGCCACCAGCTGCGCGGAGTCGGCCCGGTCGTGCCGCACCACGGCCACCGCCCTTTCCACGGTGGGGTGTTCGGCGAGCGCGGCGGCGATCTCACCCGGTTCGATGCGCAGCCCGCGCAGCTTCACCTGCTCGTCGCTGCGCCCCAGGTAGTACGTGTTCCCGTGGTCGTCACGGTGGGCGAGGTCGCCGGTGCGGTACATGCGGCTGCCGGGCGGACCGTAGGGATCGGCGACGAACCGCTCGGCGGTGAGCGCGGCCCGGCCCAGGTAGCCGCGGGCGAGCGCGCCACCCGCCAGGTACAGCTCACCGCCCGCCCCGGCGGGCACCGGCCGGAGCCGTTCGTCGAGGACGTAGGCGGTGGTGCCCGCCACCGGTGTGCCGATCGGAGGCGCGGTTCCATCGGCGTCCAGCGGTCCGGAGACGGTGGAGACGACGGTCGATTCGGTGGGCCCGTAGGCGTTGTGGAAGCGGCGGCCGGCAATGGCCCAGCGGGCCACCAGCTCAGGCGGGCAGGCCTCCGCGCCGACGACGAGGGCACGCAGCTCCGGGTGCGGCCCGGCCGGCACGGTCGCCAGCACCGACGGCGGGACGAACGCGCAGGAGATCTGCCGCTCGGTCAGTACCGCCCCGAGGTCCTCGCCCACGAGCGGACCCCGCTCCGGCAGCACCAGCGTTCCGCCGGAGCCGAAGGCCAGGCACAGTTCGCCCACGGAGATGTCGAAGGAGGGCGGCCCGAGTTGGAGGACCCGGCTGTCCGCGTCCAGTGCGAGGCCGTCCACCAGGCTCCGGGTGAGCGCCGCCACCCCGGCGTGGCTGACCACCACGCCCTTGGGGGTGCCGGTGGAGCCCGAGGTGTGGATGACATGGGCGGCGTCGTGGGGTTCGGGGCCGCCCTGCGGAAGCGGTTCCCCGGCCCAGGCGTCCTCGTCGAGGACCAGGGTCGGCAGACCGGTGTCCAGGAGCGCGGCGCCGGGTTCGGTGACCAGGAGCACCGGCGCGGCCTCGGCGAGGACCCGGCGGATGCGCTCGGCCGGGTGGGCGGGATCGACCGGCAGATAGGCGGCGCCGGCACGCTGCACGGCCAGCGCCGCCACCGGCCAGTCGCTGCCGCGGGCGAGCGCGAGGGCCACGATCCGCCCGGGACCGGCACCCAGGCGCACCAGCCGGCCGGCCAGCCTGGCCACCCGGTCGTCCAGCCGGGCATAGCTCAGGGTGTGCCCCGGGGACTCGATGGCCGGCGCGTCCGGCGTGCGGGCCGCCTGCCGGGTCACCAGCTCGGGCAGCGACACCGGGGCGGGAGCGGCGGGCCCGGCGGACCCGGCGAGCAGCTCACCGCGCATGGCCGACGGCACCACGTCGATGTCACCGATGAGCGCGTCCGGGTCGGCGGTGATCCGCTTCAGGAGCTCGACGTAACACTGCGTCCAGCGGGCCACCGTCCCGGGGCCGAAGACATCGGTACGCAGCCCGAAGCTGCCCTCCATGCCGTCACCGCTGTCCTTCACCACGCCGACCAGGTCGTGCTCGCCGCCCGTGTGGATCCGCTCGGGCTCCGCGAACTCCTTCATCACCGAGACGCTCGGCTGCTGCGTCAGGTGCATGAACACCCACTGGTACAGCGGGGCCCGGCCCGCGCTGCGCTCGGGCGCGGCGGCCGACACGATCCGGCCCACGGGCACGTCCGCGTTGGCCATCAGATCCGGGAAGTCGACCGCGAACCCGGCGAGCAGCTCGGCGAACGACCGGTCCGGAGCCACCTTCCAGCGGGTCGGCACGGCATTCATGACGTACCCGATGACCTGGTCGAGGCCCTTGGCCGCGCGGTTGGCGATGGGGGTGCCGATCACCAGGTCGTCGGCGCCGCTGACCCGGTGCGCCAGGACGGCGAACGCCGCCATGAGCACGACGTACACCGAGGCGCCGCGCTCCCGGGCCAGGGCCCGCACAGCGGCGGTGGTCGGCGCGTCGATGCGGAAGGGCACCTGCGCGATGCCCTCGCCCCCGGCGACACCGCCGTTGCTGCCCGGCACCGTCAGCGGACCGGGCGGGTCGGCGAGATAGCGCCGCCAGAAGTCGAGCCGGCTCGCGAAGACCCCGGACTCCGCCAACTCGCTCTGCCAGGAAGAGAAATCGGCGTACTGCACGGCCGGCCGGGTCAGCGGCGGCTCCAGACCGTCGCGCAGCGCGCCGTAGGCACGCGCGAACTCGTTCTGCAGCACATCGAAGGACCACCAGTCGCTGATGGTGTGGTGCAGACTCAGCATCAGCGTGGAACGCCGTCCGTCGACCCGGACGAACCGGGCCCGGATCAGCTTGTCCCGGCCGAGGTCGAAGGGGCGGCTGCGGAAGGTCTCGAAGGCCTCGTCGATCGAACGGCCGGTGCCCCGCAGATCCTCCCGCTCCAGGTCGAATGGCCCGTCGTCGGGGAACTCGACGTGCAGCTCGCCCGACGGGTCCGACACGATCCGGGTCCGAAGGATGTCGTGGTGACGCTGGATCAGCGTCAGCGCCTCCTCCAGGTGCGCCGGGTCGACGGGCCGCTCGAAGTGGTAGGCGGCGCACAGGTTGAGCGCCGGGGTGCCGGGATACAGCGAGTCGTACACCCACAGGTCGTGCTGCGCTGGGCTGAGCGGCACCCGGCGGGCCGGGTCGCGCGGCGGTATGACGGCGGGTATCTCACGGGCCCGGCCCGCCTCCAGGAGACGGCGCAGCAGACGGACCCGCTGCTCCCGGCCGAGCGCGCCGAACCGGTCGGCCATGGAGGGGGATGCCGCGACCGGGACGGTGCGCGAAACGGTGGGGGCGCTCATCACAGGTTCTCTTTCAGTTCGGCCAACCGGTGCAGCCCGGCCAGTACGTCGTCCCGTCCGATGCCGAAGTCGATGAAGCAGGCGACCTCGTCGACGCCCAGCTCCGCCAGATCGGCGAGCATCTTGTTGCAGTGGCCGGGGGAGCCGAGCAGGCTGCCCCAGCTCAGATAGCGCTCGAACGCGAAGTCGGCGAGCATCGCGGTCTGTTCCTCGGTGAGGCGCGCGGTCGTGGGGTCCGCGGAGCGGTTGGCCGCGGTCTGTCGTACGTACGAGGCGAGATAGGTCTTCAGGGGGGCGCCCGCCATCCGGCGGACCTCCGCGTCGTCGCTGCCGACGTAGGTGTGGGCCATCAGCGTGACCCGGCCGTGCGCGTCGGTGCCCCGCTGGTCGGGGGCCTCGGCGCAGGCGGCGCGGTAGCGGGCGATCTTCTCGGCCAGCTCGTCCCGGCTCTGCCCGACGGTCGCGCCGAGCACTCCGGCGCGCAGCCGTCCGGCCGCCTCCCAGGTCTCCGGGTTGCCGGACGTGGTGACCCACAGCGGCAGGGTGCCCTGCACGGGCCGGGGCTGGGGCGTGACGGAGACCGGGTCGCCCGTGCCGTCGGGGTACTCGGCGGGCTCGCCCGCCCACAGCGAGCGCAGCCGGGGGATCGTCTCCAGGGCGGTCCGCCGGCGGTCCGCGTACTGCTCGGGGGCCAGCGTGAAGTCCTTGGAGTGCCAGCCGGTGGCGACGGAGAGGCCGACCCGCCCGTGCGAGAGGTTGTCCACGACGGCCCAGTCCTCCGCCACCCGCAGCGGGTGGTGCAGCGGCAGGACGACACTGCCCGCGCGGATCCCGATCCGCTCGGTGGCGACGGCGAGCGCCGCGCTGAGCACCGGCGGGCTCGGGAAGACCTGTCCCACCTGCTGGAAGTGGCGCTCGGGGGTCCAGACGGCGTGGAACCCCAGCCGGTCGGCGGTCCGGGCCACGGCGAGGATGTCCTCGTACGTCTCGGTGTGCCGGGCCTCGCCGGCGGTGGTGCTGTCCGCACCGAAGAACATCACACTGAGGTCCACTGCCACTCCTCCTGCTTTCTGCTGGGCTGGGTCTGGGATTCCGTGCGGCGCGGCACCCGGGGGCGGCGCGGGATGGGGGAAGCGGCGGCGGGGGCGGGCAGTTCGACCGCCCGTTCCAGTTCGGCGGCGAAGGCGGCGACCGTGGGCGCGGCGAACAGCTGCGCCACCGTCACCTGCCGGTGCGCGCCGAGCCGGGCCACGGCGCGCACCGCGCGCAGCGAGTTGCCGCCGAGGGCGAAGAAGTCGTCGTCCGGGCCGGCGCTCGGCACCCCGAGGACCTCGCACCACACGGCGGCGATCTCGCGTTCCAGCGCGGTCATCGGGCGCTCGGCGGCAGTTTGTCGCCGGACCGGTGCAGCGATCCGGTCGCTCCGGACGGCCAGGCGTGGCGGTGCGGCGATGCCCAGCCGCGACAGGGGCGTGTCGGGGGCTGCCGCTGCCTTCTCCAGGGCCTGCGGGAGAGCGTCCGCGAGCCACTGGACGAACTCCGCCTCCAGCGCCTGCCCGCGGTACTCGAACGTCAGCGTCAGCCCGTCCGGTGCGCCCTCGGCCGAGGTGGAGTCCGTGACGTCCACCAGGAGTTCGAACCGGGCGGCGCCGGTGCGTACCACTTCGACGCCGTCCTCGGCACCGGGCAGCGCGACCTCGGCCCGTGCGTTGTTCTGGAGCGCCAGCACCACATCGGTGAACGGCTGACGGCCTGGGGAGCGCGGCGGGTTGAGCGCGCCTACCACGTCCTCGAACGGCACGTCCTGGTGGCTGAACGCGGCGAGGTCCGTCTCCCGGACCCGGGCGAGCACCTCGGCCGTGGTGGGGTCGCCGGACAGATCGGTGCGCAGCACCAGCATGTTGACGAAGAACCCGACGACGTCCTCGACGCTGCCGTCCCCGGCGCGTCCGGCCACCGGCGCGCCGATCGCCAGGTCCTCGCCCGCCCCGGCCCGTACCAGCACGGTGGCCAGCGCGGCGTGCAGGGCCATGAAGAGGGTGGCGCCCCGGGTCCGGGCCGATTCGACCGCCCGGGCGTGCGCCGCCGCGTCGAGGCGGCGCACCACGACCTGCGCGGCGGGACCGGGGACGGCGGGGCGCCCGGCACGGCGGGGCAGCAGCGGACCGTCGGCCGCCAGCCCGTCCAGCTCCTTGCGCCAGTAGGTGAGCTGGCGGGCGGCGAGGGCATGCGGATCGGACGGTGAGCCGAGCCGGTCGAGCTGGTGACGGGCGTGCTCCGCGTACTGGACGGTGAGCGGGGGCAGCCCGGCCGCGTCCGTGCCGTGGACCCGTGCCCGGTAGGCGCGGGACAGATCGCGGAAGAGCGGCCGCAGCGACCACCCGTCCCCGGCGATGTGGTGGACCAGGACCAGCAGCGCGTGCTCGTCCGGCCCTTCCCGCGAGGTGAACAGGGTCGCGCGTACGGGGAGTTCGGCACGCAGATCGAAGCGGTGGCGGGCCTCCCGCTCGATCTCCCGGTCCATCGAGTCCCCGGCGGTCCGAAGGTGCCGGAACGGAGGCCGTGCGGCCGCCCCGCTCAGTACCCGGCGTACGGGCGAGCCGTCGCACTCCTCGAAGACGGTGCGGAGGACTTCGTGGCGTTCGGCGACCCGGGCCAGCGCGTCGTCCAGCGCGGCCACGTCGACCGCACCCCGCAGCCGGACCAGCATCGGCAGGTTGTACGCGGCGCCGGCCCCGATCCGGTCCAGGAACCACAGCCGGTGCTGCGCGTGCGACACCGGGAGCGCCCCGGAGGCGTCGACCGGCGCGGTGGTGGGCGCGGGGCCTGCCGGGGGAGCGGTGTCGACGAACGGGGCGAGCAGCGCCGCGGTGGGTGCTTCGAAAAGTCCGCGGATGTCGATCTCGGCGCCGAGCACGGTACGGATCCGGCCCAGCAGCCGGGCGGCGAGCAGCGAGTGGCCGCCGAGGGCGAAGAAGTCGTCGTCCGGGCCGACCCGGTCCGTGTGCAGCACCTGGGCGAACAGCTCGCACAGCGCGGCCACGGTGCCGCTCGCCGCCGCCCCGCCGACGAGGGCCGTCGCGGTGCCGGGCTCCGGCAGGGCGGCCCGGTCCAGCTTGCCGCTGGCGGTCAGCGGCAGCTCGTCCAGTGCCACGAAGACCGCCGGGACCAGGTAGTCGGCCAGCACATCGCGGGCGTAGGCGCGCAACTCCGCCTCCCGGAAGCCCTGCCGGGCACCGCCGCTCGGTACGACATAGGCGGTGAGCTGGCGGTCGCCCGCCGGGTGCTCATGGGCGAGGACCGCGGCCCGGTCGATGCCGGGGTGCCGGGTCAGTACGCTCTCGACCTCGCCCGGCTCCACCCGGAAGCCCCGGATCTTCACCTGGCTGTCGGCCCGGCCCAGATATTCGAGGACGCCGTCGGCACGCCGCCGCCCGAGGTCACCGGTGCGGTAGACCCGCTCACCGGACGGGGAGGCGACGAAGCGCTCGGCGGTCAGCGCGGGCCGTCCGCGGTAGTCACGGGCGAGGCCCGCCCCGGCGGCGTAGATCTCACCGCTCCGCCCGTCCGGCACCGGACGGAGCTCCTCGTCGAGGACGTACAGCCGCTTGCCCGCCAGCGGACGGCCGATCGGCACCGGGCCCGAACCGAGTTCGGCGGCGCTCACCGGGTGGACGGTCAGGAAGACCATGCATTCGACGGGGCCGTAGCCGTTGCTCAGCCGCAGCTCCGGCCGGCGCTCCAGGGCGCGTGCCGCGTGCGGCGCCGACATGGCCTCGCCGCCCACCACGAGCTCCCGCAGTCCGTCCATCACCTGCGGGTACTCGTCGACGACGACGTTGAAGAGGGAGGCCGAGAGGTACATGGAGGTGATGCCGTGCTCGGCGACGAGCCGGGCCATCAGGAAGGGTTCGGGGCGCTGTCCGGGATGCAGGACGCAGGTCCCGCCGTTCATGAGCGGCCCCCACAACTCCAGAGCGAACGCGTCCCAGGACAGTGGCGCGCACTGGAGCCAGACCGCGCCGGGGCCGAAGGACGCGAAGTCCTGCCCGGTGAGGGTGGCGGTGATCGCGTGGTGCGAAGCGGCGATGCCCTTCGGCCGCCCGGTCGATCCGGAGGTGAACATCACGCAGGCGATGTCGTCGGGCCGTACCGGGACGGCGCCGCGCGGCAGCGGCCGCGCCCCGGCGGCGTCCGCCACGTGCACCCGGGTCATGTCGAGTGCCCCGGGCGCGGTGTCGCCGGCCGTGACGACCACGGCGGTTCCCGCGTCCTCGGCCATCGCGCGCAGCCGTTCGGCGGGGAAGCCGGGGTCCAGCATCACGTAGCCCGCCCCGGCCTTGAGGATGCCGAGGACCGTCACGACGAGTGCGGCGGAGCGCTCCAGGTACACGCCGACCGTGTCGCCGGGCCGGATGCCCCGGGCGGCCAGCAGGCCCGCCAGCCGGTCGGCCCGGTCGTCGAGTCCGGCGTAGTCGATCCGTTCGCCGCCGTCGATCAGCGCCGTCGCGCCGGGCGTCCGCGCCGCCTGCTCCTCGAACAGTTCATGCACGCACCTCATCGCGGTCACCTCCCCGGCTCTCGCTCTGCCCGGCCGGGTCCTGCGGTGCGTCGAGGTCGGGCAGCAGGGTGTCGATGTCCCTGATCGAGCGGCTGGCCAGGCCCCAGAGGGCGACCGCGGTCCCGCCGATTCCGGCGAGGAGCAGCATGGCCGCCATGCCGGTGCCCGGGCCGTCGCCGACGAGGGGGCCGAGCACGGTGAAGAGCCCGGAACCCCGGGCGGCCATCGGTTCGAAGACGTGGTCGGCGAGCGGACCGGAGACCGCCATCGCCAGGGGTACGGAGATCTGCGACAGGAACATCACCGCGCCGAAGACCCGGCCCTGCCATTCGTGCGGGACCTTGGTCTGCACGATCGTCTGCATCGAGGCGTTGACCGTGGTCATGAGCAGGGCGCCGATCAGGATGGCCAGGCACCAGCCGGTCACATTGCCGACCAGGCCCATCACCACCAGGGCGGACAGGCACATGCCGACCACGCCGAGCATCATGCCCCGGCCCCGGTTCGCTGGACCGCCCCAGGCCGCCATGAGCAGGGCACCGGCCACTCCGCCGATGCCGACCGAGGTGTTGACCGCGGCGAGCGCGCCGTTGCCGGCCCGGAGCAGCACCATCGGCGAGATGAGGGCGAAGCCGAAGACCATCACGAGGTTGACGACACAGAAGTTGACGATCAGGTCGCGCAGGCTGGGTATCCGGAACAGGTAGCGCAGCCCTTCGACGGCATCCGCGGTGATCCGCCTGCGCGGTGCGTCGGGGTTCTTCGTCACCCGGTCGCCGTTGAAGCGCACGATCTGGATGCCGATGAGGGCGAACGCGTAGCTGGCCACGTCGACCAGGAGCGTCGGCCCGATCCCGAAGAGCGCGACGAGCAGACCGCCCAGCGCGGGGCCGCCGATCCCGGCGGCACTCTTCGCACCGGCCAACAGCCCGTTGGTGCGGTCCAGCTGGTCCTTGCGGACCAGCAGGGGAACGGCCGAGGACAGGGCCGGGAACTGGAAGGCGGCACAGACGCCGAGCAGGACGGTGGCCGGATAGACCTGCCAGGCATGGAAGGCGCCGACGTAGTGGAGCAGGGCCAGGGCGCCGACGACGAGGAGTCCGCCGGCGTCGGCTATCCGCAGCGCGGTGCGCTTGGGTATACGGTCGACGATTGCGCCCGCAATGGGACTGAACACGGCCTGCGGCAGCATGGCGCACAGGGAGAGGACGGTGACGGCGGTCGCCTTCCCGCCGGCCGACCAGACCTCGACGATGAAGGCGAACCGGACCGCCGCGCTTCCCGCCAGGGACACCGCCTGACCGGACCAGACAAGGAGAAAGGGCCCCATTCCCGAGAATCGACCGGGAATGTCCGCTGATATCCGGGTGCCCATCAGGATCCGGATCCCTTGTGCACCGACATCCGGCACACGGTGCCGGAGCCGTCGAATGGTTTGGTTGCCACGCCTCAATCCCCCAGGATGTCGCGTCCTCTGCGGATCACCACGGATCCCCGTCTGAATCGAACGGCGTCATCATGCGGTGACCGATTACCGCTGCGTTCCCTTCGCGAACGCGGGAACGGGAAGGAAGCGGGAACGGTTCGGGAGGGAACCGGGAGCAGGGAGGGCAAGGGTTGCCCCGTAGTTGTCTGCAGAAGGAGTAACTCCGTGAAGGACCCCAGGGATCGTTCGCCCGACGGGACGGAACTGCGCCAGGCCCTCCAGGACCTGTCCACCGTGGAACGGTGGGCCGAGCGTGTGGCGTCCGGTGTCCAGTCCCATCCGTACACCGCGCCGGAGTCCTGGGAGGGGCCCCAGCTCAGCGTCGAGACCAGAACCGAGAACGGCATGCACACGGTGGCCGGGATCGTGACGTGGCCGCCCGGGGACGGTGCCGGTCCGGCGGCCCTGGACGAATCGGAGCGCGCGGTGCTCCGTTCCCTGGTGAGATCGCTGCTCGACCTGGCCGGCCACGAGTCGGGAACGGCCCGCACGCGCGTGGTCCTCACCCCGCTCGGCCCCCGCGTCGCCGCCTGTCAGCTAGACGCGGAATAGGCGGTTGCCGGTCCGTTCCCGCGGCAGTTCCCGGAGGCGGTATCGGGGCAGGAACGGACCGGGAACGCCGATCAGCAACATCAGTGGTGTCGGGAAGCGGAACACCGCAGAACCTCACAAACACCACTTAGGGGCGGGACATGGGACGCAAGCTTGCTGGGCTCTTCGGGATCATCGCGGCGACGCTGGCCTTCGGCATCGGCACGGTGGTCGAGGCGGGGCAGTCGCACGACGCCCGGAGCATCCAGCAGGTTCTCGCCGACGACAAGGGCCCGACGGTGATCGGTACCACGGGCGCCGACGACGACAAGGGCCCGACCGTCATCGGCACCCACCTGGTCGCCGACGACAAGGGCCCGACCGTCATCGCCCGGACGATCACGGACGACAAGGGCCCGACGGTGATCGGCACCACCGGTACCGACGACGACAAGGGCCCGACGGTCGTCGGTACCACGGGCACCGACGACGACAAGGGCCCCACGTCCCCCGTCATGTGACCCCACCGCCTCGACACCCGAGCCCCGCACCGGACCACGGTGCGGGGCTCGTCGCTGTACGTCCCGGGGTACGGGGACGGTGACGGCGGCGCTGTCGGACGTCAGCTGCGCCGGTGATCCGGGGGCACGCCCATCCCGTCGAAGAGCTGCTCGGCCTCCGCCCGGTACTGGGCCGCCTCCGGTGTGTCGCCGAGGGCATCGGCCATGCCCGCCAGGGCGTAGGCCTGCTCGATGCGGTAGCTGAGGGTCGAGGCGAGCTTGTGGGCATGGGTGTGCAGCGAGAGCGCCGCCGCCACATCGCCCTGCCGTCGGCGCAGCCGGCCCACGATGTTCTCCACCTTGGCCCGGCGCAGCGGCGAGGGGTTGGTCCGCATCATGTCGAGAGCGAGCTCCGCCTGGTCCGGGTCGCGCGGCGCCATGCCCAGCCGGTGCTCCACATCTGCGGACAGCGCCAGGGTCAGGGCGAGGTTCACCTCGTTGCCGGCGTCCCCGTACAGCGCGCGGGCCTCCGCCAGACAGCGGTCGGCCTCCTCGTACGCGCCCAGGCCGACATGGGCGAAGGCGAGGTCGGTGATGGCGCCGGGAAGTCCCTCGTGCTGTCCCAGTTGCCGGCTCAGTTCGGCCGAGCGCCGGGCCGCGTCCCGCGCCTCCTCGTACCGTCCCCACTGCTCGTAGAGGGTGCTGAGCATGGTCAGGCTCTCGGCCTCCGCGCGCGGCATGTCCAGATCGCGTTCGTGCGCGATCGCCGTCTCCATGTGGCCCAGGGCCGCGGAGAAGTCGCCGAGCAGGCTGTTGAACTGGCCGAGGATGCTCTCGCTGTGGGCCTGGGTGTGCAGATCGCCGAGCCGGACCGCGACGTCCCGGCTCTCCCGGGCGGCTTCGAGCCCCTCGGCGAGACGGCCGAGCTTCCAGCAGGCGACGCCCAGGTTGGACAGGCTCACCCCCAGCAGCGCCAGGTCCTGGAGCCGGCCGGCGGCGGAGACCGCGACCCGGCTCAGCTCACCGAACTCCTCCAGCAGCCCCAGGTCGTTGAGCTGGAAGACGAGATTGCGGGCCAGGCACACCACATAGCGGTCGTGGCCCCGGCGCTCGGCGAGCTTGACGGCGGCGAGGAGCGAGCTCTGTTCGCGCAGGAACCACTTCCGTGCCGTCTCGGGGGTGCCGAGGTCGGGCAGTTCGGCCTTGGAGGGCTCGATGCCGGTGTTGCGCCGGCGCCGCCCGGAGTAGAGGAGATCGCAGGCCACCTCGGTGGCGGTCAGGTAGTAGCCCAGCAGCCGCTCCACCGCCACGGAGTCCTCGGGGGACTCGACGAGCAGGCTGTGCGCGAAGCTGCGGACCAGGTCGTGGAAGGTGTAGAGACCGATCTCCGGCTGCTGCACGAGGTGCACGTCGAGCAGCATCTCCAGCAGGTCCTCCGCGTCCCGGGCGCCCGAGCCGAGCAGCGCACCGGCGGCATGGATGTCCATGTCGCTGCCCGGGTGCAGGGCCAGCGTCGAGAACGCGTTGCGGCACTCCTCGTCCAGGGCCTGGTAGGACAGGCGAAGGGTGGCGGAGACGCTCCGGGCACCCGAGCTGAGCTCGTCGAGCCTCCGGGTCTCGTCGCGCAGCCGCTCCGCCAGGTACTGGAGGGTCCAGCGCGGGCGGTTGCGCAGCCGGGCGGTGGCGATCCGCAGGGCGAGGGGGAGATGGCCGCAGAGCCGGGCGATCTCCGCGGCGGCCTCGGGCTCGGCGGCGACCCGCTGGGCCCCGAGGGTCTCGGCCACCAGCATCGCGCTGTCCTCGGGCGGCATCACCCCGATGGAGATCCACCGGGCGCCGTCCAGATCGACCAGCCGGGCCCGGCTGGTGACCATGACGAGACTGCCGGGGGAGACCGGCAGCAGCGGGCGGATGGCGGCGGCGTCGGCCGCGTTGTCGAAGAGGATCAGCAGCCGCTTGCCGACCAGGGTGGCGCGCCACAACGCGGTGCGGGCGGGCACGTCGTCGGGGATGAGGTTGCCGGGTACGCCGACGGCCCGCAGCAGGCTGTCGAGCGCGATGCCCGCGGTCACCGGCTGGTCGCCCGGCGTGTATCCGCGCAGATCTATGTGAAGTTGACCGTCCGGGTACTGCGGCGCGAGCCGGTGCGCGGCCCGTACCGCGAGGGAGGTCTTGCCGCAGCCGCCCATGCCGTCGATGGCGACGATCTGCGGGCCCTGCTCCCCGCCGGCCTCGGCACCACGCAGGATCTCGGCCAGTTCCCGGTCCCGGCCGGTGAAGTCCGCGAGGTCGTACGGGAGGGTGCTGGGGGGTTCCGCGGGCAGCGCCACGGCCAGCACCGGGGCGGCGGCCGGCTCGGGACCGGCCAGTTCGGGGCTCTCCCGCAGGATTCCCTCGTACAGCTTGGTGAGGTTGGGGCCGGGGTCGATGCCGAGCTCCTCGGCGAGGAGTTCGCGTACCTTGCCGTACTCGTCCAGGGCCTCGGCCTGCCGCCCGGACCGGTACAGGGCGATCATCAGCTGGCCGCGCAGGGACTCGCGGAGGGGGTGCTGCTGGACCAGTTCCCGCAGTTCGACGACCAGTTCGGCGGACTCGCCGAGCGCGAGGTGGAGTTCGAAGAGCTGCTCCGCCGCGGTCAGGCGACGCTCCTCGATGGAGGTCGACGCCGCCTCGATGACGGGGCCGCCGCTGCCCGACAGAACAGGCCCCCGCCAGAGGGCGAGGGCGCTGCGCAATATCTCCGCGGCTTCGGCCGTACGGCCGTCGGACGCCGCGATCTTCGCTTTGCGTATCAGTAGGCCAAATTCGGCCACATCGATTTCGCATTGTTCATGGGCGACGCGATAGCCGGGCCCGTCGGTCAGGAGGACCTCGGCGCCGCCGGGTATCCGTCTTCGGAGATCCGCAACTGCCTTACGCACTTGGTGCGGTGCCGTCGTGGGCGGTTCCTCGTCCCATGCCGCCTCGACCAGCCGGGAAACCGGAAGCACTTTTCCGGGATCCAGGAGCAGGGTGGCCAGAACTCGCTCCTGTATGACTCCGCCCAGTCGCAGTCGAGTCCCGTTGGACCAACCCTCAATCGGACCAAGAATGTTGAAGCGCAGCCGAAACTCTTCCGTAGATGACACGCATCCTCCCCCTCAGCTCTGCGCACCCGCAGCGCTTCCCCAGCGCGAGGCGATCGTAGCCCCTGCCATGAGGAACGCGCGGTACCGCACCGGGAAGAGTTCGGGAATGGCTCGATGAAGGCTGTTCATCGACGGCAGGCCTTCGCTGCCACGGAGAGTACGGAGCGCACGGAGCGTGAGCGGACCGGAAAGATCGGGCACCGTGCCATGTGTTCCGGACACTCCTGGGCGGCCGGGTAACCGGCCATTGCGTTTTCTGAGCATGTGGAGACCGAGGAGACAATGATGAATTCCCAGCCCGCACCCGGGCTCGACGTTCTGCTGCAGAATGCGCGCCGGCGGGCGGGACTCACCCAGGAACAGCTCGCCGGCCTTTCCACCGTCAGCGTCCGGGCCATTCGCGACCTGGAACTCGGACGGGTCCAGCACCCGCGCAGGGAAACGCTGAAGCTTCTCGCCAATGCCATGCGGCTGAGCGACGCGCGACGCGTCGAGCTGGAACTCGCCGTCGATGCAAAGGCGGTGGGGCGTGTCTTCCAGGACATCTACGGGGTGGGCCTGGCCACACCACCCCCTCCGCTGCGCCCGCTGATCGGGCGGCGCCCCGAACTGGAGGCACTGACCGCCCGGTTGCGCACGGACCACGAACGCCTGCTGACCCTCGTCGGGCTGCCGGGGGTGGGAAAGACCCGGCTCGCCCAGGAGGCCGCCTCGGTGATCCACGCCCGGGACCGGGTTCCGGTGCTGTGGGTATCCCTGGACGAAACGGCGGAGACCGCCGGAGCAACCCCCAATACCCCTCAGTCGACCGTGACCGGGTGGGTGCGCGCACTCGTCCGCGACGGCGAGGAATTCGAGGAACTGGCCGCGCTCATAGGGGCCAAGCCCACCTTGATCGTCCTGGATGGTCACGATGCGTCACCATCTGTCACTCCCAGGCTGCTGAGTCTGCTGCGTGCCTGCGAGCGCCTGAAAATACTCACCACCACCGACCGGCCGCTCCAGCTGCCCGGCGGGCGGCTGCTGCCACTGGCCCCGCTGCCGGTGCCGACCGCCTCCGATCTCGCCGCCGAGCCGGTGGGCGGCTCCCTCGTCGCGGACCGGCACGCCGTCGAGCTGACGCTCTCCCATGTCAGCTACATGCGGCCCGACTTCCTCCCCACCGACTCCGTCGTCACCACCGTCGCCCATATCTGCCGGGCCCTGGACGGCATGCCGCAGGCGCTGGAAGCCGCGGCCTCCTGGCTGCTGCTCTACTCCCCGCAGCAGCTCCTGGACATCGCCCGCACCACACCGCTCGTCCTGCTCGACGGGGTCACGCCCGCCGATCCCGCCGCCGGCCCCACCCTGGGCGAGCGGCTCACCACCGCCGTGACCGGACTCGACCCGAAGGCCGCCGCGCTGCTGCGCACACTGGCGACGCTGGAGGACCCCTGGACGGTGGACGGTGCCGCGCGCGCCTGCGGCACCTCGCTGGCCGGGGCCGCCCGCGATGTGCACGCCCTGCTGGTCCGTGGCCTGATCCGCCGCCTCCCCACGACGGCGGGCGAACCGGTCGGCTTCACCGTGCTCAACCTGGTCCGCGCGGTGCTCGACGCGGACCGGGAGACGACGCCCGTCGCTCTCGCCGCCGCCCTGAGCGAGTGAGCACCGCCCCTCACATACCCCCGTTCCCGCCCTCATGAAAGGCACCTCACCCATGCGCAACCTGATCTCCCTCGCCGACCTCACGCCCGCCGAGCTGGACCACATCGTCCGACGCGCCGTCTCGTTCGGCCGGGACGGCATCGTGCCGAAGCCGCTGGCCGGACGGCAGGTCGGTCTGTACTTCCGCAAGTCCTCGACCCGGACCCGGACGTCCTTCTGGAGCGCGGCGACCCGGCTGGGCGCCGACGTGATCACCTTCGGCCCGAACGAACTCCAGCTCACCACCGGCGAGACGGTCGAGGACACCGCCCGGGTCCTCGGCCAGTACCTGGACGCGCTCGTCGTCCGTACCAACGGGGACGTGGAGGAGATCCGCCGGCTCGGCAGCAGCTCGAACCTGGCCGTCGTCAACGCCCTGAGCCTGGACGAGCACCCGACCCAGGCCATCGCCGATCTCGCCACGCTGGCCGAGGAGTTCGGCTCGCTCGACGGTCTGCACCTGCTCGCCGTCGGTGAGGGCAACAGCTCGGGCGCGGCCCTGGCGCTGGCCGCCGCCCTCACTCCCGGCCTCCGCCTCACCCTGCTCTGCCCGCGGGGCTACGAGGTGCCCAAGGAGACGCTGGACCTGGCGGCCGAACTCAGCGACGGCAAGGCCCTGGTGAGCCAGGTCGTGTCGGCCGACGAGGTCGAGGGCCCGGTGGACGCGGTGTACACCAGCCGGTGGCAGACCATGGGCGTGACGAAGGAGAACCCGGACTGGCTCAGGGACTTCGACGGGTTCCAGATCAACCGCGCGTTCCTGGACCGCTTCGCCGGCCCACGCACCGTCTTCCTGCACGACCTGCCCGCGGTCCGGGGCGAGGAGGTCACCGACGAGGTGCTCGACGGCGCGTCGAGCCGGGCCTGGCGGCAGGCCCACCACAAGATGACCGCCGCCGCGGCGGTACTGGAGTGGTGTGTGCGCGGCGTCCAGAGCTGACCGCCCGCCCCGCCGCCCGGCTCCCGGCAGTCATGGGTTCAGGACCCCGTGAATGCCGGGAGTTCCTTTTGCCCGTAGCCCGTAGCCCGTAGCCCGTAGCCCGTAGCCCGTAGCCCGTAGCTCGTAGCCGACCGCCGACCGCCCAGCTGCCCACGCGGGCCGACGTGTAGAAGGGCGGGTGCGGGCGTTTCTCGCGCCTCGCACCCGCCCTTTCGGAACGGGAGAACTCCTGGGTTCAGCCACCCATGGCAGCGACCACGGAACGCGGCCGCATGTCGGTCCAGTTGGCCTCGATGAATTCACCGCATTCCTGCTTGCTGCCCTCGTCCTTCACCAGTTCCCAGCCCGCCGGCTGCTGGATCCGGGCCGGCCACAGCGAATACTGACCCTCTTCGTTGGCCAGCACTACATAGCGGCCCTGGGAGTCCTCGAACGGGTTGGTTGCCATGATTTCCACCTCGGTTGGACGAAGTTATTCGTGAAGTCGTCAGGTGCGCCAGAGTTTTTCGGCTGCCTCAAAGACTAGGAGCCGCGGACCGGTCCGCCGGGCAGAAGCCCAGGCAGATCGGCGGCACCACCGGCCGCGCGGTCAGGTGAGCACCCGGGCCGTGTGATGCGCGTACGTGAGGGCGACCCCGGTCGCCACCGTGGCCGCGCGGACCGCGCCGAGCGCCTCGCGCACCAGCTCCGAACGCTCCACCGGCATCACCTCGAACCCCGGCTGACCTGCGCGGACGATGTTCACCGCGGCTTCGAGCACGGCGACCTGGGCCTCGCCGAGCGCCTCCCGCCGGTCGACCCGCTCCCGTACCTCCGCCAGCACGTCCGCGAGCACGTCCGCCGCACGGACGCTGTGGCCGGTCTCTGTCATGTCATGACTCCTCGGTCGTTCGCCGGCGGTGTGCAACGGGCCGGGCGCTGAATTCTGCGGGTGCAGTGCGGTCAGTCTCACGTCCCGTCGACGGCCCGGCACCGGGCAGTGGGCCAACTGCTGCTCTGCTGCCGCCCAGTTGCCGCCGGTCACGCCGGAAACGCCGCCGCGGCGAATCTACGGTTGTGGCCGAAAGGAAGTTCCGGGACAGCCCCGGACCTCTTTCTCCCCTTGTCATCCAATGATGTGGACGAAGCGAACAATGAAGCCTGCGGAATGGGCGGCTCGTCATCGATCCGGGCCGCTGGATGTTGTTGTCACCGGACTGCAATCCGATGCGCACACCTGGAATCTCATCTACATCCAACTGCTGCTCGAAGACCTCGGGCACAAGGTCGTCAATCTGGGTTCCTGCGTGCCCGAGGACGAGATCGTCGAGTCCTGCTGCAAGTTCCAGCCCGACCTGCTGGTCGTCAGCAGCGTCAACGGGCACGGCTTCCACGACGCCGAGCCGCTGATCGGGGCGATCCGCTCGCGCTGGGAGCTGACCGGCCTGCCCGCCGTCATCGGCGGCAAGCTCGGCGTGTCCGGAAACGGGGAGGAAGAGGCCGACGCCCTGAAGAGGGCCGGGTTCGACGCGGTCTTCCAGGACGGCGTCGACATCGCCGCCTTCGAGTCCTACGTCGACTCGCTGCCCAAGGAGGTGGAACGATGACCGCGCCGGTCCAGGAGGCGGCCCCCACGAGCCGCACCACCGTCCACCGGCGCCCCCTTTCCTTCGGCCGGTTCGTCGCCGGGGCGCAGGCCCGCGGCACCCTCGTGGTCCAGCCCCGCATGGGCTTCTCCGACCCCGCGCTGATGCGGGCCGGCCTGCTGGCCACCAAGGGAGCGGCCGACGCGGTCGTCGGCACCATGACGATCGACAGCTACACCCGGGTCAACGACGAGGCGTCCGCGGCACGTGCGCTGGACAGCGGCGTCCCGCTCAACGGATTCCCCATCACCTCCTACAGCCCGCACACCTCGCGCTGGGTCCTCGACGGGGTCCGCGACGCGGGCTTCCCGGTGCAGATCCGGCACGGATCGGCACGCCCCCAGCGCATCGTCGCCGCCCTGGCCCAACTGGGCCTGGACGCGACGGAAGGCGGCCCGGTCTCCTACTGCCTGCCCTACGGACGCACCCCGCTCCTGGACTCCGTACGCAACTGGCAGGAGAGCTGCGACGTCCTGGCCGGACTCCGCGCCACCGGGGCGGAACCCCATCTGGAGACCTTCGGCGGCTGCATGCTCGGCCAGCTCTGCCCGCCCGGACTGCTCGTCGCGATCAGCGCGCTGGAGGCGCTCTTCTTCCACCGGGCGGGGCTGCGCAGCATCTCGCTCAGCTACGCCCAGCAGACCAACGCCGCCCAGGACCGCGACGCCATGCATGCCCTGCACCGGCTGGCCGGCGAGTTCCTGCCGGACACCGACTGGCACATCGTCCTCTACACCTACATGGGCCTCTATCCGCAGACCCGGCACGGATCCCTGGACCTCCTGGAGCGCTCGGCCGAACTGGCCGTGGAGACCGGGGCGGCCCGGCTGATCGTGAAGACGGCCGCCGAGGCGCACCGCATCCCGACCGTGGCGGAGAACGTCGAGGCCCTGCGGGTCGCCGCCCGGGCCGCCGCCCGGCACCGCGCCGCGACCGGCGCACGCCCCGGGAACGCACCCGCCCCGCACACCGACCCCGCGGACAACGCCGTGTACGCCGAGGCCCGCGCCCTGGTCGACGCGGTGCTGAACCTCGACGAGGACCTGGGCCAGGCCCTGCTGAAGGCCTTCGCCCGCGGATACCTCGATGTCCCCTACTGCCTGCACCCCGACAACGCGGGCCGCACCCGGAGTCACATCGACGGGTCCGGCCGCCTCACCTGGTCCGAGATCGGGGCGATGCCCCTCGGGCCCGTCCGTGACCGCGGCCGGCGGCTCACCGCCGCCGGGCTGTTCGACGCCCTGTCGTTCGTACAGCGCCGGCACGACCGCGTCATTCCCCAGCACGTATCCCGCTCCCCGCTTCCCCCGGCGGCCCGTCGCCCGGCAGCCCATCGGCAGCACACCCAGGAGGTAGCACCATGACCAGCACGATCGCCGAGTCCGACGGCCGCGTCGCGCCCTCGTTCCCGTCCTCTCCCGACCAGCACCTGATCGCCGAGCCGACCCGTGCCACGCTGCGGGTGCAGAGCCGGATGCTCGCGGCGACCCGCGCCTTCCTGACCGCGCAGGGTTTCCAGGAGCTGCTGCCGCCGGTCATCGGACCGGTCACCGACCCGGGCATCCGGGGCTCCAAGCAGGTGGACGTCGACTTCTACGGCCACAAGTACAAGCTGATGACCAGTGCGATCCTCTACAAGCAGGCATCGCTGCTGGCCTTCGACAAGATCTTCTACATCGCGCCGAACGTACGTCTGGAACCGCTGGAGACGGCCGTCACGCACCGCCATCTCGCCGAGTTCCACCAGATCGACGTGGAGATCCGCGACGCCCGCCGCGAGGACGCGATGGAGCTCGCCGAGCGGCTCGTCGCCCATGTCGTCGACGAGGTGGTCCGCGAGATGCCGGGAGACCTGGAGCTCCTCGGCCGCGACCGGGACGCCTTCCGCGAGGTGGTCCAGGGGGCGTTCGGCCGCACCACGCACCGGGAGGCCACCGCGGACCTGGTGGCGCTCGGCCACCCGCAGGACCCCGGCGCCGAGATCGACTGGGAGGGCGAGGAGATCCTCTCCGCGAAGACCAGTCGCCCGTTCTTCGTCGTCGACTACCCCAAGGGCTCGCGGGGCTTCTACGACCAGGAGGACACCGACCGCCCCGGCATCCTCCGCAACTTCGACCTGATCGCCCCCGAGGGCTACGGCGAACTGGCCAGCGGCAGCGAGCGCGAGCACGACTACGCGGCCCTGGTCACCCGGATGCGCGAGACCGGCGAGAACCCCGCGAAGTACGGCTGGTACCTCGACCTGGCCCGCCGCGGCATCCCCGCCAGCTCCGGGTTCGGGATCGGCCTGGAGCGCTTCACCCGGTACGTCACCGGCCGCACCGCTGCCTGGGAGGCCAGCGCCTACCCGAAGCTCCCCGGAGTGGTGTCGGCATGAGCACCGTACTGAGCGCCGCCGGCTTCCCCGAGGAACAGGTGCGGCACCGGGCCAGGGCCGGCGCGGCGGGGGCCTTCCCCGCGCTGGAGTCCTACGGCAGCAGCCTGCTGGGCGCGATCCCGGCCGGTCAGGACCCGCACGACCTGCTGGAGCGGGCCAGGATCGTACCCCCGGTATTCATGCCGGAGCGGCTGAAGAAACTCATCGACCTGGCGCGTGAGCCGCTGTACACGGACGTCGAACTCGACACACGGCTCGGCGGGTTCGCCTCCCGGCTGCCGCTCTACGTGTCCGCGTTCGGTTCGACCCAGGTCGCCAGCCACGACCTGGGCGAGGCGGCCGGACAGCAGGCCGGACAGCTCGGCATCCCGATGGTCATCGGGGAGAACGTGGTGCCGGTCAACGGATTCCGTGCCGCCGCCGACTCCGGAGTCTCCCCGCTGCTCGGCCGGATCGCCGCCTACACGGCCGCCGCCGACGACGAGCACGGCGGCGTCGTGGTGCAGCAGTCCACCGAGGACGCCGACGCGGAAGTGTGGAACCTGGTCTACAGCGACCCGGTGTCCGAACCGCTGCTCGCCACCGGCCGGCTCGCCTTCGAACTCAAGGTCGGCCAGGGCGCCAAGCCCGGGCTCGGCGGGCTCACCGTCCTGGGCCGCGAGGCCGGCGACAGGGTCGCCGAACAGTACGCCATGGACCCGGTGTTCGGTGCCGACAGCGAATCGGTGCTGCGGATCAGCAGCCCCGGCACCTTCACCGAGGAGATCCTGCGCCAGCAGATCCGGCTGATGCGGAACAACTTCCCCCGCGTCAAGGTGTGGGTGAAACTGCACCCCGGCCGCGACATCGCCCACGCCGCGGCCACCGCCTGGGCGGCCGGCGCGGACTCCGTCACCGTGGACGGCGCGGAGGGCGGCACCGCATGGGCGCCGACCGCCTTCCTCGGCCAGGTGGGACTCCCGCTCGGCGAGTGCCTCACCCGCATCGGCCGCACCGACCACTGCCTGCTCGCCAGCGGGCGGATCTGGGAAGGCAGCAGGGCCGCGAAGGCACTGGCCCTGGGCGCCCGCGCCGTCGGCCTCGGCCGGGCCGCACTGCTCGCCGTGGACGAGGACGCCGAAGCCGGCCTGGTCCGGCTGGTCGAGTCCATCGCCCTGGAACTCCGGCTGCTGATCAGCTCCGTCGGCAAGTACCGCGCCAACGCCCTGGAAGCGGACGACGTCCTGCTGCCGAACGACGCCGCGACGGCCTCCCGTACCGGCTGATTCCCCGCCCCACCGCCCCGCTCAGCACCATCCGCACGTCATCCACCGTGGCTCCGTCGGTCTCCCGGCACGCCGCGAGACCACGAGATCCGAGCTACCAAGAAGGTGTCGAGATGTCCCAGCCGCAAACCGATCCAGCTCTCTCCCTCGGCGTCGTCGTCCCCGCGCACGTCGCCGCGTACAACGACACGGCCGAGAACCTTCCCGAGGGTGCGCTGCACGCTCTCTTCGCCGCGCAGGCCGCCCGCACCCCGCAGGCCGTCGCACTCGTCCGCGAGGACCGCAGTCTCACCTACCGGGAGCTGGACGGCGCGGCCAACGCTCTCGCACACCGGCTCGTCACCGAGGGCGTACGGCCCGGCGACGCCGTCGGCCTCCTCTTCGACCGCTCGTTCGCCTACGTCATCACGGTCCTCGCCGTGCTGAAGAGCGGCGGCGTGTACGTGCCCCTCGACCCCCGCCAGCCCGAGGAGCGCCTCGCCTGGATCCTCGGCAACACCGGGGCCGGCCTCCTGGTGACCGACCGCCCGGCCGGGAAGACCGGCTTCGCCGGGGACCTGCCCGCCCTGCGCCTCGACGACATGAGCGCCACGGCCGACACGGCCGACACGGCACCCGAGGTCACGGTCCACCCGGACCAGCCGCTGTACATGATGTTCACCTCCGGCTCCAGCGGCACCCCCAAGGGTGTGGTGAACACCCACCGCAACGTCGTCGAACTGGCCCTGGACCCGGGCTTCGGCGCCACGGCCCACGAGCGGGTGCTCGCCTACTCGCCACTGCCCTTCGACTCCTCCACCTACGAGCTGTGGGTGCCGCTGCTGCGCGGCGGACTGGCCGTCGTGCTGTCCGCCCCGAAGGTCGACATCGGCGAGCTCGCCGACGCCATCACCCGCTACCGGGCGACCGCCGCCTACTTCACCACCGCCCTCTTCGACGCCATGGCCAGCGAGGCGATCGACGCCCTGGGGCAGTTGCGCGAGATCTGGACCGGCGGCGACGTGCTGTCCGCCACCGCCCTCCAACGGGCCCTGGACCACTGCCCGGACACCACGTTCGTGCACGTCTACGGCCCCACGGAGGCGACCGTCTTCTGTAGCTACCAGGCGTTCACCCCCGAGGCCCGCACCCTCGACCGGCTGCACCTCGGCATCCCGATGGCGAACACCGCCATGTACGTCCTGGACGGCGAACTCCGCCACACCGCCGAGGGCGAGACCGGCGAGCTCTACGTCGCGGGACCGCACCTCGCCCAGGGCTACGCCCGGCTGCCCGGCCTGACCGCCGAGCGGTTCACCGCCGACCCCTACGGACCGGCCGGCAGCCGCATGTACCGCACCGGCGACCTGGCCGCCTGGAACGAACACGGTGAGATCGTCTTCCTCGGCCGCGCCGACCAGCAGGTCAAGCTGCGCGGCAACCGCATCGAGCTGGGCGAGATCGAGACCGTACTGGTCCGCCACCCCTCCGTGGCCCAGGCCGCGGTCATCGTCCGCGAGGACCGGCCCGGCGACAAGCGCCTGGTCGCCTACGCCGTACCCGCAGAGGAAGGCGTCCTGGACGGAGCCGAACTCCTCCGGTACGCGGCCGAGCAGCTCGTCGAGTACATGGTGCCCTCGGCGGTCGTCCCGATGGGAACCCTGCCGCTGACCCCGAACGGCAAGCTGGACCGGCGCGCACTGCCCGCGCCCCGGGCCGGCGCGGCAGCCGACGGCCGCGCCCCGCGCAACCCCGTCGAGGAGGTCCTCTGCGGCCTGTTCGCCCACTCCCTGGGCCTGCCGACGATCGGCATCGACGACGACTTCTTCACCCTCGGCGGCCACTCGCTGCTGGCGACCCGGCTGGTGAGCCGGGTGCGCACCGTCCTCGACGTCCAGCTCACGCTGCGGCAGTTCTTCGAGTACCCGACCGTGGCGCTGCTCGCCGAGTACGTCGCCACCGGCGGAGAGGAGTCCACCCGCCCGGCCCTGACCGCCCAGGAGCGGCCCGAGCCGCTGCCGATCTCGGCGGCCCAGCAACGGCTCTGGTTCCTCGACCAGCTGGAGGGCCCCTCGGCGACGTACAACATCCCACTCTCCGTCCGGGTCCGCGGCGACCTCGACGTAGCCGCCCTGGAGTCCGCGTTCACCGATGTCGCGGGACGCCACGAGAGCCTGCGCACCGTCTTCGGCCAGGCGGAAGGACAGACGTACCAGCGGATCCTGCCCGCCGACAGCGTCAGGGTGGAGCTGCCGGTCACCCCGGCGACCGAGGACGAGGTCGCCGCACTGCTCACCGCCGAGTCCGAGCACATCTTCGACCTGGCGGCCGATCTGCCGTTCCGCGCAAGGCTGTTCAGGCTCGGCGAGCGCGACCACGTACTCCTCGTGGTCATGCACCACATCGTCTCCGACGGCTGGTCCTACCAACCGCTGATGCGCGACCTGAGCACCGCCTACGCGACCCGCTCCCGCGGTGAGCGCCCCGCCTGGGAACCGCTGCCCGCCCAGTACGCCGACTACACCCTCTGGCACCGCGACGTACTCGGCGACCCCGCGGACGAGGAGAGCGTCGCCTCCCGCCAACTCGACTACTGGCGGCGGACCTTGGCCGACCTGCCGGAAGAGGTCACCCTGCCCGCCGTGCGGCAGCGTCCGGCCGTCGCCTCCTACCGGGGCGCCACCCACACCGTGCACTGCTCGGAGGAGATCCACTCCTCGCTCGCGGAACTGGCACGCGAATCCGGGGCCTCGGTCTTCATGGTGGCGCAGGCCGCGGTGTCGACCCTGCTGTCCCGTTCCGGCGCCGGCCACGACATCCCGCTCGGATCACCCATCGCAGGCCGGACGGACCAGGCCCTCGACGACCTGGTCGGCTTCTTCGTCAACACCCTCGTCCTGCGCACGGATCTGACCGGCGACCCGAGCTTCCGCGAACTGCTGACCCGGGTCCGGGAGACCGACCTGGCTGCCTGGAGCCATCAGGACCTGCCGTTCGACCGGCTGGTCGAAGCACTCAACCCCGACCGGTCCGCCGCCCGGCACCCGCTCTTCCAGGTGATGCTGACACTCACCGACGCGGCCACACCGACGCTCGTCGCCGGAGAACTGGACACCGAGTCGGAGTTCACCTGGCTGCGGTTCGCCAAGTTCGATCTGACGTTCTCGTTCGCGGAGCGTCGTTCGGTGGATGGTCGGCCGGGTGGGTTGGACATCACGATCGAGTATGCGACGGATCTGTATGACGCTCGTTCGGTGGAGTTGGCGGGTGAGCGTCTGGTGCGGTTGTTGGGTGCTGTGGCTTGTGCGCCGGATGTGCCGGTGGGTGAGTTGGAGTTGTTGTCGGGTGGTGAGCGTGGGTTGTTGTTGGGGGAGTGGTCCGGTGCGGTGACCGGTTCTCCGGGTGTGGGTGTCGGGCGGTTGTTCGCGGCGCAGGTGGCGCGGACGCCGGATGCGGTTGCGGTGGTGGGTGAGGGTCGTGAGCTTTCGTATCGGGAGTTGGAGGGTCTGGCCAATGGGGTGGCGCGTCGGCTGATCGCTGAGGGTGTGCGGCCGGGCGGTCGGGTGGCGTTGTTCCAGGAGCGTTCGGTGGGTGCGGTGGTTGCCACGTTGGGTGTGGTGAAGGCGGGTGCGGTGTATGTGCCGTTGGATACGCGGTATCCGGCGGATCGTGTCGAGTTGATCGTGGGGGAGTCGGGGGTCTCGCATCTGGTGACGGACCGGGATCCGGGTTCGTTGGTGGTGCCGGCGGGTGTGCGGGTGCTGGGTCCGGTGTTTGGCGGCGGGGACGACGATGCGTCGGATCCTGGGGTGCCGGTGCATGTGGATCAGCCGGTGTACGCGATGTTCACGTCGGGCTCGACCGGGGTTCCGAAGGGTGTTGCGGTCACGCATCGCAATGTCGCGGACCTGGCCGCGCAGACGATGTACGCGAACGGTAGCCACTCCCGGGTGTTGTTCCACTCGGCGATGGCGTTCGATGCCTCGACGTATGAGATGTGGGTGCCGTGGCTGAACGGCGGAACCCTCGTCGTGGCCCCCGCAGGACATCTCGATGCGGCAGCGTACGAGGGCCTGATCGCTGAACACGGGATAACCGCACTGTGGTTGACGGCGGGTCTGTTCCGGGTGATGGCGGAGGAGGCGCCGGGCGCGTTCGCCGGGGTGCGTGAGGTGTGGGCGGGTGGTGATGTGGTGCCGCCGGAGGCGGTGCGCCGGGTCATGGAGCGCTGTCCGGACCTGACCGTTGTGAACGGTTACGGTCCGACGGAGACGACCACGTTCGCCACGACTCACCGGATTCACCGGCCGCTCGATTACGCGGGTGCCATTCCGATCGGTGAGCCGCTGGACAATCACCGGCTGTACGTCCTGGACGAGGGGCTGCGGCTGGTCCCGCCGGGCACGCCGGGCGAGTTGTACATCGCCGGTGCCGGTCTGGCGCAGGGGTATCTGGACCGTCCGGCGCTGACCGCCGACCGGTTCGTCGCGGACCCCTACGGCCCCTGCGGCACCCGGATGTACCGGACCGGTGACCTGGTCCGCTGGAACCTCGAAGGCTCCCTCGAATACCTCGGCCGCGCCGACCAGCAGGTCAAGCTCCGCGGCTTCCGCATCGAACCCGGCGAGATCGAGACCGCGTTGACCTCCCAGGCGGAGGTGGCCCAGGCCACCGTCGTCGTCCGCGAGGACCGGCCCGGCGACAAGCGCCTCGTCGCCTACCTCACCGCCGCCGAAGGCGCCCGGATCGACATCGGGACGGTGCGCCGCGAGATCGCCGGCACGCTCCCGGAGTACATGGTCCCGTCGGCCTTCGTGGTCCTGGACGAGATCCCGCTCACCGTCAACGGCAAGGTCGACCGACGCGCCCTGCCCGCACCCCGGCAGAGCGCCGACACCGCCGGGCGCGCGCCCCGGGGACCGGTCGAAGAGGTCCTGTGCGGCCTCTTCGCGGAGGTCCTGGGACTGCCCTCGGCCACCATCGACGACCACTTCTTCAACCTCGGCGGGCACTCGCTCCTCGCCACCCGCCTCATCAGCCGCATCCGGCAGACCTTCGGCGTCCAGATCACCGTCCGGGATCTCTTCCAGGGCCCCACGGTGGCCGGACTGGCCGAGTACGTCGAAGCGGGCGGCGACGCCGTGCAGCGGCCCGCGCTCCGGGAGGCGGCCAGGCCCGAGCGGGTGCCGCTCTCCTCCGCCCAGCAGCGCCTCTGGTTCCTGCACCACCTGGAGGGGCCGTCGGCGACGTACAACATCCCGCTGGCCCTGCGCCTCACGGGCACGCTCGACCCGGAGGCCCTTCAGCTCGCGCTCACCGATCTGGTCGTGCGGCACGAATCGCTGCGCACCCTCTTCGGGATGGCCGACGACGCCGCCTACCAGTGGCAGCTCCCGGCCGCCGAGGTCCGGGTGGAGCTGCCGGCCCTCGCGGTGGCCGAAGCGGACCTGGAGGCGGAACTCGCGGAGCACGCCGCCCGCAGCTTCGACCTGGAGTCCGAACTCCCGCTCCACGCAACCCTGTTCAATCTTGGGGACCAGGATCATGTACTGCTGGTGGTGATGCACCACATCGCCTCCGACGGCTGGTCCACCACTCCGCTGCTGCGTGACCTGGCGGCCGCCTACACCGCCCGTGCCGAGGGCGTCGCCCCCGCGTGGGAGCCGCTGCCGGTCCAGTACGCCGACTACACCCTCTGGCAGCAGGAACTGCTCGCGGCCGACGGGGAGCGGCAGTCCGAGTTCTGGCGCCACACACTGGACGGGCTGCCCGACGAGGCCACCCTGCCGGCCGACCGGCCGCGCCCGGCGGTCGCCACCTACCGCGGCAACACCCACAGCGTCCACGTCCCCGCGGAGCTGCACGACGGGCTGACACGGCTGGCCCGGGAGACCGGCAGCACGCTGTTCATGGTGGCCCAGGCCGCCGTCGCCACCGCACTGTCCCGTTCCGGCGCGGGGGAGGACATCCCGATCGGCGCCCCGATCGCGGGCCGCTCGGAGCAGTCCCTCGACGACCTGGTGGGCTTCTTCGTCAACACCCTGGTGCTGCGCACGGATCTGGCCGGCGACCCGAGCTTCCGTGAACTGCTCAGCCGGGTCCGGGAGGCCGACCTGGCGGCCTGGGCCCACCAGGACCTGCCCTTCGACCGGCTGGTGGAGACCCTCAACCCCGAGCGTTCCACCGCCCGGCACCCCCTCTTCCAGGTGGTTCTCACCCTCCAGGAAGCCGTCACCCCCACCCTCGAACTCCCCGGAATCACGGCCGAGTCGGGCTTCACCGCGCTGGAGATCTCCAAGTTCGACCTGACCTTCTCCTTCCACGAACACCGCACGGCCGACGGCCGCCCCGGTGGGCTGGACATCAGGGTCGAGTACGCCACCGACCTGTACGACGCCGGCACGGTCGAGGCAGTCACCGCCCGACTGGTACGGCTGCTGGGAGACGCCGTCGAGCGCCCCGAAATCCCCGTGGGCGAGCTGGAGTTCATCGGTGCGGACGAGCGCCACCGGCTCCTGGAGCAGTGGAACGGTGCGGTCACCGGCTCCCCGGACGCGGGCCTCGCGGAGCTGTTCGCCGCGCAGGCCGCGCGCACCCCGGACGCGATCGCCCTGATCGACGGTGACCGGGAGCTGACCTACGCCGAGCTGGACGAGGACACCAACCGGCTCGCCCACCACCTCGTGGGCCTCGGCGTCCGTCCGGAGAGCGTCGTCGCCGTACTGATGGAGCGGTCGGCGCAGCTGCTCACCGGACTCCTCGCGGTGGTCAAGGCCGGAGGCGTATACGCCCCGCTCAACACCGCGGACCCCGACACCCGTCTGCTGCGGATCCTCACGGAGACCGGGGCGCCGGTCCTGCTCACCGACCGGGCGCTGGCCGATCACCCGATCGTGGCCCGGACCGGTGCCGAGACCGTCGTGCTCGACGGGACCGCCGGATTCGCCCACCTCCCCTCGACACCCCCGGCCCCCCACGCCCATCCCGACCAGTGGCTGTACGTGATGTTCACATCCGGTTCGACGGGTGTGCCGAAGGGCGTCGCGGTCACCCACCGCAATGTGGCGGACCTGGCCGCGCAGACCATGTACGCCAACGGCAACCACACCCGGGTGCTCTTCCACTCACCGCACACCTTCGACGCCTCCACGCACGAGATCTGGGTGCCGTGGCTGAACGGGGGCACGGTCGTGGTGGCGCCCCCCGGGTACCTCGACCCCGGGATGCTGGGCGGGCTGCTGACCGAGCGCGGGATCAGCTCGCTGTGGTTGACGGCGGGTCTGTTCCGGGTGATGGCGGAGGAGGTTCCGGAGGCGTTCGCCGGGGTGCGTGAGGTGTGGGCGGGTGGTGATGTGGTGCCGCCGGAGGCGGTGCGCCGGGTCATGGAGCGCTGTCCGGACCTGACCGTTGTGAACGGTTACGGTCCGACGGAGACGACCACGTTCGCCACGACTCACCGGATTCACCGGCCGCTCGACTACGCGGGTGCCATTCCGATCGGTGAGCCGCTGGACAATCACCGGCTGTACGTCCTGGACGAGGGGCTGCGGCTGGTCCCGCCGGGCACTCCCGGCGAGCTGTACATCGCCGGTGCCGGTCTCGCCCGCGGCTACCTCGGCCGGCCGGGCATGACGGCGGAGCGCTTCGTCGCGGACCCGTACGGCCCGTCCGGTGCGCGGATGTACCGGACCGGTGACCTGGTCCGCTGGAACCTCGAAGGCTCCCTCGAATACCTGGGCCGCGCCGACCAGCAGGTCAAGCTCCGCGGCTTCCGCATCGAACTCGGCGAGGTCGAGACCGCGTTGACGGCCCACCAGAGCGTGGGCCAGGCAACCGTGGTGGTCCGTGAGGACCGGCCCGGCGACAAGCGCCTCGTCGCCTACCTCGTCGCCGCCGAAGGCGCCCGGATCGACGTGGCCGAACTGCGCGGTCACGCCTCGGACGCCCTGCCCGAGTACATGGTCCCGTCAGCCTTCGTGGTCCTCGACGAGATCCCGCTCACCACCAACGGCAAGGTCGACCGACGTGCCCTGCCCGCACCCCAGGTCTCCCACGCCACCAGCGGCCGCGCCCCGCGCACACCGCAGGAAGAGGTGCTCTGCGGGCTCTTCGCGGCCGTTCTCGGACTGCCGTCGGTCACCATCGACGACCACTTCTTCCACCGCGGCGGCCACTCGGTGCTCGGCACCCGACTGATCAGCCGCATCCGACGGGCGTTCGGTGTCCAGCTCGGGGTGAAGGACCTGTTCCGTAACCCCACGGTGCTCGCGCTCTCGGAGTGCGTCACCGCGGGCAGCGGCGAGCTTCCCCGGCCGGCGCTGACGGCCGAGGAACGGCCGGAGATCGTGCCGCTCTCCTCCGCCCAGCAGCGGCTGTGGTTCCTCGACCAGATGGAAGGCCCGTCCGCGACCTACAACATCCCCCTGGCCCTGCGCCTCAAGGGCTCACTGGACCATCGGGCCCTTCGACTCGCCCTCACCGACGTGACCACCCGTCACGAAGGACTGCGGACCGTATTCCCGACCCACGAAGGCACGCCCCACCAGCACATCCTTCCCCCGACCGCCATCGACCTCCCCCTGATCGACACCACCGAGGAGGAACTCACCGCACGACTGGCCGAGCTCTCGTCGGCCACCTTCGACCTCTCCGTCCAGGCGCCGATCCGTACACACCTGCTGTCGCTCGGTGAGCAGGAGCACATCCTGCTGGTGGTGATCCACCACATCGCCTCCGACGGCTGGTCCAACGGACCGCTCTTCCGCGACCTGGCGACCGCCTACGAGGCCCGCACCGAGGGCACCGCCCCCGCGTGGGAGCCGCTGCCGGTCCAGTACGCCGACTACTCCCTCTGGCAGCAACGAATCCTCGGGAGCGACGAGGAACGCCAACTCGACTACTGGCGCGCTGCGTTGGCTGATCTTCCGGAGGAAGTGACGCTCCCGGCGGACCGCGCCAGGCCGGCCACCGCGTCCAACCGTGGCACCACCCACACCGTGCACTGCCCGGCCGGACTGCACGAGTCGCTCAGTGCGCTGGCCCAGGAGACCGGCAGCACACTCTTCATGGTGGCGCAGGCCGCGGTGTCGACCCTGCTGTCCCGTTCCGGCGCCGGCCACGACATCCCGCTCGGCTCGCCCGTCGCAGGGCGCACCGACCCGGCCCTCGACGACCTCGTCGGCTTCTTCGTCAACACCCTCGTCCTGCGCACCGACACCAGCGGCGACCCGAGCTTCCGCGAACTGCTCACCCGGGTCCGGGAGACCGACCTCGCCGCCTGGAGCCATCAGGACCTGCCGTTCGACCGGCTGGTCGAAGCCCTCAACCCCGAGCGCACCACCGCCCGCCACCCCCTCTTCCAGGTCATGCTCACCGTCGGCGACATGTCCGCCGAAGCTCCCGAACTCCCGGGGCTGGAAGCCACGTACGAGTTCTCGAAGGTGGAGATCGCCAAGTTCGATCTGACCTTCGGCTTCGCGGAGCGTCGTTCGGTGGATGGTCGGCCGGGTGGGTTGGACATCACGATCGAGTATGCGACGGATCTGTATGACGCTCGTTCGGTGGAGTT